>NZ_JBFBJZ010000213.1:0-1045 GCF_040686255.1 Kitasatospora sp. NPDC085879 | reverse complement strand
ACGAGCTGGTGCGTGATTGCGGCGGGGACGCGACGGCCTGAGCTGGGGCGTTGTTCAGGCGGCGGCGGTGCGGTCGGAGACCAGTCCGGCGATGGCGAGGTAGGTGTCCGGGAGTGTGTCGCGGCGGTGGGTCCAGCGGGTCAGGCCCTTCCATCGCTTGTGGTCGGCAAGGGCATGTTCCACCGGTATGCGCCGGGAGGAATGCTCGTGGCGGGCCTGCTCGCGTGCCTCGTGGACTTCCGGTGGGCAGATCTTGTTCGCCTTCCGCGGCGGGGTGATGGCCTGGCCGGGATGATCCCGTCGAAGGCCCAAGTATCCGTCGTCCAGGAGGATTTGGATGCCGGGGAACTGGCGGAACAGGTCGGCGATGCCTTCACTGCGGATGGCGGTGGCGTCGTGCATGCGTCCCGGGCGGAGGTTGCCGGCCCACAGCGTCCGGCCGTGTTCGTCGGCGACGACGGTGGCCTTCATGGTGTTCTGCTTCTTCTTGCCGGAGACGAATGCCCGCCGGCCGCCCCGGTGGGACGCAGGGCGGCGGACCTGGACCTCGGTGGCATCCAGCCGCAGCACCACCCCTTCGGCCTGCGCATAGGCGAACACATCCGCGAGCGTCCGCAGCCGGATCCCGGGCTGGTCCGGCGCCGCAAAGCCGCGGCGGGCAAGCAGACTGCGGATCTCGGCGACGGCCCGGGTGATCGTGGAGCGGTCGACCCCGAACAGCAGCCCCAGGACCGCGTGCGGCAGGTCGTGCCGCAGATGGATCAGCGTCGCGACCACCCGGTCGGTGAACACCAACCGGTGCTTGGCGCCCGCACCCGCGGCCCGGCGCCGCACGCCGCCCCGGACCGCGTGTCGCCTGCCCTCGACCACCGCCTGCCACGGCGAGGCGAGCTCGACGACCAACTCCGCCAGGTGCCCGCGCGAGAGGCCGGTCAGCACCCGATGGCCGAGGACTGCACGGTTCACCATGATCGTCACAGCGGAAGATCATGCCGCCCCAAGCCAGGCAAGCCCAACCCGCCGCAATCACGCACCAGCTCGTAAG
>NZ_JBFBJZ010000212.1:0-1072 GCF_040686255.1 Kitasatospora sp. NPDC085879 | reverse complement strand
TCGTAGATCTGGGTGATCTTGGCGTCGCGCATCATCCGCTCGACCGGGTAGTCGCGGGTGTAGCCGTAGCCGCCGAGCAGCTGGACGGCGTCGGTGGTGACCTCCATCGCGACGTCGGAGGCGAAGCACTTGGCGGCGGCGCCGAAGAAGGTCAGGTCGGCGTCCGTGCGCTGGGACTTCGCGGCGGCGGCGTAGGTGAGCTGGCGGGCGGCCTCCAGCTTCATCGCCATGTCGGCGAGCATGAACTGCACGCCCTGGAACTCGGCGATCGCCTTGCCGAACTGCTTGCGCTCCTTGACGTAGCCCTTGGCGTAGTCGAGGGCGCCCTGGGCGATGCCGATCGCCTGGGCGGCGATGGTGACCCGGGTGTGGTCGAGGGTCTTCATCGCGGTGGCGAAGCCGGTGCCCTCGGCGCCGATCATGCGGTCGGCGGGGATCCGCACGTTGTCGAAGTAGACCTCGCGGGTCGGCGAGCCCTTGATGCCGAGCTTCTTCTCCGGGGCGCCGAAGGACACGCCCTCGTCGCCCTTCTCGACGACGAACGCGGAGATGCCCTTGGAGCGCTTCTCCGGGTCGGTGACGGCCATGACGGTGTAGAACTCGGAGACGCCGGCGTTGGTGATCCACCGCTTGACGCCGTTGAGGACCCAGAAGTCGCCGTCGCGCACCGCGCGGGTCTTCATGCCGGCCGCGTCCGAGCCGGCCTCCGGCTCGGACAGGCAGTAGGAGAACATGCCCTCGCCGCGGGCCAGCGCGCCCAGGTACTTCGCCTTCAGCTCCTCGGAGCCGGACAGCTGCACCGGCAGCGAGCCGAGCTTGTTGACCGCGGGGATCAGCGAGGACGAGGCGCAGACCCGGGCGACCTCCTCGATCACGATCACGGTGGCCAGCGCGTCCGCGCCGGCGCCGCCGTACTCCTCCGGCACGTGCACCGCGTGCAGGTCGTTGCCCTGCAGCGCCTCCAGCGCCTCGTGCGGGAAGCGGCCCTGCTCGTCGACCTCGGCCGCGAACGGGGCGATCTTCGCCTCGGCCAGCGACCGCACCGCGTCACGGAGCATGTCGTGCTCCTCGG
>NZ_JBFBJZ010000211.1:0-1080 GCF_040686255.1 Kitasatospora sp. NPDC085879 | reverse complement strand
CTAGGGCCTGTGTGAGGTTGTGATCAATCTTCCGGGTTCTGCCCCGTTCCGGGGCGGAACCCGGTAGAACTGCTGGGTGTGACGCGCAGGCAACTCACTGACGAGCAGTGGAGTTTGATCGAGCCCTATCTGCCGATCGGCAGGTTCGGGCCGTACCCCGAACGGCTTCGTGACCAGTTCGAGGGCGTGATCTGGCGGTTCCGTTCCAGTGCCCAGTGGCGGGAGATGCCTGACGAGTTCGGCCCCTGGTCCACGGTCTTCGGTCGGTTCCGGGTCTGGCGGGACGCCGGCGTGTTCACCTCGCTGCTCGAAGGCCTGATCGCCGAGGCCGCCCGCGAGGGGAGAACGGACCTGTCGCTGGTCAGCGTCGACTCCACGACCGTCCGCGCCCACCACGACGCCGCCGGGATGCTCGTCGACGAGGAGCTCATGCACGCCCTGGAGGAAGCCGCGCGTGAGCAGGAGAAGTCCCGGCAAAAAGGGGCGAGCCGCAGGAACAGAACGGACAGGACGAGCGCAGACGCGTCCGGCGCCGACGTCAGCTCCGCCTGAAGCAGGCCGCGCTCGGCAGGTCACGGGGCGGACTGACAAGCAAGGTCCATCTCGCCGCCGACCGCAGGTGCCGTCCGCTGGCGCTCGTCCTGACCGCAGGGCAGGCCGGCGACAGCCCGCAGTTCGTCCCCGTCCTCGCCAAGGTGCGTGTGCGCCTGCCCGTCGGGCGACCCCGTACCCGGCCCGGCGCGGTCGCCGCAGACAAGGCCTATTCGTCCCGCGCCAATCGCGCCTACCTGCGCAAACGCGGTATCAAGGCTGTCATCCCGGAGAAGAAGGACCAAGCTGCCAGCCGGAAGCGGAAGGGCAGCAAGGGCGGCCGACCCGTCGACCACGACGCCAACCTCTACGAAGAGCGGAACACCGTCGAACGTCTGATCAACAAGCTGAAGGCCTGGCGGGGCATCGCCACCCGCTTCGACAAGACGCCCGAGAGCTACCTTGCAGGCCTCTACCTCCGCGCCTCGATGATCTGGATAGACGACCTCGTGCGACCACTCAATTGATCACAACCTCACACAGGCCCTA
>NZ_JBFBJZ010000210.1:0-1121 GCF_040686255.1 Kitasatospora sp. NPDC085879 | reverse complement strand
ACTGGGCGTTTCGTCCCTGACTGTGGACGTCAGGTTCCGCGCCAGGTTGGGGTGGTTTCGCCGGTGAGTCGGCGGGTCATGAGGCTGATCATCGCGACGTGGATCATGGCTTCGGATCGGGCGGGTAGGGCTTCGTAGTCGCGGGCGAGGCGCCGGTGGTTCATGAGCCAGCCGAAGGTGCGCTCGACGATCCATCTGCGGGGCTGGACGACGAATCCCCTGGTGGTGGGGTCGCGTCGGACGATCTCGAGGTCGATGCCGAGAGTGGCGGCGTGTTCGACGACGGCGTTCTTGTAGCCCATGTCGGCCCAGGCCTTGCGGACGGTGGGGTGCTCGGCCGCGACGGCGGTCAGCAGCTGTCGGCCGGCGGTGCCGTCCTGGACGCTCGCGGCGGTGACCAGCACCACGAGCAGCAGGCCGATCGTGTCGGTGACGATGTTGCGTTTCCTGCCGACGATCCGCTTCCCGACATCGGCGCCCTGGCCGGCGACAGGGACGTTCGTGGAGGTCTTGATGCTCTGCGAGTCGATGATGCACGCAGTTGGTTCCGGATCGCGGCCCTCGGCGGTGCGGGCCAGCCGCCGGAGAAGGCCGTTGAGCTGCTCGAACACGCCGTCCTTCTGCCAGCGGGCGAAGTAGGCGTAGACCGTCTCCCAGGACGGGTAGTCGTGCGGGAGGTAGCGCCAGGGGATGCCGGTGCGGTCGACGTAGAGGATCGCATCGAGGAGGTCGCGCAGCTCGTGCTCGGGAGGCCGACCGAACGCCAGGGCGCGTTCGGTTCGGGCTCGGCGCCAGGCGGTGAGGGTGGGTTCGACCAGGGCCCAGCGGGCGTCGGACAGGTCGCTCGGATACGGTCGACGATCCGTCATGATGACGGCATGCTGCGGAATCTCGCTTCCGCCCAGAGGCAGCGGAACTCAGGGGACAACTGTGCTCCAGCCAGGCTTCCCGGGATGAGACAGGACGATGTACACAGTTCCGGCGGACATTCGTGTAACGGCGGCACTCCTGTCACCAGAGCCCCAAGCGTCACCGAAAGCGAGCAGTCTGGGCGCCTCAAAAACCGGCATAAACCGGCCCACTTAAGGGCAAAACGCCCAGTCAGACCGCGTTTGAGATCT
>NZ_JBFBJZ010000209.1:0-1166 GCF_040686255.1 Kitasatospora sp. NPDC085879 | reverse complement strand
TCGAGTTGGTCTTCGAGGATGACGATGCGGCAGGCGGCTTCGATGGGGGTGCCCTGGTCGACGAGGTCGCGGGCGCGCATGGCGATGCGTAGTTGGTAGCGGGAGTAGCGGCGGTGGCCGCCGTCGGAGCGCAGTGGGGTGATGAGGCGGTGTTCGCCGAGTGCTCGCAGGAAGCCGGGGGTGGTGCCGGTCATCTCGGCGGCGCGGCCCATGGTGTAGGCGGGGTAGTCGTCGTCGTCGAGTTTGTCGGGTGTGTCGGGGCTGGCCGTTGTAGTCACTGCACCTCTCTGGTTCTCGGGGAGAACGCGTCGAGGGGCCCCGGCGCCGTGTCGGCTCCGGGGCCCCGAAGGGGAACAACACCATCTACCGGCCTTGGCCGGTCCTGGTACTTCCGCACTGCCCCGGGGGAGGGGTGTGCGGGGATCGCGTATGCGTGACCGGAAACCACCGTCCTTCGTGTCCTTGAGGGAGGTCTGCGGTGTCCGCCCGGACGAAAAACTGCTACCTCACGGGCCGGGCGATCCTGATGGCGCTTGCACCCTCCATTCATCCTCTGTACTGACCTGTCACTTTTCGTACTGCTGGTACTGCACCTGCTGTCGGTGGCCGTGACGGCCCACCCGGTCCGGCAACCCAGCCCCGCCGGCCGTGCCGCGTCTGCGGTGGCCTGGAACCGCACTGCCCGGACCCCTCGACACGCGCGCCCGCAGTCTGGGCGCCTTTGCCGAGGTCCTACCTGTCTTGCAACTGCTGGTACTGCACTCACTGAACTGCGTACTACGGGTACCGCTGGTGGCGGCCCCTGATACCTGCGGGCCGCCCCGTCCGGCAGCCAGCCCCGTCGCCGTCCTGCACCTGCCTGGCTTCGGAACTCCACTGCCGGACCGAACTGCGAACTGCTGTCCAACAACCCCGGCCAGTTCGTGTCTGGCCGGTATCACCGACTGCTGTCTACGAGAGAAACGTTAGACCCGCCCACGAGCAATGTCTACTCCGGCGCGCATAGATTTTGCCGTGCCCGTGCGTGAGGTGGTCTCCCGCTGCGCGGCGGCGGCAACCCCCGAGCCGCCGCGCGCCCGAAGAAACGAGCGACACCGCGCAGGGAGGCGGCAGTGGAACACCCGGCGCCCGTGGCACCGGAGACGGCCCGGGACGGACAGGCGGCC
>NZ_JBFBJZ010000208.1:0-1183 GCF_040686255.1 Kitasatospora sp. NPDC085879 | reverse complement strand
GCGGGTGGAGCCCCCGGTGGGTGGACTCCATGAAGGGCAGGTCCCTGAGCCAGGCGAAGAGCAGGTGGGCGTCCTCGCCGGGCAGCACCGAGGCGAGCAGTTCCTCGGAGGTCGAGTAGGCCTGCGCGGCCACCTCCAGGGCGCGGCGGTGGGCCGCGGTCGGAACCTCGCCGATCAAGCCCGACAGCAGGGTGTGCAGGACGTCGGCCGAGGGCGCCCAGACGTCCTCCCGGCTCCAGTCCGCCGCCCTGGAAGCGGCCGCGAGGGACAGGGCCAGCGGGTTGCCCCCCGCGAAGCGAAGTACCCGTTCGCGCAGCTGGGGCAGGACCTGCGCCGTGGTCAGCAAGCTTCGGGCCTGCTGCTCGGAGAACGGCTCCAGTTCACCGACGTGCAGGAGCCCGGCCCAGGCGGGATCGGCGGTCCACTGCGGCTGCGGCGCGATCCGGCCGGCCAGCACCACCAGGGCGTCGTCGGCGGCGCGGGGCAGGAAACGCTGCCACAGCCAGCTCTCCAGCCACTGGCAGTGCTCGAAGGAGTCGACGAACAGGACCGTCCCGGGGACGTTCAGGAAAGGAGCGGCGACACGCTCGAAGTCGGCCGGGTCCCGGCTCACGAAACGGCCGTCCAGCTCCAGGAGCGGCCGTCCCGTCGCACGGGCGTGGTCCGCCAGACGACGGAGCAGTGTCGACTTGCCGATGCCGCCCGGCCCGACCACGTAGAAGGCGAACGGCGCCTGCGGATCGCCGGCCAGGGCCTGTGCGAAGCGGCCGATCTCCTCGTCCCGGCCGATGAAGGCCTGGACCCGTGCGCTGCTCAGTCTCTCCTTGACGGACGCCATGACGGCTCCTCTCCCCATGTGTCGGCGCCGGACCATGCCGTCCGGACGTGAGCTCCGGGCCCCTGCGGTGACGGACACCGGATCGAGGCGTGCGGTTGCGGATGGCGGGGCCGCCGGAAGCTCCTGGACGGTGCCTCCGGGCCTGCCGTGCCCGTCAGGACTGCGGCGACCGCCGGGCCCGATCGACGCGGCACTGTGCGGACGCCCTGTTCCGCGTCACGTGACGAGTCCCAGGTTCCGGTCGTCGGCGTGGCCTGCGACGAGGAGGGTCGTCTCCTCGACGCACTGGAAGCGCCCGTCGGGGGCGAACCGGGCGAAGAGGTACACCTCGGTGCGGGAGGTGCG
>NZ_JBFBJZ010000207.1:0-1209 GCF_040686255.1 Kitasatospora sp. NPDC085879 | reverse complement strand
GGACCTTAGACAAGCCTCATCGTTGCAGCTCAGAAGGCACTTTCGCTTTTCCGATCATGATCCGGACGCGCCCCCAGATGAAACGCGCAGGCTAGCCCTCCATGACCGTGCCCGACAGCGGGGTCCTGCGCGGGCCCTGGCCGAACCGGCCGTCTCCGATGTAAACGCCGTTTACAGCCCTGCTCCGCCCACTACCTCCCCGGACCACGGCACCCAGCCGCGCGCGAGGACGTAAACACCGTTTACACGACCGCTCTGCCGGAGCAGCGCGACACCGATGAGGCACCCGGCGGACCTGACCTCCTCAAGCAGGTCGGCCGGGTGCCTCACGCCTCGGACGGGCACGCTCGGCGCCGGGGCTGACCTGCCGGGCGGTCAGCTACCGTGCTTCCGTGGGTCAGCCGGTGACGGCGGCGGGGGCGTCCCAGGCGTTGCGGTCGACGGTGAGGGGTGGCGCCTCCGTAGGTCTCGCGCTGGTTGACCTGGTACTGGTGGCCGCGGCGGTGGCCGGTAAACAGGCCGCTGCTGTAGGGGAAGCTGACTCCAACCAGCGCGTGCGCAGCTGGACCACCGAGGCCAACACCGGCGGAACGTGGACCCAGACGGACTCGAAGACCAACCACTACGACTCCGATGACGACAGCCCCCGTTGGATCACTGAGGACAGCGTCGGAAACCTCACCCGTAGCGTCGACGGTCTCAACGGCAAGCTCGGCGCGACGACCACAAAGACAAGCGGCACCGTTCTGCAGCTGGAGAACCTCCACGGCGACACCACTCTTCAGCTGCCTCTGGACACCGCGGTCGCTCCCACCGTTCTCGACCTCGACGAATACGGGAACCCGCGGGCAGGCCAGCAGACCACCAGGTACGGCTGGCTCGGCGGCGCGCAGCGCTCGGACGAGACCCTCACCGGCCTGACCCTCATGGGTGTCCGCCTCTACAACCCCGCCACCGGCCGCTTCCTTTCCGTCGACCCGGTTCCCGGCGGAAGCGCCAACGCCTATGACTACGTCAACCAGGACCCGGTCAACCTCTTCGATCTCGACGGCCGCTGCATCGAAGATCTCTGCATCGGTGAAGGCATCCTCGTCGTTGCCCTCTTCGGCGCCATTAGCCTGCGCGTTTCATCTGGGGGCGCGTCCGGATCATGATCGGAAAAGCGAAAGTGCCTTCTGAGCTGCAACGATGAGGCTTGTCTAAGGTCCC
>NZ_JBFBJZ010000206.1:0-1212 GCF_040686255.1 Kitasatospora sp. NPDC085879 | reverse complement strand
GGCCCGGCTCGCAACCCCCCCCCGGCCCGCTAACACCGGCGGGGGGGGGCGCGCCCCCCGCCCAAACCCGCCCCCCGCCCGGGGGGGGGGCCCCCCCCCCCCCCCCCCCGGGGACGGCACGGTCGGACCAGGGCGGTGCCCGGCCATGCGGCCAGCACAGCCGCCTACGACGGGGGATGATCGGACCGACACCCGTTCGGAGAGGACCCGACCCATGGAGTTCCGCCACCTGGGCCGCAGCGGCCTGGTCATCAGCGAGATCGCCTACGGCAACTGGCTCACCCACGGCTCCCAGGTGGAGGAGGACACCGCCGCAGCCTGCATCCGCGCCGCCCTCGACACCGGCATCACCACCTTCGACACCGCCGACGTCTACGCCGAGACCCGCGCCGAGTCGGTGCTCGGCCGGGCCCTCAAGGGCGAGCGCCGCGAAGGCCTGGAGATCCTCACCAAGGTGTTCTGGCCCACCGGCCCCGGCCGCAACGACCGCGGCCTCGGCCGCAAGCACATCACGGAGGCGATCGACGGCTCACTGCGCCGCCTCCAGACCGACTACGTGGACGTCTACCAGGCGCACCGCTACGACCCCTCGACCCCGCTCGAGGAGACGATGGAGGCCTTCGCCGACGTGGTCCGCGCCGGCAAGGCCCTGTACATCGGCGTCTCCGAATGGACCGCCGACCAGATCCGCGCCGGCCACGCCCTCGCCCGCGAACTCCGGGTGCCCTTCGTCTCCAGCCAGCCGCAGTACAGCGCGCTCTGGCGGGTCATCGAGGCCGAGGTCGTCCCCACCTGCGAGGAGCTCGGCATCGGCCAGATCGTCTGGTCGCCCATCGCCCAGGGCGTGCTGACGGGCAAGTACCTGCCCGGCGCCGCACCGCCCGCCGGCTCCCGGGCCACCGACGAGAAGGGCGGCGCCGACTTCGTCGCCCGCTGGATGCGCCCGGACGTCCTGGAACGCGTCCAGCAGCTGCGCCCGCTCGCCGAACAGGCCGGGCTCACCCCGGCCCAGCTCGCCGTCGCCTGGGTGCTGCAGAACCGGAACGTCGCCGCCGCGATCATCGGCGCCTCCCGCCCCGAACAGGTCGCCGAGAACGCCCGCGCCGCCGGGGTCCTCCTAGGGCCTGTGTGAGGTTGTGATCAATTGAGTGGTCGCACGAGGTCGTCTATCCAGATCATCGAGGCGCGGAGGTAGAGGCCTGCAAGGTAGCT
>NZ_JBFBJZ010000205.1:0-1265 GCF_040686255.1 Kitasatospora sp. NPDC085879 | reverse complement strand
GGTCTGTTGCCTGTGGGCTCTGATCTCGTCCAGGCGGTCGAGGAGCTCGTCCTCACGCCGGTCGAACGTCTCGTCGTCGATCTCACCGGCCAGGAGTGACTGTTCCAGAGCGGCGAGTTCCTGCTGGACGGGTTCGGGGTCGTAGTACTCGTTCTCGGCGGTCTCCACCACGCGTTCCAGCACCCAGACGGTGCCGCGCAGCGGCGCGAGCGGGAGGGTGAGGATCTGGGTGAGCAGGCCCATGGCGGGTTCCTCCTTCCTCACACGAAGCTGTAGGCGGGCAGGGGACCGTGCAGCCGGAAGTCGAAGTCGTCGCCGAGTTCGGCGGTGAGGCCCTTCTCGGCCGCGAGGAACAGCTGCTCGTGCTCCCGGTCCACCAGGAAGGAGACGTTCAGGAAGTCCTCTCCCGTCGGCTCGGAGTTGACCTCCTGGCGGGCGTGGGGACGCAGGGCTTCGGTGATGCCGGTGGCCAGGGCGTAGTGGCGGGCCCGGACCTCGTGGGCGACCAGTTCGCCGAGGGCCAGCGGCAGGTCCGGGTTGGTGTTGCCGCCGGTGATCTGGTCGTTGAGCTGCCTGGCCTCGGGTGAATCCAGCAGGATCTGGCGCAGCAGGGCGCTCTCGTCGATGGCTGCCTTCAGGTGGTACTCGGCGCAGCCCTCCAGTGCGGTGAGGCGGTCCAGGTACTCGTCGTGGCGTTCGGTGAGCGCGGCGCGTACCGCGTCGTCGTCCGGGGCGGTGAGGCCGAACTGCAGCGGCAGCACGGTGCCGTCGGACATCAGGCGTTCCTGGACGCTCTGGTGCGCGGTGAGGTCGCGGCGCTTGGGCCGCAGTTCGTCCGGGGCGTCGCTGACGACCGCACAGAGCGGCCCGGCGCACACGCTGCGGAGTGTCGAGGGAGGCTCGCCCACGCCGACGAGGCCGGCCAACTGCCGGGGGTGGGAGGCGGCGGTGATGGAGTACACGTAGACGGACACGTCATTCCTCCCGGCGGCGGGCGGGCCTGCGGGCCGGCCGTTCACGCTTGGGCGCGGGCCTCTCCTCTTTCTCTTCTTGCTCTTCGTCGCTGTCGCGGCCGAGGTGGAGGGTGTCGGACACGGCCTCCGCGGCGCCGGAGAGCGCGCCCTTGCTCTTGCCGTGTGCGCCGCCCTCGGTGACCTCGCCGACGATGTCGGTGAGCTGGGTCGGTGCCTTGCGCCCGGCTTCCAGATCGAGGCGGTTGCAGGCCTCGGCGAAGCGCAGGTAGGTGTCGACGCTGGCGACGACGA
>NZ_JBFBJZ010000204.1:0-1276 GCF_040686255.1 Kitasatospora sp. NPDC085879 | reverse complement strand
CTGGCCGAACAGAGCCGGACCGCGCCGGGGCCGGCGCCGCACCGGCGCCGGCCCCGTCGCCGCGTCCGCCGCCCGTCAGGGGGCGGGCTGCACCGGGTCCGCCGGGGCCTGCTCCGGCGCGGCCTTCGAACCCGCCGGTATGCGCTTGCCCAGACCGACGAAGAGCAGCACCAGGCCGGCGGTCAGCAGCACGTGCCCGAGCCCGGCGGTCATGGCGATCGCCTCGCCGCTCTCGCGCCCCAGCACGGTCAGGGTGCCGTGCAGGGCCATCATGCCCACGGTCAGCGCCATACCGGCGTTGTAGATCCAGAAGAACCAGTCGAAGAGTCTGCTGCGGGTCAGCGAGAACTGCTTCTCCAGCACCAGCACGATGAGGAAGAGGAGCATGCCGAGCGCCAGTAGATGGGTGTGGACCACGGCGAGCTGGGTGTCGCCCGTGAAGTCCTCGGCCTTGGTGAGTTCACGGTAGTACAGGCCGCTGACCACACCGAGGATCATGTAGATGTGGGCCGTGTTGAGGATTCTCCGCATACGCGCGCTCGCCTCCGGGTTCGTCGGATCTTGATTCCCTCCACCTCACCCGGAATCTGATGATCCATCAACCGTGCGTCCGGTAAAAACCTGACGGCCTCCACCACGCCGTGCCCGCCGGAATCCACCGGGACCGGCGACGGCAGCCCTAGGCTCGGGGCATGGTGGACGGGCAGTACACGGTACGGGCGATCGGGCGGGTCGAATCCCCGCTGCACACCCGCTCGCAGGCGCCCAAGCAGGGCGACGAGGGCGGCCCAAACGCCTGGCTGGTCTTCGACCCGGCGGTGGCCCGTGGCCTGCGGGAGCTGGCGGCGGGGCAGGAGGTCCTGCTGCTCACCTGGCTCGACCGGGCCGACCGCACGGTGCTCGCCGTCCACCCGCGCGGCGACCTCGCCCGCGCCGAGACCGGAGTCTTCGCCACCCGCTCGCCCGACCGCCCCAACCCGATCGGCTTCCACCGCGTCACCGTCCTCGCCGTGGACGGACTGCGCATCCTGGTCAGCGACCTCGAGGCCGTCGACGGCACCCCGATCCTCGATCTGAAGCCGGTCCTCCCCGGCCGCGCGGAGCGCTAGTTGTACTGACCCGTGAGGTTGGGGACGCGGCTGGCGGGTGGCTTGCCTGCGAGTGCGGTGTGTCCGCGGTGGTGTAGGTGTGGAGCCAGGTGGGGTAGGCGTCTCGGCGTTCCTGCTCGGTGCGGTAGGGCTGAGCGTAGGCCCACTCGTCGAGCAGGGTGCGGTTG
>NZ_JBFBJZ010000203.1:0-1277 GCF_040686255.1 Kitasatospora sp. NPDC085879 | reverse complement strand
TCATCATGCACACGACACTGGAGTCAGCCTGAACGACTCCGTACCCACGAACGGGCGACACCAGATCATCCAGAAACGGACTTAACGTCCTCTGACACGGCGGCCGAAGGGGCTACTGGTTCCGGACGGGTACCTACGGGCCTGGCCGTACGCGAGAGGCCCGACGGCTCTCTCTCAGCCTTGTCCCTGCGGGACCGCCTCCCAGGCAAGCTCACACCGGGCGCGCACCTGCTGCTGCAATGGTCCGCTTCTTCTCCGATCCGTTCCACTGGGAAGGGTCGGCCGCGGCGGCCTCGGCCTGGCGTCGGTCGGCGAGCATGGCGTAGCGCAGGGCGTGGGCGGTGCGCAGCATGCGCTGGGCGGAGGCGGCGAGGCTGCGCTCGAGCAGCTCCAGCGCCTGGCCACCACGCGGGTCGATGCCGCCGTGGCGGGAGTCGCCCAGGTTCTCCAGGAAACGGGCCGCGGCACGCTGCACACCGGCCGCGAGGTCCAGCAACTCCTGGCCGCCGACATCAGGCCCGTCCGGAATTTCGACGCGCGAGGCAATCAGGGCATCCGCCACCGCCCTGTCCTGCCCCTCCGCGCGGCACCGCCGATACGCCTTCGACGAACACGACCGCGAGCAGTACACCGGCCGCCGCCCACGGCCGCCAGCGCGCAGTGCGGCCCCGCGCTCCCGGCAGGCCGACGCCTCGGGCGCGGGCTTGATTCCTCGCGCGTCGATTCCGTCCGATGCCCTGATTCCCCGCGCGTCGAAACCCCGATCCATGGTCAGGCAGAGTAGCCGGTCCCCGCGACAGCCCCCTGGCCGGGACACGCACAACCACCAGTGCACATGCCGCCCACCGACCCGATGCGCACCCGCACCCCCCTTGCGCATGCGCACCGAACCAGAGGCGCAGATGCGCAGCCGGCCGACCGGGGTGCACAGGCCGGTGTGCACACAGCCTCGCGACTCGGTCCCACCAGCGTGAATAACCCTCGCGCCGTCGCTTCGCAGGGTCACGGTGCGGTCCCACGGGTGGCGACCGAGGCGCTGCCCCAGTCCCCAGTTGAGCCCGTTGTTCCGTCAAGTGCCAGTCATGGCAATAGCGTTCACTCATGCTGGACGTATTGACTGATTCATGACATTAAGTCACCATCGGCTGGGCGCGCCTCGTTCCTCCCTCCGTTCCTGCGGACCCCCCACAGGAGGACAGTCATGCGACTGCCCCGACGCAGCCGGCCGGCCCTCGCCGTCGCCGCCCTGCTCTCGCTCGCCCTCGCCACGCCCCTCA
>NZ_JBFBJZ010000202.1:0-1287 GCF_040686255.1 Kitasatospora sp. NPDC085879 | reverse complement strand
GGCCGCTACTTCGGTACGGCGGTGGCCGCGGGCAGGCTCGGGGACTCGACGTACTCCACCATTCTCGACCGGGAATTCAACATGATCACCCCGGAGAACGAGATGAAGTGGGACGCCATCGAACCCTCCCGCGGGTCGTTCAACTTCGCCCCAGGCGACGCGATCGTCAGCCACGCCTCCGCGCACGGCCAGCGCATGCGCGGCCACACCCTGGTCTGGCACTCCCAGCTTCCCGGCTGGGTCGGCTCCATCAACGACGCCAACACCCTGCGCAGCGTGATGAACAACCACATCACCCAGGAGATGACCCACTACAAGGGCAAGATCTACGCCTGGGACGTGGTCAACGAGGCCTTCGCCGACGGCGGCAGCGGCCAGCACCGCAGTTCGGTGTTCCAGAACGTGCTGGGCAACGGCTTCATCGAGGAGGCCTTCCGTACCGCCCGGAACACCGACCCCTCGGCCAAGCTCTGCTACAACGACTACAACATCGAGAACTGGACCGACGCCAAGACCCAGGGCGTCTACAACATGGTCAAGGACTTCAAGTCCCGCGGCGTCCCGATCGACTGCGTCGGCCTCCAGAGCCACTTCGGCGCCGGCGGCCCACCGGCCAGCTTCCAGACCACCCTGTCCAACTTCGCCGCGCTCGGCGTGGACGTCCAGATCACCGAACTCGACATCGCCCAGGCATCCACCACCGCGTACACCAACGCCGTACAGAACTGCCTCAACGTCGCCCGCTGCACCGGCATCACGGTGTGGGGCATCCGCGACAGCGACTCCTGGCGCACCGGCGAGAACCCGCTACTGTTCGACAACAACGGCAACAAGAAGCCCGCCTACAACGCCGTCCTCACCGCCCTCGGCGGCGCCGGCGGCAGCACGCCGGGCGGCATCAACTCCGGCACCGTCTACACGCTCGCCGCGGTGGCCGCCGCCGGACGTGTCCTCGACGAGCCCGCCGGACAGAACGGCAACGGCACCCCGCTCCAGGTGTGGGACGCCAGCGGCGCCACCAACCAGCAGTGGCGGGCCACCAAGAACGGCGACGGCTCCTACACCCTGACCAACATCGCCAGCGGCCGGGCCCTGGACGAGCCGGGCGGCCAGACCGCCAACGGCACGAAGATGCAGGTCTGGGACTCCAACGGCGGCGCCAACCAGCACTGGAAGGCCGCCCAGAACGGCGACGGCTCCTACACCCTGACCAACGTCGCCAGCGGCCGGGCCCTGGAGACCCCCGGCAACCAGACCGCCAACGGCACCGCCGTCCAGATCTGGGAC
>NZ_JBFBJZ010000201.1:0-1302 GCF_040686255.1 Kitasatospora sp. NPDC085879 | reverse complement strand
CGGCGCACGTACGTTCTCGACACCAGCGTGCTCCTGGCGGACCCGCTCGCCATGGGCCGCTTCGAGGAGCACGAGGTCGTCCTGCCGGTGGTCGTGGTCACCGAGCTGGAGGCCAAGCGGCACCACCCGGAGCTGGGCTACTTCGCCCGCCAGGCGCTCCGCCTCCTCGACGACTACCGCGTCCGCCACGGCCGCCTCGACGAGCCGATCCCGGTCGGTGAGTTCGGCGGCACCATCCGGGTCGAGCTGAACCACTCCGACCCGTCGATCCTGCCGGCCGGCTACCGGGCCGGGGGCGGCGAGGCGGACACCCGCATCCTGGCGGTCGCCCGCAACCTGCAGGCCGAGGGGTACGACGTCACGGTCGTCTCCAAGGACCTCCCGCTGCGGATCAAGGCCAGCTCGGTCGGCCTGCTCGCCGAGGAGTACCGGGCCGAACTCGCCATCACCTCCGGCTGGACGGGCATGACGGACCTGCACGTCCCCGGCGACCAGGTCGACGCGCTGTTCGGCGCGCCGCACGACGCCGCAGTGGAGATCGACGGCGCCGCCGAACTCCCGGTGCACACCGGTCTCGTCCTGCAGTCGGAGCGCGGCCGGGCGCTGGGCCGGGTCACCCACGACGGCCGGGTGCGCCTGGTGCGCGGCGACCGCGAGGCGTTCGGCCTGCGCGGCCGCAGCGCCGAGCAGCGGGTCGCCCTCGACCTGCTGCTCGACCCCGAGGTCGGCATCGTCTCCATGGGCGGCCGGGCCGGCACCGGCAAGTCCGCGCTGGCGCTCTGCGCCGGCCTGGAGGCCGTGCTGGAGCGGCAGCAGCACCGCAAGGTGATGGTGTTCCGCCCGCTGTACGCGGTCGGCGGCCAGGAGCTCGGCTACCTGCCGGGCAGCGAGGCCGAGAAGATGAGCCCCTGGGCGCAGGCGGTCTTCGACACCCTCTCGGCGGTCACCACCCCGGACGTGATCGAGGAGGTGATCTCCCGCGGGATGCTGGAGGTCCTGCCGCTCACCCACATCCGCGGCCGCTCGCTGCACGACGCCTTCGTGATCGTGGACGAGGCGCAGTCCCTGGAGCGGAACGTCCTGCTGACGGTGCTGTCCCGGATCGGCCAGGGCTCGCGGGTGGTCCTCACCCACGACGTCGCCCAGCGCGACAACCTGCGGGTCGGCCGCTACGACGGCGTGGTCGCCGTGGTGGAGAAGCTGAAGGGGCATCCGCTGTTCGCCCACATCACGCTGACCCGATCCGAGCGCTCGCCGATCGCCGCCCTCGTCACCGAGATGCTGGAGGACGTTCAGCCGTAG
>NZ_JBFBJZ010000200.1:0-1313 GCF_040686255.1 Kitasatospora sp. NPDC085879 | reverse complement strand
TGTCGGCGGCGGCTGAACCGTGACCCAGTTTGGGCGGTTGAGTTCTGACCCTCGCGTCGTCGGTGCTCGTGCTCAGTCGTTGTCGGTGGTGGGGACGCGACCGAGTTCGCGGCCCCGCATGCGGTAGGACTCGCCCTTGAGGGAGTGGACCTCGGCGTGGTGGACGAGCCGGTCGATCATGGCGGCGGCGACGGTCTCGTCGCCGAAGGTCTCTCCCCACCGTCCGAAGGGCTTGTTCGAGGTGACGATCACGCTGGCTCTCTCGTAGCGGTTCGAGACGAGCTGGAAGAACAGGTTCGCCGCCTCAGACTCGAACGGGATGTAGCCGACCTCGTCGATCACGATCAGCGGGTAGCGGCCGAGCTTGACCAGCTCCTCCTGGAGCCGGCCGGCCTGGTGGGCTGCGGCGAGGCGGTCGACCCACTGGGCGGCGGTGGCGAACGCGACCCGGTGGCCGGCCTGGCAGGCCCTCACCGCGAGGCCGGTGGCCAGGTGCGTCTTGCCGGTGCCTGGCGGCCCCAGAAAAACGGCGTTCTCCCTGGCCGCTATGAAGTCCAATGTTCCCAGGTGACCGAGCTGTTGGCGCGTCAGACCCCGCAGATGGGCGACATCGAGTTCCTCGATGGTCTTGATGGCGGGGAAGCGGGCGGCGCGGATGCGGCCCTCGCCGCCGTGGCTGTCGCGGGCGGAGACCTCGCGCTGCAGGCAGGCGACCAGGTACTCGGTGTGGGTCCAGGACTCGGTGCGGGCGCGCTCCGCCAGGCGCTCGGCGGCGTCCAGCAGCGCGGGAGCCTTCATCGCGCGGGCGAGGAACGCCAGGTCGGCGGCGGTCTGCCGGCCGGTGTGGGACGTCTGTCCGTCCGGCTTCGTCGTGCCGGCCGTAGTGTTCGAAGCAGTGCGGGCCATCAGGTGTCCTCCTTGCCGGCGCCGCCTTCGATGAGGGTGAACATGCGGTCATAGGAGCCCAGTTCGCGCTGTTCGACCTCGATGCCGAGACTGTCCGGGGCCAGGAGCGCGGCGCGGGCGGCATGCGCGCGGGCGGCCTGCTGGTGGATGACCTCGCCGCGCATGACGTTGGCCGCGGCGGCGTGCTCGGGATCGGTCAGGGTCTGGTGTCTGGCCCAGCAACGGCTGTGGCGGGCCACGATGTCGTTGCCGGCGGTGACGGTGATCTCCTCGGTGTCGGCACGGACCATGACGCGGTGGCCGATGGCACGGGGATGGACCGAGTAGTCGTTGGTGTCGACGCGGATGTAGTGGTCGCGGCCGATGCGGGTGTGGAAACGCCACCAGTGCGGCGGTGAGACGGGCGG
>NZ_JBFBJZ010000199.1:0-1321 GCF_040686255.1 Kitasatospora sp. NPDC085879 | reverse complement strand
TCCTGGCCGGTGAGATCGACGACGAGACGTTCGACCGGCGTGAGGACGAGCTCCTCGACCGCCTGGACGAGATCAGAGCCCACAGGCAACAGACCGGCACCTGACAGTGCGCCGCTCAACCCCCGGATGGAGAAGGAGGCGACACGACCGTGACCGACCCTGTCGCCAACCGCCTCGGGTCATTCCCCTCCAGGTCGGCGCCGCCCGGGGGCCAGTCCTCGGCCAGCCTCGCCGACATCCTGGAACGCGTGCTGGACAAGGGCATCGTCATCGCCGGGGACATCCAGATCAACCTCCTCGACATCGAACTGCTCACCATCAAACTGCGTCTGCTGATCGCCTCCGTGGACCTCAACCTCGACCTCGGCCCACTCGGCACCTTCCTCCCACCACCGGACTGACACACAACACGCGGGCCCAACGCAGGTGAAGCCTTCTGCTCTCGGACAGCGGCGCGTTGGAAGGCTGCGGGCCCTGGACTGATGCGGTGTTGATGATCAACGACCCGGGACGCAGGTGCGGCAGCAATGCCCGGCACAGCCAGAACATCGCGTAGAGGTTGGTCTTCATCACCCGGTCGAACTGCTCGGTGCTGATGGCGGCGAGGCCGTCGGGCTGGGACAGCTGGTAGGCGGTGGTGTTGACGAGGATGTCGAGGCCGGCGAGTTCGCCGGCGCACTGCGCCACCAGCTCGGCGCAGAACTGCTCCCGCGCACATCGCCGGCCACGGCGAGGGTTGTTCGGCGCCCGCCGCTCTCGATCAGCCTGCTGGTCTCCCGGGCGTCCTTCTCATCGTCGGGGAGGTGGCAGAACGCCACGTCGGCGCCCTCGCGGGCGAAGGCGAGCGCGACGGCGCGGCCGATGCCGGGGTCCGCGCCGGTGATGAGCGCAACCCGGCCCTTCAGGCGGTCGGTGCCCGATAGGTGCTCTGGCGTAGTCCGGTTCCGGGTCCATGGCAGACCCGTGTCCGGGGTGGGGCTGCTGCTGTTCGGGGACGGGGTACTGCTCGACGGGGTCTGCCGGGGTGAACTGGTCGCGGGTCATGGCCGGGCCCCCGACCCGGGGACCGCCTGCAGGGGTTGGTCGAGCGGGCCAGCCCCCTCTCGTCCTCCGGTGACGGTCCGCCGGGCGCGCCCGGTGGTGCAGTCTCGGCGACCGGTGTCTGCGCATTCGGTTCGTACTGGGAGGTCCTGGCGGCAGGTCCTTCGACTCACGAGACATGGGGCTGTCGGCGGCGGCTGAACCGTGACCCAGTTTGGGCGGTTGAGTTCTGACCCTCGCGTCGTCGGTGCTCGTGCTCAGTCGTTGTCGGTGGTGGGGA
>NZ_JBFBJZ010000198.1:0-1324 GCF_040686255.1 Kitasatospora sp. NPDC085879 | reverse complement strand
CCCGGCCCTGGGCCGGGGCCTGACCGGCGCCGGGCCGGCGGCCGACGTCCTTACGGAGCTCGCGGCCCGCGGCTGGCCCGCCACCCACCTTGCCGCACGCCGGGACACCAGCACCGCCACCGTCGCCGCCATCCGCGACGGCTCCCGCCGCCGGATCTCCATCGCCCTCAACGGGCGCATCCACCACCTGTGGCTGCGCCTGGCGGGCACGACCCCGACCGCCCAGGGCATCCGGACTTCAGTCGCGGCCCGCACCCGCGCCTGGGCGTTGCGCGGATAGACACACGGCCCTGTGCCCCGGAGGCAGGCCGCGAGCATGGCCAGCCGCGCCGAGCAGGCGCCCTGCAGACGGTTCCGGCCCGGCCCGGCGTGGCCGGCCCTGCTCCTGACCTCAGCCCGAGCCTGCACGAGCGGGACGGGCCTGGCGCCGTCCGTGGCACGGCGCCCTCTCGTGTCTCGCGCATCGGGCGGCCGCCAGATGGGATGGTGGTGCGCCACGGGACGGGATTGATCACCAACCCGCGCCGGCCGGCACCCCGTCGGCGGGTCCACGGGAACAACCCGACCCGCACGAAGCGACCCCTGACGAGGAGAAGGCACCGACCTTGGCAACCGACTACGACGCCACCCGCGACACCGGCGACAGCGGCAGCAACGATGACAGCATCGAGGCCCTGAAAGGCCGGCGTGACGACAAGCAGAGCGCCGCGATCGACGCCGACGCCGAGGCCGTCGAAGGGCTGGAACTTCCGGGCGCCGACCTGTCCGGCGAGGAACTCACCGTCCAGGTCGTGCCCCTCCAGGCGGACGAGTTCACCTGCATGACCTGCTTCCTGGTCCACCACCGCACCCAACTCGCCGGCACGGACAAGAACGGCCGGCCCATCTGCCGCGACTGCGCATCGTGACCTCCGCCCGTTCCGCCACCACAGCGGCCGGCCAGGACAATCCCACGGGCGAGCAGGCCAGTCGCCCGGGTGGTCCGTGTCTACCGGATCTCGACGACCTTCAGCTGCTTGTCCTCCGGCAGGTCATGGAGGAACCGGGCATCCCCGTAGGCCGCCTGCTTGGCTTCGACGGCCTGCTCCTCGGTGGCCGCGGCGAGGGGGACCCAGGCGACGCTGCACCAGGGCTCGTCGCCGGCGGGGAAGGCGTGAAGTCTGCCGTGGTCGAAGCACCAGGCGTAGGTGAACGACGTGGTGGGCACGCGGGGGACCTCCTGCACGGCCGGGCGGAAGCGGGTGCGACACCGTCCCCGACGTCGGCGGGGACGCTCGGCCCCAGCATGCCACCGGGGAGCGGGCCGACCCAGCCCCCTGCGCAC
>NZ_JBFBJZ010000197.1:0-1360 GCF_040686255.1 Kitasatospora sp. NPDC085879 | reverse complement strand
TCGTGGATCGTGGGTGGGGAGGTGTTCTAGCCTCTGCTGGTGAGCGATGCACGCGTCCCCTTCGTCGGCGACTTCAGAGAGCTTGAGCAGGGCAGCCCGGATGGGCTGTCGCTGCGGTCCGCGGTCAGGGCCGAGGCGCCCGTTAACGCTCGTGAGCTGGTCAAGTACTTGCAGAACGGTGCCCTGCTGGCTGCGACGACCACGCTTGTGCGTGACGTTCTCGCCCCCGACAACCCTGTTATCGGCGAGCTGCACCTGCTGACGGACGGGCACTGGCTTTGGTACTCGGGCCTGGCGCACTACGTCGAGCACTACCACCTGGCGCTCGATGTGCAGTTCATCGCGCATGCGCAGGCCAACGGCTGGACGGTCCCGCAGCTCGATGACACGGACCTGCTCGCGCTGGAGGCAGTCCTTCTCGGTGACGATACGGACTGAGCTGATCACCTACGAGCCGGCCGTGTGTCCCGCCGCAGAGACCCGGGCGATCAGCCGGGGACCCGGCCGTGTAGCGGGACCAGTGCGCGTGAGCCGCCGCACCATGATGCCGATCATTGCCCAACGGATCATGGTTTCCGAGCGAGCCGGGCTGGCTTCGTAGTCGCGGGCCAGACGACGGTGGGCGGTGAGCCACGAGAAGGTGCGCTCCACAGCCCACCTCTTCGGCTGGACCTGGAATCCCCGCTGGTCGGGATCCTTGCGGACAATCTCCAGCTCGCGGCCGAGGATCTGTGCGGTCCACTCTACCAGGCGGCCGGCGAAGCCTTGGTCCGCCCAGATCTTCTTGACACCTGGGTGGTCGAGGCGGGTCCACAGCAGCGGTCGGCGGGCGCCGTCGCGGTCCTGGACACTGGCCGCGACGACATGGACGGCCAGCAACAGGCCCAGGGTGTCGGTGACGATGAACCTCTTGCGGCCCTTGACCCTCTTCGCTGCGTCGAAGCCCCTGGTTGCGGCGGGCACGGTGTCGGCGGTTCGGACGGACTGCGAGTCGATCAGCCCCGCGCTCGGCTCGGCGCTTCGATCGTCGGCCTTGCGGACCCGGCCACGCAGGGCGTCGTGGATCCGCTCGACCGTGCCGTCGTCGTGCCACCACGTGAAGTACCAGTACACCGTCGGCCACGGAGCGAAGTCCTTCGGCAGCTGCCGCCAAGCACACCCGGTCCGCACCACGTAGAAGATCGCGTCCACGATCCGGCGCCGCGGATGCTTCTCCCGCCGACCGCCCTTCGGGCCCACCCGCGCCGGCGGGAGCAACGGCCCCACCAGCGCCCACTGCTCATCCGTCAGGTCCGACGGATACCCACCCCCAACACCGCTCACGATGAGCTCAACGAACGCCTCAGCAACGGGACACGGC
>NZ_JBFBJZ010000196.1:0-1360 GCF_040686255.1 Kitasatospora sp. NPDC085879 | reverse complement strand
AGAGGACGTTAAGTCCGTTTCTGGTAGCGGCCACGTCCGGGTTGGGCGAGGAGTCCCTGACGAACGAGTCGTCCCAAGCGGGAGCGGGTGACGTTGAGCGAGGGCTCGTCGGTGGGCAGTCCGAGGAGTTCGTGTAGGTCGCGAACCCGGAAGACTCGTCCGGGGTGCTCGTTGAAGGCGGTCACGATGCGCTGGTAGGTGGTGGCTGGCTCCTCCGGGGCCAGTGCGCGGTCGGGCAGGGCGAGGTCGTCGATGACGTTGCAGGTGGTGACGATCTCGGCAAGGCGGGCCTCGACCTCGGTGAGGGCAGTGGCGAGTTGGTCGATCTGCTCGCGCAGGCCGTCGGCGCGTGCGGCGGTCTCGTCGTGTTCGGCCTGCAGCAGCCGAAGGAGTTCGATGACGTTCACGCGGCCAGCTCCACTGTGTCGCGCCAGGCGGGGCTGGGGGTGGTGAGGCGGCGGAGCATGCCCGCGGTGGAGGCCCAGTAGACGCGGGAGGCGGCGTTGTCGGGCCGATGGTCGTAGTCGCGGGCGAGGCGCCGGTGGAGCATGAGGGTGCCGTTGACCTGCTCGACCACCCACCGCTTCGGCTGCGGGACGAACCCCTTGCCCTGGCCGTCGGGGTTGCGCTGGACCACCTCGACGGTGATGTCCTTGACCGCCCCGTGGATGATCACGGCGTCCTTGAAGCCCTGGTCGACCAGGACCTTCTCCAGGCGCATCCCGCACCGTTCGGCCGCCTGGTCCAGCAGGGCGATGCCGGCCTCGTTGTCGTGCGCACTGGCGGCCAGGACCACAACGCCGATGATCAGGCCCAGCACGTCGACGGCCAGTCCCCGCTTTCTGCCGGGCGTCTTCTTGTTCGCATCCAGTCCCGTCGTCTCCTTCGGCACTCCCGCCGCCACGCGGACGGACTGGGTGTCGATGATCACCAGGGACGGGTCCTCTAATCGCCGGGACCGCTCCCGCACCTGGCAGCGCAGGATCTCCTGAATCCGCTGGTCAAGACCGTCCTGGCGCCACAGGGTGAAGTAGTAGAACACCGCCGACCAGGCCGGTAGGTCATGCGGTAAAAGTCGCCACTGACAGCCCGTCCGGTTCTGGTACAGCAGCGCGTTCACGACCTCGCGCAGGTCGCAGGAGCCCGGGTCCCCGGTCGCCGAGCGAGACACCCGCTCCTGTTTCCAGGCGGTGACCAGCGGCTCGATCAAGGCCCACTGCCCGTCGGACAAGTCCGTTGAGTACGGCATTCGTTTCATGCCCCGAGCTCATCATGCACACGACACTGGAGTCAGCCTGAACGACTCCGTACCCACGAACGGGCGACACCAGATCATCCAGAAACGGACTTAACGTCCTCT
>NZ_JBFBJZ010000195.1:0-1430 GCF_040686255.1 Kitasatospora sp. NPDC085879 | reverse complement strand
CGGTTGCAGGCCTCGGCGAAGCGCAGGTAGGTGTCGACGCTGGCGACGACGATCCGGATGTCGATCTTCAGGATCTCGATGCCGACCAGGGAGACGCGGATGAAGACGTCGATCACCAGTCCGCGGTCCAGGATCAGCTCGAGGATGTCGTAGAGACTGCCGGTGCTCCCGCTACGGGAAACGCCGGCTTGGCTTTGCGGCACCACGGTCACGGGTGCCTCCCTTCGCCGGTCGCCGGTGCGTCCGGCGGACGTGTGCCCGCACCGCGGCCGGGTGCGTGTCACGTCGGCCGGTCGATCTGCCCTCTGCTGTAGCGGCGGATCCGCTGGTAGGCGAGTAGTTCGCCCTCTTCGTCGAGCGTGACGCGGTAACTGGCCATCACGCTGGTCGTGTCCGGGATCCGTTCCAGTTCCACCACCTCCACGTCGGCCTGCCAGCCGTCCTCGGTCGGCTTCAGCGCCGACACGGACTCCGGCGCCCGGCCGAGCAGTTCAGCGAGTTGCTCGGCTGCGTAGCGCATGGCGCGGGGGGCCGAGACCCGCCGCGCGGGTTTGGCCGTGCGGCGGCGAGGGGCTGTTCGCGGCTCGTGGGGGCCTTCACGGGCGGGCCTACGAGCCCGGGCGCGGTCCTCGTTGCCTTCGGCCATCTGCCTGCTCCGGAAACGGAGGCGTGTCGGTTTCACTCATGAGCGCTACTTTCCATCCTGTCTCCCATTGTCCCCTGCCCGGATCGGCGGCGCAGCCGCGCACGTCCGATGCACGGGACGGCCAGTGACGCCGTCCCCGGGCCCACCGTGACGACACGGCTTGCGGCGCGACGCCGCGGCTCGCGGCACGACCCCGCCGTGCAGAAGCCCGTGCCCCACGTGCGCTCACCGGGACGACTGGCCAGACTGGAGATACGGCTCGCCGCGGCCCCGAGCGCCGTGAGCGCCTGCCCCTTGTGGAACTGCACCGCGGCGAACCGGGTGCAGGTGAGTGACGGGACATCATGCCGTCCCCGCGCGCGGAGGTGGATCAGGCCCTCCGGCCGTATCGCGTGTGTCCGGCGCTCGCCGGGAACGTGGTGGCGAGCCCGGAGCAACTCCCGTCGCGGGCACGGGCCCTCGCACCGCGTGTGTGCCCCTGGACGCGGTGCCCGATCGGGAAGGGGCACGGCCGAAGGGATGACTTCATGAACAACAGCACCAAGGTCGCTCTGGGCGCCGCCGTCGCCGGCGGATACGTGCTCGGACGCACGAAGAAGGGGCGGCTCGCCTTCGCCGTCGCCACGTACCTCGCCGGACGGCGGGTCGGGCTCGACCCGCGGCAGCTCGCCACCGAAGGGCTCCGGAAGCTGGGTGAGGTTCCGCAGGTCGCGGAGCTGAGCGAGCAGGTCAAGGGGGAGTTCCTGGAGACGGGCAAGAAGGCGTTGGTCGCTGCGGCCAACCG
>NZ_JBFBJZ010000194.1:0-1476 GCF_040686255.1 Kitasatospora sp. NPDC085879 | reverse complement strand
GGCTGTTCGACCAGCCAGCTGGTGTCGGCGGCCCAACTGGTGGTGCTGTCCCAGCTGTTGGAGCCTCCGTTACTGGCGATGTAGGCCGTGTAGTTGTAATGGCGGAGGTACTTCGTCGGGAAGTTGACGGACCGGAGGGAGGTGCCGGTCCCGCTGTTGCCCGTGGTGGGGCAGAAAGTGGCGTCCTGGGCGAATGCGCCGCCGCCGTTGTCGGTGTTCAAGTAGAGCTGGTAGTTGTAGTGGCGCAGGAACTGGCCGGGGCTGTTGGCGGACTCGAAGGACACGCAGGAGCTGTTGGCCAGGCCGGCCCGGACGATCCAGGTGGCGTCGGCCTTGTCGGTGGCCGAGCTGGAGGAGTTCGTGGCGGAGATGACGACCTTGGTGTCGGCGTCGTCGTGGCGGAGGTAGTGCGAGGTGCAGCAGGGCGCGGTGGTGGCCCGGAGGGAGATCCGGGAGCCGGGGGTCAGTGTGCCGGTGCCGGTCGAGCCGCTGTTGTAGCCGGCGGCGGTGATGTTGGCCTGGACGGCGTTCTCGGTGGCGTCCGTGGGGTATCCCGAGGTCATGACGCCTTCGTAGAAGGTGCCTTGGGCCCACTTGCTGTTGTCGCCGCCGATGCCGAGGATGATCGCGCCTTCCTTGTGCATCGGGTTGTAACCCGTGGCATTGGGGCGCACGCCGTTGTAGTAGGTGGACAGGCCGCCCGACCGGGCGTCGCCGCCGCGGAGGGCCCACTGGTTCGGGCCGCCCTTGAGCATGGCGGTCAGGAACCGGTTGTTGACGCTGGGGTCGCCCGCGTTGAACCCGCGGTTGACCCCGGAGAACAGGCCGTTCTCCAGGTCGGCCATGACCCAGGGGCCGTTGCCGCTGCCCGAACCCCAGGCCTTGTTGTTGCCGAAGTAGAGGGCCTCCATGTGGCCGTTGCCGGTGTCCAGGCTGTTGGTCTCGGCGTTGCCGTAGTCGAAGCAGCAGCCGTCGTTGAAGTGCGTGCCGTCGAAGATGGCGTACATGCCCTCGGGCTGGTCGCCGGTGGCGATGCCGTTGGTGTTGTTGTTCCGGTAGCCGGTCCCGGGGGCCACATAGACGCCGTACGCCTTGTGGCCGGCCACGGTGACCGGCGCCTCGAAGGCGTTGGCGAGGTTGTCCGGCCCGTCGGCCGCGCCGCCGGCGGGCGCCTGGGTGAGGTGGTTGGCCTTGCCGGACTGGTCGTAGATGACGGTGATGACGCAGCTGGTGCCGGTACAGAAGTCGTCCTGCGCGGCGGCGTTGGCGTATCCGCCGGCGCTCAGCAGGCCGATGTCCCTGGTCGCGCCGTCGGAGGCGCGCTTGACCTGGTAGAGCGAGCCGTTGTACGTCCCGTACAGGGCCCGGGTGGTGCTGTGCGCGGCGACGCAGGGGGTGCCGCCGGCGGCGTAGATGTCGCAGGGCCCCTGGGTGGCCGCCTGCGAGGTCGCGGCCGTGGCGGTGAGCAGGCCGACG
>NZ_JBFBJZ010000193.1:0-1539 GCF_040686255.1 Kitasatospora sp. NPDC085879 | reverse complement strand
GAAGAGACTCGGGAATCACGATGACGCTTGCTGTTCGTTACACGGCTGCTCGGACGTTGGACACGGCCGTGGTCGGGCCGTGCGAGCCCGGTCCGGGCGAGGTGCTGCTGGCTCCCGCGTATGTGGGGATCTGTGGCACGGATCTGCACATCTTCCACGGCGACATGGATGCGCGGGTGGCCGTGCCGGCGGTGCTGGGCCATGAGATGGCCGGGCGGGTGGTGCGGGTCGGTGCCGGGGTGGAGGGCTGGCGGCCCGGGGACGCGGTGACGGTGATGCCGCTGGCCTGGGACGGCACCTGCCCGGCCTGCCGGGCCGGCAACTCGCACATCTGCCAGAACCTGGACTTCATCGGTATCGACTCGCCGGGTGCGATGCAGCAGCGCTGGACCGTCCCCGCCGGCACGCTGGTCCGGCTGCCGCAGTCGCTGGCGCTGGACCGGGCCGCGCTGGTGGAGCCCACCGCGGTGGCGGTGCACGACGTCGGGCGGGCCGAGGTGCGGGCCGGTGAGCGGGTCGTCGTCGTGGGCGGCGGGCCGGTCGGGATCCTGATCGCGTTGGTGGCGCGGGCGGCCGGCGCCGAGGTCCGGGTGGTGGAACTGAGCGCCCACCGGCGGAAGCTGGCCGAGGAGTCGGGCCTGGTCACCTGGGACCCGGCGGCCGAGGACGTCGTCGAGGCGGCGTGGGAGTGGACCGGCGGCGCGGGCGCGGACGTCGCGTTCGAGGTGTCCGGTGCGGCGGCCGGCGTCGACACCGCGGTGGAGGTGCTGGGCGTGCGCGGCCGGCTGTGCCTGGTGGCGATCCACCCGCGGCCCCGCGAGATCAACCTGCACCGCTTCTTCTGGCGCGAACTCACCCTGGTCGGGGCCCGCCTGTACGACCGCTCCGACTTCGAGAAGGCGGTCGCGCTGGTCGCCGACGGCACGATCCCGGCCGACCGGCTGATCAGCAAGGTGGTGCCGCTCACCGAGGCCCCGGCGGCGTTCGAGGCCCTGGAGGGCGGCGGCGACGTGATGAAGATCCTGGTGGACTGCACCGACGACACCGAGGGAGCGAGCGCGTGACCGCCTTCGACCTGACCGGCCGGCTCGCCGTCGTCACCGGCGCCCGGCGCGGCATCGGCCGGGCCATGGCCCGCGCCCTGGCCGAGGCCGGCGCGGACGTGATCGGCGTCAGCGCCAACCTGGAGGACACCGGCAGCGACGTCGAGAAGGACGTGCTGGCCGCGGGCCGCACCTTCGAGGCGATCCGCACCGACTTCGCCGACCCGGACGCCGTCCGGGCCCTGGGCACGGACCTCGCGGGCCGCGAGCGGCCGGTGGACATCCTGGTCAACAACGCCGGCACCATCCGCCGCACACCGGCCGCCCAACACCCCGACGCCGACTGGGACCTGGTGCTCCAGGTCAACCTGAGCGCCCAGTTCGCGCTGGCCCGGGCGGTGGGCGCGGCCATGGTCGCCCGCGGCCACGGGAAGATCATCTTCACCGCGTCGCTGCTCAGCTTCCAGGGCGGCATCACCGTCCCCGGCTACACCGC
>NZ_JBFBJZ010000192.1:0-1579 GCF_040686255.1 Kitasatospora sp. NPDC085879 | reverse complement strand
TTCGTCGCCGACATCCGCGCGGCCGCGACGCACGAACCGGTGCTGCTCGCCGACCTCGACGGCCGAGCCCACGGCGGGGACGACGGCAGAGACAGTCACGGCGACGGGGCGCCGATCCGGAAGGCGGCCGAGGGCGGGCGCAAGCTCGGCTGGGAGGTGCCCGGCTACGACCACGGCATGCTGCACAGCTGGCTCTGCAATGACCTCTATCAAAGCGGTGATCTCCGCACGCGGCGCGGGTAAGGGGGAGGGGGTCGACACACGCGGAGCGGGGAGGGTCGGGTGTCCGAGCAGCGGTGGACGGTGATGAAGTGCACCTGGCGAGCGGCTGCGCTGGAGGTGCCGAAGTGTCTCGTGTACTGGATCGAGGACGAGCCGTGGCCCGGCGTCGTCCGGGGCGGGGAGCCCTGGCGGTCCTTCGAGGGCCGGACGACAGACAGGGTCCGGGTACCGGCGACCGCCGGTGAGGTGGACAGCTGGCGTGACGCCGCCGTCGCCTACATCGCGGAGGCCGAGGCTGCGGCCGACGAGGTGCGGCAGGTCCGGGCGCGGGGCGAACGCCAGCAGCGGGCACGGCGGTTGCCGGTGGTCCGCGCACGACTGGCGGGCCGTCGACGCCGCGCTGAGGAGGCATACGCAGCCCGGATGGCGGCTGCCACCGCGGCCTACCGTCCGGTGCTGGAGGAGATCGACGCGCGGATCGCCGTCGTGCGGGAGGAGGAACGGACCGCCCGGGAGCGGGCGGCGGCTCGCGCGGAGGCCGAACGGCTCGCCCGGTACGCCGTGTTCCAGGAGTGGAAGAAGCAACAGGCCGACGCGGCGCAGGCCGCCGATCTACGGCTGTGGAGCTGGGAACACGAGACGGACGTACTCCGCGTTCTGCCGTACGACGCCGATCGTCACACGCAAGCTCCCCTGACTGCTCGGGAGTTGGCGAAGCTCTTGGTCGTCCTCGATGGTAGCGGCTCTACCCGGGCGGCATGGGAGCCAGCGGCCCGCCGCAGGGTGGAGGAGGTGGTGGGCGCCGGGGCCTTCCCTCTCTGGTGGCGGGGCCTGCTGTGCACAACAGTGAACGCACGGGCCCGGGAGGCCGCCGAGCAGGAGATCGTCGCAACGGCCGAGCGCGTGGGTGCGGCTCTTCTCGCCGCCGGGAAGCCCGGCATCGAGACCTACAACGCGGGTAACTCGGAGTTCGTGCACGGGTGGAGGGTGGTCCTCGACTGGCCGACGCACGTCCCGCCGCCGGTCGTCACACTCCCACCGCTGCCCTGGGCAAGCAGGGGAGACCGCTGGTGGTACCGGAGTTACGGCGACACACCCCGCGACTACAGCACACTGACGCTGACTACCGTCTGGTGGCCGCCCGGCTCTGTCGGGTTCGCCGAGGTCGGAACGGAGATCGTTTACCACAGCTTCACGCGGAAACGCTGGAATACCATCACGGCCGCGTTGTTCGCGCATCTGCTCCTGAACGACGAGATCAGCCATCGCGGCCCCGGGCAGCCGAAGGACCTCACCCTCCGCATCGGCGAGCACGCGGACGCCCGCCAATTCGTACCGTTCGTCGCCGCGCTCGCCG
>NZ_JBFBJZ010000191.1:0-1634 GCF_040686255.1 Kitasatospora sp. NPDC085879 | reverse complement strand
TGTGGCGTGATTTTCGGGGGTGGGGGGTTGTGGGGCTGGATGCTGGATGTGGTTTCGGTCCGGTCCTGGTGGCTTCCCGGTTGAGGTTGTGGGTGTTTCGTTCCGTGGGTCGGGGTGAGGTGAGGGGTGTCGATTGATATTCCGCCGTGGGCCATGACGGTGTCGAAGTATCTGGTCGGCACGTGGCCTGCCGCCGACGAGGACGGCATGCAGGCGGCCGAGGACATGCATGGGCAGTTGGCTCGTGATGCGGCGGTGTTGCTGGACACGCTGGCGTCGTTGTCGTTGCACGTGCCGGGCTGGCGCGGTGACGCGCGGCAGGCGCACGACCGGGGTGTCGGCGAGCTTTTGGACCGCAGTGGGCTCGAGCAGACCCGCGAGGCGGCGCTGAGCATCGCGGCGGGCCTGCGGGAGACGCGTGCGGGTGTGGTCAAGGCGAAGATCCAGGCGTTGGAGATCGCGGCGTGGCTGATCGCGTCGATCGCGTGGGCGGTGGCCACCGCCGTGTTCACCGAGGGCGCGTCGCTGGCGCTCATCGCCGCGTTCGAAGCGACCGCCGAGGGGATGCTGGCCGCCCTGGGCCGGTGGTTTCTGGCGTTGCTGAAGGCGATCGCCTCGGGTGCGGTCTTCATGACCGTGGTGGATGTGGCCGCGCAGGGCATCGAGCTTGCCCGTGGCGACATCGACGAGATCAATTGGGAGTCGGTGGGGTGGGCGGCGCTGACCGGTGGTGCGGCCGGGGCCGTGGGAATGGGTCTGGGTGTGGGCTGGGCCGCCGCCAAGGGTGTGGTGTCCAAGGGTGTCGGCGGGGCGCTGGGCGCCGCGGAGGAGGGGGCCGTCACCGGGGCGGTGTCGTCGGGTCGCGGTTCCGTGTCGTCGGTCCTGTCCTCGGCGGCCGGCCGGGTGGAGCAGTACGGGCACATGGTGGTGACCAACTACGTCACCAATGTCGGTATGAGTACGGCGCAGGGCAGGACGAACGCGAACCCGGCGGATGCCTTCGACGGTGCCGCCGTCTCGGCGCTGCACGGTCCGGCGGGGTCGCACGGTCCGGCGGGGCGGCACGAGGTGGCGGGGCCGCATGGTCCGCGGGAGACGCACGGGCCGGCGCGGTTGGCGGAGATGCTGCCGCATCTGGTGGAGGGGCCGCAGGCGGGCCGGTTCGAGCCGTTCGCCCCGGCGGGGGACGCGGGGCGCGGGTTCGGGCTGTCCGGCGGGGACCGGGTGGAAGTCACAGCACGCGGGAACCTGTGGGTGCGGCCCGAGGGTTGGGGTGAGGCGGCGGGAGAGTCCGCGTTCGCCACGGCGGTGCGCAATCTGCCTTCCGGGCCGGACGGTGCGGTCCGGCTGGTGGTCGGCACCGCCGACATGGCACCGGGCGCAGGAGTCGAACGCCTGCTGTCGACGTGGGAGGAGCTCCGGCACGCACCGGACCGGGCGGATGCGATGCCCTCGCACGTGGTGCTGGCGGCCCCGCTGACCGAGGGGGAGGTATCGGCGCTGCGCGGGTTCGTGGCGCGCGAGCGGGTGGAGGTGTCCGCGCCGAACGGCCAGCTGCTGGCCGGCCCCGAAGGAACCCTGTACGTGCCGGAAGGCAACCAGGTCGCCGGCAGTGGTGGCCGGGGCCAGTGGCT
>NZ_JBFBJZ010000190.1:0-1749 GCF_040686255.1 Kitasatospora sp. NPDC085879 | reverse complement strand
GATCGTTGTCTGTGTGAAGTACGTGCCCGACGCGACCGGTGACCGGCGCTTCGCGGACGACACCACCACCGACCGGGAGGGCGTGGACGGCCTCCTGTCGGAGCTGGACGAGTACGGCGTGGAGCAGGCGCTGCGGATCGCGGAGGCGTCCGGGGACGCCGAGGTGACGGTGCTGACCGTCGGCCCGGACGACGCGAAGGACGCGCTGCGCAAGGCCCTGTCGATGGGCGCGGACAAGGCCGTGCACGTCAACGACGAGGACATCCACGGCTCGGACGTGATCGGTACCTCCGCGGTCCTGGCGAAGGCGCTGGAGAACACCGGCTTCGACCTGGTGGTGTGCGGCATGGCCTCCACCGACGGCACGATGGGCGTGCTGCCCGCGCTGCTGGCCGAGCGCCTGGGCGTGCCGCAGGCCACCCTGCTGTCCGAGGTGTCCGTCGAGGGCGGCGTGGTCAAGGGCCGCCGCGACGGCGACGCCGCGACCGAGCAGGTCCAGGCCGCACTGCCGGCCGTCGTGTCGGTCACCGACCAGTCCGGCGAGGCCCGCTACCCCTCCTTCAAGGGCATCATGGCCGCCAAGAAGAAGCCCGTCGCCGAGCTCGACCTCGACGACCTGGGCATCGACGCCGACACCGTCGGCCTGGCCGGCTCCTGGACCAAGGTCGCCGACATCACCGCCCGCCCGGCCCGCACCGCCGGCACCGTCGTCAAGGACGAGGGCGAGGGCGGCAAGCAGCTCGCCGCCTACCTCGCCGAGCAGAAGTTCATCTGACAGGCCACCAGGAAAACGGAGTAGAACCACCATGAGCGAGATCCTCGTCCTGGTCGACCACGCCGACGGCGCGGTCCGCAAGCCGGCTCTTGAACTGCTCACCCTCGCCCGCCGCATCGGCGAGCCCTCCGCCGTCGTCCTCGGCGCCGGCGACAACACCGCCGCGATCGCCGCCAAGGCCGCCGAATACGGCGCCGCCAAGGTCTACACCGCCGACGCCGACGAGTTCACCACCCAGCTCGTCGTCCCCAAGGTCGACGCCCTCACCCAGATCGCCCGGAACAGCGGCGCCACCGCCGTCCTGGTCACCTCCTCCGGCGAGGGCAAGGAGATCGCCGCCCGCGTCGCGCTGCGCCTGGGCTCGGGCATCATCACCGACGCCGTCGACCTGGAGGCCGGCGACAGCGGCCCCGTCGCCACCCAGTCGGTGTTCGCCGCGTCGTTCCAGGTCAAGTCGACCGTGACCACCGGCGCCCCGGTGATCACCGTCAAGCCGAACGCGGCCGCGCCCGAGCCGGCCCCGGCCGCGGGCACCGTCGAGCCGGTCACCGTCGCCTTCACCGGCAACGCCGCCACCGTCACCGCCCGCACCCCGCGCGTGGCCTCCGGCCGCCCCGAGCTGACCGAGGCCGCGATCGTGGTCTCCGGCGGCCGCGGCGTCGGCGCCGCCGAGGGCTTCGCCGTGGTCGAGGACCTCGCCGACGCGCTCGGCGCCGCCGTCGGCGCCTCCCGCGCCGCCGTCGACGCCGGCTGGTACCCGCACACCAACCAGGTCGGCCAGACCGGCAAGCAGGTCTCCCCGCAGCTGTACGTCGCCGCGGGCATCTCCGGCGCCATCCAGCACCGCGCCGGCATGCAGACCTCGAAGACCATCGTCGCGATCAACAAGGACCCCGAGGCCCCGATCTTCGAACTCGTGGACTACGGCGTCGTCGGCGACCTCTTCACCGTCCTGCCCCAGCTCACCGCCGAGG
>NZ_JBFBJZ010000189.1:0-1777 GCF_040686255.1 Kitasatospora sp. NPDC085879 | reverse complement strand
AGGACTCCGTTGGGAAATCCGCAAAGCGGTGATGGCGGATGGTTCCGGCTGCCAGGATCGGGCTTGTTGTCGGTCAAGGGGGTCGGGTGTCGCTGGAGTCGCGGCGGGATGTCGGGGTGCCGGAGCTGACCGCGCGGGTGGTGCGGGCCTCGTTTCCGAAGGGAACGCTGGCGATCCGCCTTCGGGACGCGCTGGGGCCGCTGCTCGAGGACGGGTCGTTTGCGGAGGCGTTCCCTGCTCGGGGTCGGCCGGCGGTCTCGCCCGGGGCTTTGGCGCTGGTGTCGGTGTTGCAGTTCGCGGAGGGGCTCAGCGACCGGCAGGCCGCCGATCAGGTGCGGGCCCGGATGGACTGGAAGTTCCTACTCGGACTGGAGTTGGACGATCCAGGCTTCGACTTCACGGTTTTGGGCGACTTCCGGGCCCGGCTGATCGAGCACGGTTTGGAGGAGAGGGTCCTGGACCTGGTCCTGGAGCGGATCTCCGCGCTCGGGCTGCTGCGGGCAGGCGGTCGCCAGCGCACGGACTCCACCCACGTCGTGGCCGCGGTGCGGGTGCTGAACCGGATGGAGTTCGTCGGCGAGACCCTGCGCGCGGCCTTGGAGGCCCTGGCGGCGGCCGCTCCGCAGTGGCTGGCCGGGCTGGTGACTGCCGACTGGGTCGAGCGATACGGAGCCCGGATCGACTCCTACCGCTTCCCCAAGGGCGAGAACGTCCGGCAGAAATGGGCCGAGCAGGTCGGCCGGGACGGCTTCGCTCTTCTGGAGGCGGCCCTCAGCCCCGGCGCGCCCGCCTGGCTGCGGGAGATCCCGGCCGTCCAGGTCCTGCGCAGGGCCTGGGTCGAGCAGTACCACCGCGACGGTGAGGGGGTGCGATGGCGGGAGGGCAAGGACCTCCCGCCGGGCAGACGCCGCCTGGCCTCGCCCTACGACCCGGCTGCCCGCTACAGCGTGAAGCGGGGCTCGGGCTGGTGCGGCTACAAGGCCCATCTGAGCGAGACCTGCGAGCCCGACGCCCCGCACGTGATCACTCATGTTGTCACCACGGACGCGACGGTTGGTGATACGGAGGTGACCGAAGCGGTCCATCAGGGCCTGGCCGCACGGGAGTTACTGCCGGACGAGCACATCGTGGATGCCGGCTACGTCACCGCCACGCACATCGTTCACGCCCGCGACGAGCATGGCATCGACCTACTGGGGCCGGTCGGTCTGGACACGGTCCACGAACGGCATGAGGGCGAGCACATCGCCCAGAGCGCCTTCAGCGTCGACTGGGACGCACGGAAGGTCACCTGCCCGCGGGGAGCGGTCAGCGTCAGCTGGTCCGACCAGCGCAAATCCAGCGGCACCCCGATCACCCGCGTGCACTTCGCGCTCCAGGACTGCGGCCCCTGCCCTGCTCGAACGCAGTGCACCAAGGCTGCGAACGGCACATACGGCCGGAGTCTCACCCTCTTGCCCCGCTCACAGCAACAGGTTCTCGAGCAACGACGCCACGAGCAGCAGACCGACGAGTGGAAGAGGCGGTACGACATCCGAGCCGGCATCGAGGGAACGATCTCGCAGGCAGTCCGTCGCACCGGCATCCGCCGCACCCGCTACACCGGCCCGGCCAAGACCCACCTCGGCAACGTCCTCGCTGCCACCGCGATCAACCTCGTCCGCCTCGACGCCTGGCTCGCCGGCACACCCCTCGGCAAGACCCGCACCTCACATCTCGCCGCCCTCGACCTGGCAGCCTGATCCCCGGCCCGGTTTGCGGATTTCCCAACGGAGTC
>NZ_JBFBJZ010000188.1:0-1819 GCF_040686255.1 Kitasatospora sp. NPDC085879 | reverse complement strand
TCCAGGGCGGCGACGAAGACATCCGATGCGGTTAGCGGGTCAAGCTGCGACCGCCAGGGTGAGTTTGGTCTGCGTGGGGAAGGCGGTGTTCTCGTCGTAGTGGACGCGCTTGGTGAGGCAGTGGTGGAGGCAGCCGAGGAGCCGGTTATAGAGGTTGCGCTGGGCGGAGGAGTGGCGGTCCCCGTCCTCGCGTCGGCGGTCGTAGTGGGCCCTGGCGCCGGGTGAGGCGGTCAGGGAGGCGAAGGCCCAGACGTAGCCGACGGCGGCCAGGCGCTGGTTCTTGACCCGGCGGACCATGACCGCCAGGCTCTTGCCGGACGCCCGGGTGACCGGTGCGGAGCCGGCGTAGGCCTTGAGGGCCTTGGCGTCGGAGAAGCGGGATCGGTCGTCGCCGATCTCGGCGAGCACCCGGGCGCCGGTGAGTGACCCGAGCCCTGGAAAGCTGGTGATGATCTCGGCGTCCGGGTGCTTCTCAAAAGACTCCACCGAGGCCTCGGCGAGGTCGTCCGCACTGCTGCAGGCGGCGTCCAGCTTGCGCAGCAGGGTCAGGGCCTGGCGGCCCATCGCCTCCTCGACCAGCGGCAACTGGCGCATTTGCGGGACCCGCAGGGCCGCGTGCAGGCGCTCGACCTCCTCCTCGATGCCGCGCTTTCGGCCGGCCCTCCTGAGTACGGCCCGCAGCTGGGTGCGGGTGAGCTTGGCGGCCTGCCCGGGGGTCGGTGCGGTGGCCAGCAGCTCGCGGGCCAGCGGTGAGCACAGGCCGTCCCTGAACGGCTGGAGGGCGGCGAGGTAGCCGGGGAAGTACTCGCGAAGGTGCGAGCGGAGCTTGTTGCCGGCCTGGTTGCGGTCCCAGACCGCGTCCTGCTGGGCGCGGGCCAGGACGGCGACGGCCTGGGCGAGTTCGCTGTCGGCCGGGAGCGGGCGGTGGGCGTCGGCGTCGGTGCGCAGGATGTTGGCCAGCACCATCGCGTCGAGGTGGTCGGACTTCTTGCGCACCACGGTGTGGCGCTCGCGGTAGCGGGCCGCGGCCATCGGGTTGATCGAGTAGACGAGCCGGCCGGTCGCGCGCAGACGGGCCACCAGCAGGCCGCGGGAGGTCTCGATCGCCACCGGTATCGGCGCGTTCGGATTGTCCCCGTGCTCGGCCAGCAGCTCGAGCAGCTGCTGCAGGCCCCCCGCGTCGTCGCCGATCCGTGCCCGGCCGACGAGCTTGCCGTCGGCGTCGACCAGGGCGACGTCGTGGTGGTCGCTGGCCCAGTCGATCCCGCAGAAAACCCTCATGGGCGTCTCTCACATCCTTCCGGTTCCGTTGCGTTTCTGCTGGTCAAAGCCGTGCAGAGGCACGCGACTCCCTAATGGAAGGGCTCATGGCCCGTCATCCGATTAGTCGTTCGTGACCCCAGCTGGCCGCGGGGGCCTCGGTCTGTGCAGGAGCTCGGTGGCGTCCCGGTGAAGTGAGAGGTGTTCCCCGCGGAGGGCTCGGACCACGAGCACCAACGATCTGATCATCTGACCGGTCACGGTCGTGAGGACGCCGGACGCCAGGGCCCGCCGATCTCCTGCTGGAGGTCACGCCTCATGTGGGTAACAGGCATGGCCCTCGCGCCGGGCGCCCTCACGACCGTGGTCTTCGGTAGCGGTCGACCGGCACCCGGGGCCAGGTCTTGTCCAAGTGCTCCACGGCCCCGGGGGTCTGATATGGCTCACCGGGTACCGGCTGATCGCCGCCGAAGGAAGCCCGTGGCCGCAGTCTTCGTCAAGGTCTCGCTGGACCAGGAGTATGGAAGCGGTCCACTGGCTTCGCAGCCCATTAGGAGTA
>NZ_JBFBJZ010000187.1:0-1959 GCF_040686255.1 Kitasatospora sp. NPDC085879 | reverse complement strand
AGTGAGGCGATCGAGGGTGATCGCTGAAATTCCCCATCATCGCGTTCAGGCGCGGGCCGGGCCTGCTCGCACAATTCCCCATCACCATCACCATCACCATCCCCGGCTGCTGGCCAGGGCGGTGTCGTTTTCGCGGAGTGTCCGGTTTGAGCACGTGATGTCCAGGGTGGTGAGAGTCCGGTGGGCGTCGCGGGCGTCGGGGGCGTGGCGGCGGAGGCCGGCGGCGATGTTGCGGTGGTCGGTGAGGCGGAGTGCGCCGGTGGCGAGGTTCCGCAGCGTGGCCATGGCGTGGGGCGCGGTGTCGGTGGGGACGCGGGAGGCGTCTTCACCGTGGGTCATGTCCCTGGCGTGGTGGATCTTGTTCTCGATTCCCCGGTGCTCACGGACGTGCTGGGCGATTTCGGCCGGTTCGGCCTGTCTGACGGTCAGGCTGGTGACGGCGTGGACGCGTTCGATGCTGTTCTGGCCGGTGGTGGCGGTCCGGCGACGGCGCGCGATCTGAATGGCCCGGGAGGTGTGGGGGAAGTCGATTCCGCGGATGGCGGTGCGGGTCTTGACGCGGCGGATCTCGTCGGGGCCGTGGGCGGTGGCGCGGGTGCGCTGCTGCATGGGGATGTCACGCCGGGGCAGGCGCTTGTGCGTGTGGTGCGAGGTCGGGTGGTTGCCCTTGATCGGGGCGATGACGTGCGCGTTCTTCTCTTCGGCGGGGAATCTCGCGTGGATGTGCCGGGTGTGCGGGGCGTCGAGGGTGACCACTGTCCCGGCCGGGTCGAGCGGGGTGGGCAACGGTTGGAACACCCTGATCTCGTTGCCCTTCGCCTCCGCCTCCCGCTGGGCCGGTACCGGGCCGGCGGTGTTCATCGCGGCCGACAACTGGACCTGGGTGCCGTCGGCGCGGACCGCCCCGCGCACGGTCTTGCCGTCCACGGCCACAGCTGGTCGGGGCTGTTCAGCGGGGCGCGGTCGGTGGACCAGGCTCCGATCGCGGCGTCGAGCGCATCGCCGTCGACTCGCTGGAGCACGCGCCGGACGGTGGCCCCCCGCGGGGCAGCGGGGCCGGTGTCCGGGTCTCGCAGGCCTCCACCGGGACGAAGCAGCGGCTTGGGAGGTGCGTCGGCAGCCCACTTCGTGATCGCGGCCAAGGACCGGGCTCCGGCCGGGACCGCGCAGGCGGCCAAGGCCAGGACGAATACCGGCGTGTGGCGCCTTTCCTGGGTACGACGGGGATCCGGGACGGCCGCCAGCCGGGCTGACAGGCCCGACGGGTCCGCTGCTGACGGCGCTGCGGTGACAGAAAGTTGGCCCACTCCGGCAGGGACGGGCGATGAGGAGAGCGCAGGCACGGTCTTGCGTTGCGGTGATCAGGGGCTCGACACCTCGTGATCACTCGGAAGCCGTGCCTGCTTGCGTTCCACGGCCTACACCGTCCTCGAAACACCCGGGCTGCTCGAACCTCCACGAATCGGGTCACTTCGCGAGCATGACGTGGCCCTGGTCCGGGCCCGGCACGGTCCATGTGGCCTTCGTCGTCGACGTGTTCTCCCAAAGGACCGTCGGCCGGCGGGCAGCCGGCCGCACGCGCACCGGACGCTCGCGATGGAATCCGGCACCCGGGGCTGCCTGGAGCGACGCATCGCCGAAGGCAAGAGCCGCCGCGACATCGTCCGCCGCCTTTGAGCACCGGATCGCACGCGAGACCACGCGGGTCGTCGTCCCCACCGACACGGCAGCCGACAACCCCCGCCCCAGGGAGCTGCTGCCTGACGTCCACGTAGGTATCGACGCCGAGCGGGCTGCCCAGTTGAGGCACCCGGCGCCATCACACTCTGAAGTCGTCAGTGCACTAAAAGTTGCGACATGCAGGGTGCCGGTCGAGCCTGGCAGAGCGGACGCCGGCCATCGGCGTCCCTCAACACCCCATAGCCAGAAAGAAATTGCATCATGCGATTCAGCTCTGTT
>NZ_JBFBJZ010000186.1:0-1980 GCF_040686255.1 Kitasatospora sp. NPDC085879 | reverse complement strand
GGGATCAGCACACACACCACGAGGGGTGGGGCCGGGGCGCCCCGCCGGCTGTGGGCGCCGCACTCCGCAGGACTCCCGGGGGCGGAGGCGCCGGCGGTGGGTCGGCCGCACTGGGGGGGCCGCCCGACCGACCGCGGTGGGACCGGCGGAGCCGAATCCGGCGGCCCTGGCGCCGCAACCGGCTGCCTCTCACCAGCCGTTCCTGCGACAACGAATGGGGACTCGACATGGCCTACCGCTACTGGTGCGGCGAGTGCGGTTTCAAGACGGCCTGGCTCGGCGAGTCCCAGGGCGAACAGCGGCTGGTGGAGCACTACGCCAAGCAGCACCCCGGAATTCGCCCCGGCGGTCAGGTGGAGTCCAGGCGGAAGAGACCGGACGGCGGCAGTGGATGTGCTTTGGTGGTGGGACTCGTCGTCCTGATGCTGATCCTTGCGGCCGTGTACCGCCGCTAGAGGCGGGCTCTTCAGTTCGGGGCCGCGCAGGCCCGGTGCCTGTGCGCGTCCGTCGCCGTGACCGCAGGCGCGATGTCGTGACCCCGCAGTCCCCCGATCCACAGGCGGTCGGAGGGGCGTCCATTTTCCCGTATGAATCGGAGTCGGATATGAGCATGCTCGAAACGATCAAGGCCACCCACATGACGGACACGGAGAGTTCAGCCGCCGGCCGGGCGGCCGGGCGGCGTCCGCGGATGCCGAGGCGGCGGTGGCTGCTGCCGGTCGCCGTCGCGGCCTGCCTCGTGTCGGTCGGCGTCGGCGGCTCGGCGAACGCCGCAGTCCCGACCGCGGCCGGCATCCTGCAGGCAGGAGCCCAGCAGGGGATCGCCGATGGATACCCGGGCGTGATCGGCCTGGTGCGCCAGGGTGACGACGTCCAGTACGTGCACGCGGGTGTCGGCGACCTCTCCACCAAGGTTCCCGCCGACCCGAAGGCGAAGTTCCGGATCGGCAGCAACACCAAGGCCTTCACCGCCACCGTGCTGCTCCAACTGGAGGGCGAGCAGCGGCTGTCGCTGGACGACACCGTCGCCAGGTGGCTTCCGGGAGCGGTCAACGCCAACGGCTACGACGGCACGAAGATCACGGTTCGTCAGCTGCTCAACCACACCTCGGGCCTGCCCGAGTACGCGGGCAGCGCGCAGGTCTCCGTCCCCTACGTCGCCAACACCAATCCGAGGCAGGCCTGGGCGCCGCAGACCCTGGTGGACATCGCCCTCGCCCAGCACGCGCCGAACGCCGTACCGGGTCAGAAGTTCAGCTACGCCAACACCAACTACGTGCTGGCGGGCATGGTGATCAAGGCTGTCACCGGCACCGACGCGGCCACCGAGATCCAGCGGCGCATAATCGAACCGCTCGGCCTGCGCGACACCAGCTTCCCCACCGCCGATCCCGCTCTGTACGGCAATTACCTCCACGGCTACCTGCACCCGGTGACCTTCTACACGCAGGACGTCACGGTCTCCAACGTGCAGACCTACGGGAGCGCCGGTGCCATGGTGTCGACCTTGGACGACCTGGCCGCGTTCTCCCGTGCTCTGCTGACCGGACGGCTCCTGGCGCCCGCGCAGACGGTCGAACTCAAGACCACCGTGCCCATGGACAGCTCGGGCACCGCCGAGTACGGGCTGGGCGTCGAGCACCTGCAGCTGCCCTGCGGGCAGTGGGGCTGGGGACACACCGGTGCGGTGCTCGGCTACCTCAGCAACTGGCTGAGCAGCGAGGACGGCACCAAGCAGGTGCTGTACGCGAACAGCGAGTTCCACCTGATCGGCGGGACCCGAGGCCAGCTCGACACCGGCAAGGCCGCGATCAACGCCTTCTGCGCGCTGTAGCCCGCAGCAGGACCGCACCACCCCGCCCATTGCGGCCTTCGCCGGGCCGGGGGCGCCCGCCCCCCCCCCGCCCGCGGGGGCCCCCGCCCAAGGCAACCCACCGGGCCCCCCCCCCCCCCGACCGCCCCCCACGGGCGGAACAACCC
>NZ_JBFBJZ010000185.1:0-2103 GCF_040686255.1 Kitasatospora sp. NPDC085879 | reverse complement strand
CGCGCCCGAAGAAACGAGCGACACCGCGCAGGGAGGCGGCAGTGGAACACCCGGCGCCCGTGGCACCGGAGACGGCCCGGGACGGACAGGCGGCCTTGATCGAGGCGATCACCGAGGCCGTGGGCGACGGTGGCGACTGCACCGTCCGTCGGCTGCTGGCCCGCTTCGCCGAGCTGGCCACCACCGCCGACCTGTACGCCCTGCGCGGCGCCCTCGACACCGCCCGCCCGTCTGGCAACCGCGGGCTGAGCTGACCCTTGCCGACCGGGCCCGCGGACCTGCGCGACCAGGCGTTCAGGTCGATCCTGCGCCTGACGTCGTGGCCGCTGCGCATGCGCGCTCGTCCTGGCCGGCCGCGGCGACGGGGCGGATGCCCGCCCGGTGGGTGAGATCCGGCACGGTGCCGGTGACGGCCCGCACCCGGTCCCGGGTCACGCCGCGGTGATGAGGTCGGCGCGGCCGAACAGGAGGGCGTACCCGCGGGGCAGGTCCGCGAGAAGCCGGTCGGCCAGCCGGTCACCGGCCAGGTCGGCGAGGGCGGCCAGGACGGAGGAGGTGTCCCAGCGGGCGCCGCTGAGGCTGGTGTTCAGGGTGTGGGCAACGGCTTCGACGAAAGCCGGGGCGGCGACTGGCTCGGGCAGCGGGATCTGCGAGGCGAAGACCACGCGGGCCCGCTCCGGCAGGGCCGCGGCGAGGTCGCAGCGTTCCTCACCGGTGAGCTGGCTGCCGAGGACGGCCAGAACAGCGTGCAGGACACGTTCGGCCTCCTCGTCACAGGTGTAGCGGCCGAGGGTGCGGACCTGCCGGAGAAGGAGGCGGTACCGGGTCATGGCGGTGGCCTTCCGGGGCTGGGCCGGCCGGGCGGTTGCGGCGGCGCGGACGGGTTCAGGGGCGGTGGCCGGGCTGGGGCCGGCCGAACAGGAGGTCGTAGCCGGGCGGCAGCTGGAGCAGGACACGCTCGGTGAGGTCGTCGCCGGCGGCGTCGGCCACCGTGGACAGGACGGCGCCGATGTCCCACAGGGCCGTGGTTTCGGTGGCGCCCTCGATCCAGGCCGCGGTCGCGCGCACGAAGCGCTCGTGGCTGAGCGGTTCGGTGGCGTGCAAGGGGTTGAGCAGGACCAGGGCCATGGTCTCCGGCAGGCGGGCGGCCAGTTCGGCGCGCACGTCGCCGACCAGGTGGGCACCCAGCAGGGCCAGGACGACCCGGGCGGCCCGCTCGGCCTCCTGCGGGGTGTCGTACTCACCGCATTCCCGGACCTCCTCCAGGAACGCCTCCCATCGACGAGTCACCGCGGTTCTCCCTCCATCCCAAGGGGCCGGTGCGAACGGTGCCCGGTCAGGGCTCGACGGCCAGGCGCAGGTGCAGACCGGTGAGCCTGAGCAGCCGGACCACGCAGCGCCCGGCCCCGCGCAGGAGCAGGCGGGCGCCGCACCGGCCGGCCTGGTTGCGGGCCCGGACCAGTACGCCCAGGCCCGCGCAGTCCATGAACGTCACTTCCGACAGATCCAGCACCACCGCCCGGTGCGACTCGAGCGCGGCGGACAGGGCACGGCGCAGCGAGGGCGCGGTGTGAAGGTCGATCTCTCCGCGCGCCCGCACCACGAGGGGTTCGTTGCCCTGGGCGTTCATGGCGTTGCCCCGTGTCCGCGGTCGGGGCGGCCCGGGGAGGGCTGCCGGCGGGTGGGGGCGTTCCGGCCGCCCCTTCGAGGGGGAGAGATCAGGGGCGGCGCGGAACGGTTCATGGGAGAAGGGGGTCAGGCCCGGATCTGCTTGCGGTCGCCGCTGTGGCTGATGGCGATCTTGCGGGGCTTGGCCTTCTCCGCGACCGGGATCTTCAGCGTCAGCACGCCTGCGTCGTAGTCGGCGCTGATCCCGGCGGGGTCGAGGGTGTCGGAGAGCATGACCTGGCGGGAGAACACGCCGAGCGGGCGCTCGGACAGCTCCCACTTCACGTTGTCGCCCTCGTGGCGGGGGCGGCGCTCGGCCTTGACGGTCAGCATGTTCCGTTCGACGTCGATGTCGATCGCCTCCGGGTCCACCCCCGGCAGGTCGAAACAGATCACGTACTCGTCGCCCACACGGCAGGCGTCCAGCGGCATCGG
>NZ_JBFBJZ010000184.1:0-2176 GCF_040686255.1 Kitasatospora sp. NPDC085879 | reverse complement strand
CACCTGGCTCCACACCTACAATCACCACCGCGGACACACCGCACTCGCAGGCAAGCCACCCGCCAGCCGCGTCCCCAACCTCACGGGTCAGTACATCTAGGGGTCGCCTCCGCCGCCACCAACGCGTTGCCTCCATTCACCGCAGCCCTCGCACTGGAACTTGCACCGGTACGCGTCAACCTCATCGCGGCCGGCTTCGTCGACACTCCGCTGTCGGCCTCGCTTCTGGGCGACCGGATCGAGGAACGCCGCGCCGAGCTGCGCGCGACGCTGCCGATCGGCCGGGTCGTCGGACCCGCGGACGTTGCGGCGTTGGCCATCCACCTCATGGTCAATACGGCGTTGACCGGTGCGACATACGACATCGACGGCGGGCAGCAGTTCGTCTCATGACGAGCACACCAGGAGCATCGGAGTCGACATGGCCGAGGAGCAGTTTTACGTCGTCGAGTCTCCCCTTCCCATTGGCGGGTGACGTTCGACAACGGCCCGGTCAATCTGCTGGACCCGGACACGAACCTGCGGCTGCCGATGGCCGAGCGGGATATGTTCCAGACCACGGACTTGGTGCCCCGCTTGGCCGAGTACGGGTACACCTGTCGCGGGAGCAGGTGTTCCGGTTGGTCACGCAGCCCCCCGCAGCGGTTGTCGATGGACACCCTCGCGGTGCTGTGCGCGATCCTGGACTGCTCGCCGGCGGATCTGATCACGGTGAAGGAGGTCCGGCGCCAGATCGCCAAGCCGACCGCGTCGGGGGAGAGCGCCACCTCGACCGGAGCCGTCCCGCCGGTGAGGAGGGTGCGGGTGCGGCGCCCCGATGACCTGTGAGCGGCCGACACCCGGAGCCGCCGTCGGAGGGGGTGGAACTCGCCGGCCGCCGTCGCCCCGGCCATGGCGGGCCAGGAGCTGCGCGAGCCCGTAAGCCGAGTTCGGGTTCTGCGCCGCGGGCCCGGCGGCCTGCCCCGTAGACGGCGATAGCGCCTTCCACATCACTGCCGTCCTCCAGCAGCTCCGCCAGTCGCCGCACGGCGTCATGGTTTCCGTCGGTCGCCGCGTAGACGCGTAGTTCCTCGATCCGCCCGTGCCGGACCAAGAGGTCGGCGAGCCGGTCGCGGCCGTTGACCGAGGTGATCTGCCGACGGTGGAGCAGGGCGATTGCATCGTCGATCCGGCCCTGACGCTCGCGGATCGCCGCAAGCAGACTGACCGCCCTATCAGGGTCGAGGCCGCGGCAGCACCACGGGCCGTCGCAGCGGTGGTCGACCCGGATCCGAGCGGCGAGCAGCGTGGCGGCCACGTCGTCGCGGCCGGCGACCGCCGCCACGTCGACCAGCGCGGTGGCGAGCGCCCAGTCGTCGACGTGCGGCACCAACAGGGGTGAACGCCTCCTCTGCGCGGCTGTGTCGGGTGAGTAGCCGCGTGTAGGACTCCAACGCCATCGGGTGCCCGGCCTCCATGTGGGCCCGAACGGTCTCAACCGCCTCCTCGGTACGGCCCCAGCCCTCCAGCAGCTCGGCCGCAGCAGCAAAGGCCGTCCACCAGCCGGTCGCCAGGTACGGCGTGAGCACCTCCAACGCGTCAGCCCGCCGACCTTGCTCACCCAACAACCGCGCCCACGCCAGCGCGCAGAACCACTCCCGCGTCACGCCTGCAGCTCCGCCACGTCGACATGGCCTCGTTCGAGCAGCCGCGCGACCAGCTCCGGCGGGATGCACCCAGACCGCGTCCGGGCCCGGTAGTCAAGATCAGCAGCGTCCACGGCCACGCACCATAGCGCCCGTCCCTGACAGCTACAGCTGCAATGACGCCCCGCCAACTGAAGCCTTCGCCACCAGTGACCCTCGAGCTCATGCGGCTCTTCGGGATCACCGACGCGACCGCCATGCGGTACCTCAGTGCGGCCTACCCGAGCGCACCGCGAAGCTGCCCAGGTAACCAACCGCCAGAGCATCGGTCACGTGTCGCGATGAACTGCGAAGCCGCCGACCGTGCCAAAGACATGCACGGCGGTGACCTGTCACGCCTGGTCGGTCTGGTTGCCCGTACGGTACCGCCAACGGGCGAACAGCCGATGGTCGTGCTCTGAGAGGACGTTAAGTCCGTTTCTGGTAGCGGCCACGTCCGGGTTGGGCGAGGAGTCCCTGACGAACGAGTCGTCCCAAGCGGGAGCGGGTGA
>NZ_JBFBJZ010000183.1:0-2246 GCF_040686255.1 Kitasatospora sp. NPDC085879 | reverse complement strand
CGCCAGGTCCGCTCGGGCACGCCGATCAGACGGCAGAACCTCGCGGTCGGCATGCCCGCCTCGACGCGGATCACCTCGAGGTCCTCGAAGGGCCCGGCCGGCCCTCCGCGGACTTCTTCCACACCCGCAGCTCGACCGCGGCCTCACCCAGCGCCTGCGTCAAATCGGCGACCTGGTCCTCGAGTTGCTGTTCCCGGCTGCTCGGGCCGGACTTCCCGGACGCGAGTCCGGCCCGGCCCGACTCCAGGAACTGACGCTTCCAGTCCCCGACCGACTGCTCGGACACTTCGCCCGCCGCGCGGCCTCGGCGACGGTCATCTCACCGGCCAGGATCGACAGCACGATCCGGACCTTCTCCTCCGGCGGCAACGCCGGCGGCCTCACCATGATCGATCAAACTCCTTCACACTGCAGGACCCGCAAAGAAACGAGCCCTGCCACAAAGTCTGACGCGCGACAGACTGACGATTCCCGTTCGCAGGAGCCTTCCTTCGTGGACTTGGCGGTGTTGCCGAGCGTGTCTGGGCGCATCAGGGGCGGCTACGGTTGGTGCGGCGTTTCAGGGCGACGGGTAGCCGGGTCTTCGCGGATGCCTCTCGGATCGTGCGGTGCTGGTGGACGGATATGCCGGACGAGCCACTTGTGGGCGGAGCGGGCCTGGAGGGCCGGGCTGGGGGCACGCACGGCGAGGCCGTGCCGTTGGTGACCTATCCGGAGGCGGTGGACGTTGCGTGGTCCATGCTGCGTTTCGAACAGGCCAGCCGGTTCGGCACCACCGACCGGACCCGCTGGCTGACGGACATGGCGCACCTGATGGCAGGGGCGGGGCTGGACTTCACGGCTGGCAGGGACGAGCTCCTGCGGTGGCTCGACGGCCGCGGCAAGGGCGCACCAGGTCCGGGGCATCCGCGGGGCAGGTGAGAGCCCGCCGCAGGAAGTAGCGGAAGGACAAGCCACCGGCGTCGTCCGGTGGCTTGGGCCGCGGGTGGCAACCTGGCGGTGCCGGCCGGTGCGGCCATTGTCCTCCGGTTCTGCGGGCTTCCTGGGCGAGGTGGGGTCGCGGGTGCCGGGCTGGGGCTTCGGAGCGGTGCGGCGGGGCCCTCGCCCCGTACACCACCTACGACCACCTGCCGCCGCTGCACGCCCGCGACAGGGGCCTGCCGCTGGCCTACCCCTACGGCGACATCACGCCGGGGCGGTCCGTCACGCCGGGCGGCGGCCGGCTGACCGTCGAGGAGGACGCCGGGCATCACCGGATCACCCTGGACCACCTGGGCTGCGACGCACAGACCATAGAGGCCAAGCACGAGGCGTTCAAACAGCTCGCCCTCGCCGCCGAGGCCCACTGCGCCACCGGGCCCGGGAACCCCTACCGCGGCTTCGAGTTCCCCCGCGGGACGATCGAACCGAGGGTGTTCGTGCGGGCCCTGCTCGCCGTCGAACTGGGCGACCACACACCCCTCGACCGGCTCACCGCCGCCGCCACCGCGGCCGCCGGCCCCGTCCGCCCCGCCCAGGCCCAGGGCTGAGGCTGCCGGGGCGCGCGTGGGCCGGGGCGCAGCGGGTGTCGGCCCGGCCGCGCAACGCCCAGGCGCGGGTGCGGGCCGCGACTGAAGTCCGGATGCCCTGGGCGGTCGGGGTGGTGTCCGCCAGGCGCAGCCACAGGTGGTGGATGCGCTGGTCGAGGGCGATCGAGATGCGGCGGCGGGAGCCGTCGCGGACGGCGGCGACAGTCGCGGTGCTGGTGTCCAGGCGTGCGGCAAGGTAGGTGGCGGGCCAGCCCTCGGCGGCGAGCTCCGCAAGGACGTCGGCGGCCGGCCGTTCGCTGGTCAGGCCTCGGGCGGGCGCAGCAGGCGGCGGACGAGGGTGACGGCGATGCCGGCAGCGTCCGCGATGTCCTGGGCGGACATACCGCGGCGCACCAGGACGGCGGCCCGCAGCGCGGCAGGGGCGGCATCGACGCGGGCGGCCAGGCCCTGGACGCGGTCCAGGTCGCGGCGCCGACGCGCCCGCAGCGCCGCCTGGCGGTACCCGGCGCGCGGGCAGCCGTAGTCCGCGCACGACGCCTGCCCGTGGGGCACCCGGCTTCGGGCAGGCTGGCGCGGCGACCGCACACCCGCAACCCGGTCCCGGTCCTGGCCCGCCGTCACCACCCGTACCCCGTCCTCTTCGCCAGGAGGGCAGTATGCCGGGGGGCGGCGCCGGCACCCGGCCGGGAAACACCCCCGCGCGGGCCCGCCACCCCC
>NZ_JBFBJZ010000182.1:0-2252 GCF_040686255.1 Kitasatospora sp. NPDC085879 | reverse complement strand
CGTGCGGCGCCGTCGCGGTCGAGAGCGGCCTGTGGTGCGTCCGGGTCGTCGGGGGCCGCCATGGGCAGGAGGTGTCGGCGGCCGGGGGTGAGCGCCAGGACGATCAGCCACAGGCCGAGGACGGCTGCCACTGCCGCGCCGGTGAGGACCCACGGGTCGTCGATCGGCCGGGTGGCGAGCTCGTCGGCGAGGGTTTTGCGCCAGGCGGCGGCGGTGTGGCCGGTGCGCACCCGGACGACGTCGAACAGCGTGAACGCGCAGGCCGCCAGGACGACGAGGGCCACTACCGCGGCGGGAACCCTCCGCTCGGACCACCAGCGCGGGGCTGCACGGCCGTGCCGGGCACGGCCGCGGTGGGTGTCGCCCGTGGGCTTGCCGGGTGGTGTCCTGCCGGGCGGGTGACCTGGCGCGGCGGCGGGTCCGGGTCGGAGACGGCCGGGTGCTGGTGTGTCATGCCGGCTCTCCCTTGAGATCTGGTGGCGGTGGGCGGGGCGGCTCCTCGCGGCAGTGGTCCGCGGGGAGGGGCCCGGTGACGGGGCGTACGCTGCGGTCAGCTGACGCGGCCGCCGCTGTCCTCGGGGAGGAGGCGGCGGATCGCGAGGGCGACCTCGGTGACCTCGAGTCCGGTCAGGCGGCCCACGCGCCGCGTCACCTGGCGCTGTAGCTCGCGGGCAGCTGCGGCGAGGTCGATCGGGTAGGGCAGCTCGACGGCCAGCCTGATGCGGGCGAAGCCGCCGTGCACGTGCGCCGACGCGTCGGGGGTCGGCGGTGCGGGCCGCGTGGGGCGGTACGGCTGCGCGGCGAGGGCCTCCCGGCCGGCCCGCGCGGCGATCCTGGCCACCACGCGGTCCGGGACGACGGTGGCGCCGCGCTCTCGCGCCGTGACGGGTTGCGGGGTCATCGGCGCCGGTCCTCGGACCGGGTCCGGCGCCAGTCCCTGACGTCGACGTCACCCTCCAGGAGACGCCCGACGACGAGGCCGACCACGCCGAGGACCAGGACCAGGAGGAAGGCCCAGAAGCCGCCGAAGTACCCGGCGAATCCCAGCGCCATTCCCGCCAGCAGACCGAGTGCGGCTGTGCTCATCTCACATGCTCCTTGTTCGGTGTCGCCCGGGCTCCTTGCTCGGTGTCGCCCGGGCCTCCCCGGTCACGCTGCAGCGTCCCGGCAGCGACGGTGCGGGGCGGGCGGCTGCGGGTCAGGCGACGCGGCTCTCGGTGTCGCCCTCCTCGTCGGGGAGGTGGACGTCGTCGACGGCGATGTTCACCTCCACGACCTCCAGGCCGGTCAGGCGCTCCACCGCCGCGATGACATTGACGCGCACGTCGCCGGCCAGGTCGGTGATGGGGACGCCGTACTCCACGACGACGACGAGGTCGACGGCGGCCTGGCGCTCGCCCACCTCGACCTTCACTCCGCCCCTGACGCTCGCCCGTCCCCCGCCCGGAACGCGTTCACGTACCGCGCCCATGGTGCGGGACATCCCGGCTCCCAGGGCGTGGACACCGGGAACGTCCCGCGCGGCCGTGCCCACGATCTTCTCCACGACGCCGTCCGCGATGGTCGTCCTCCCCCGCTCCTCGGGCACCCGGTCCGCGCCGGTGGGACCTTGCAGGCCGTCCTCCGGGCGTCCGTCGCCCTGCGGGAAACTGCTGGACGTGTCCGTCATGGCAGGCCTCCTTGACCTCGCCCCGGTGCGAGCCCAGCCGGGCCCGCTGAACTATTGGACGCTGCCCGCACGAAATCCTCACGCCCTCGGCATAACTGTCCGGATAACGGACAGGCGAGAGGAGGAGGGGCACACAGCATCGGCGACCGGATGCCACGATGAGCACAGCGCAGACCCACACCACCGCTGGCTTCCGCGAGCGGCCTCCCCCACTGCACGCCCGACAAGACCGCCCGGCCGCGCCGTGGCGCCTGCCGTCCCCGTCCACCGCAAGCCGCCCGGACCGCACCGGCCCGGTCAGCGACCAGCTCCTCGCGGTCCGCGCAGCGGAAGGCGACGACGAGGCCTTCGCCGTCCTGGTCGGCCGCCACAGCGCCGCCCTCCTCACCCTCGCCCGACACCTGACCGGCAACCGACAGGACGCCGAGGACGTCGTCCAGGAGTCCCTCCTCAGCGCATGGAGACGACTACCGGAATTCCGGGGCGACGCCGCGTTCCGCACCTGGCTCTACCGCATCGTCACCAACCGCTGCCTCAGCCTCCTGCGCAGCCGTCCCATGCCTGCCGTCCCCCTCGACATCCA
>NZ_JBFBJZ010000181.1:0-2298 GCF_040686255.1 Kitasatospora sp. NPDC085879 | reverse complement strand
GATCAACAAGGACCCCGAGGCCCCGATCTTCGAACTCGTGGACTACGGCGTCGTCGGCGACCTCTTCACCGTCCTGCCCCAGCTCACCGCCGAGGCCAAGGGTCGCTGACCCGGACACACCGAAGGGGCCCGGTCGGCAGTGTGCCGACCGGGCCCCTTCCGGTTGTGCGCAGCGGGCCGGGCCCGGGTGCGACCGCGACCGCTCAGTCGCGGTTGAGGCTGGCCTCGACGTCCCTGACGACACGCCACATCGGGGTGCTCCGCCGGGCGATGACGACGACCACGTCGTCCTCCTCGTCCGCCGGCACGGCCTGCGGATTCGCGGCCCAGGCGTTGCGGACGTACTCGAGGGCGTGGTCCACCTCGGCCTCGGCGTCGCCCTGGCCGTCCGCGCGCAGCCAGGAGCGCAGCCCGTGGTTGTGCGCGGCCACCACGGCCGCGGCGACGACGTCGGCGCGCAGGGTGCCGTCCTTGCGGGCGGCGAACCGGCCGCGCAGGTAGTCGGCGAGGGTGCGCTCGTACCGCCAGACGACCGACAGCTCGTAGGCGCGCAGGCCCGGGACCTGGCGGGTGAGGCGGTAGCGCTGCACCGAGAAGGTCGGGTTCTCCGCGTACATCCGCAGGACGAGGCGGGCGGCGTCGCAGACCTTGAGGACGGGGTCGTCGCCGTCCGCGCTCTCCTGCAGGAAGGCCGTCATGTCGGCCAGGCACTGCTCGTGGTCGGGGAAGACCACGTCCTCCTTGGAGGGGAAGTAGCGGAAGAACGAGCGGCGGCCGACACCGGCCAGACCGACGATGTCGTCGATGGTGGTCTGCTCGTAGCCCCGGTCGAGGAAGAGCCGGAAGGCGGCGGCGATCAGGGAGTCGCGCATCGCGGGCTTCCCGGTGGCGGCCGTGGCCTGCGCCGCGGTCTTCTGCGGGTTGCTCATGCCGTGAACCTAGCACCAATCGCGCGTGAGGGCACTCAGTGCACTCTCCGTGCGGTACTCGGTGTTGCACATCACGTCGTGGCGGCCCCGTCGAGCTCCCGGACGGCGCCGAGGACGTCCAGCAGCGGCTCGGCGGCGGCACCGTCCGGGCCGTGCACGGACAGCCGGGTGACCACGCCCGTGTACCGGCGGTGGATCTCCCGGGCCGCCTCGGCGGGCTCGCCGGCCACCGCGAAGGCGGCGAAGACCTCGTCGTCGATCAGGTCGCCCATCTCCTTCCAGCGGCCGCGGACGGAGAGCGGGTGCAACTCGTCGTGCAGCGCGCCCCAGCCGTGCGCCTCCAGCACAGGGCGGTAGGCCGGGGTGGAGGCGTAGAAGGCGATCCGCTCGCGCACCCCGCGGACGCTGTCGGCCAGCTCCTCCTCGGTGCGGCCGGTGGCGGTGAGCACCGCGCCGACCACCTCGAACGGGCGGGACGTCCACGGCTCCGCGGCCGCCTCCGCCGCGGCGCGGGCGGCCCGGACGGCGGGCAGCACCGTCCCGGTCAGGTGCCGCACCGAACTGAAGGGGTGGCAGATCAGGCCGTCGGCGACGGCGCCCGCCGCCCGGACCATCAGCGGCCCGACGCCGGCGAGCAGGATCGGCGGGGTGCCCGCCGCGACCGGCTCCGGCGCGAACACCGGGGTCATCAGGGTGTGGCTGTAGAAGTCGCCGCGGAAGGCGAGGCGTTCGCCGGTCTGCCAGCTGTGCCAGATCGCCCGGAGCGCGGCCACGTACTCGGTCATCCGCGCCGCCGGACTGTCCCAGGGCATGCCGAAGCGGCGCACGACGTGCGGCTTGACCTGCGAGCCGAGGCCCACCACGGCCCGCCCGCCGGACGCCTCGTGCACGCCCCAGGCCTCGTAGGCGAGGCTCATCGGGGTCCGGGCGAAGGCGATGGCGACGCCGGTGGCGAGCTCGATCTCCTCCGTGCGGTCCGCTGCGCGGGCCAGCTGGAGGAAGGGGTCGTAGGAGGTCTCGGAGAGGGTGAAGCGGTCGATGCCGCGGCGTTCGGCCTCGGCGGCCGCGGCCGGGATGCCGGCCGGTCGGCAGGTGGCGGTCGCCTCCAGGCGGAGCGGGGCGGCGGTCTCGGGCATGGGCTTCTCCTCGTTCAGGACACCGGCCCGCCCGGGTGCGGTCGCGGACGGGCCGGTGTCCATCATGGGGTGCCGTGCGGCCCGCGGGTGCACCGGGCGGGCCGGCGGTCGGGTCTGACGGCGTGTCCGACCGGCGGCTGCGGGCGACGTGCCCGGGGCCAGCCCGCACGGACGGTGGGCGAGCCGGACCTCGCGGGAGGTACGGCGGGCCGCCGCGGTCGCCGCACCCGCGC
>NZ_JBFBJZ010000180.1:0-2362 GCF_040686255.1 Kitasatospora sp. NPDC085879 | reverse complement strand
TGTCCGCGTACTGATCTGAGTGCTCCAGCCGGTACGGAGTTGTGTGCACCGCTCAGGCGACGTCGGTTTCCCGGTCGATGGCCTGGAGGCGGTTCTTGAGTCGGTAGCTGTTGCCGTTGATGGAGACGACGTCGCAGTGGTGCAGGAGCCGGTCGAGGATGGCGGTGGCGAGGACTTCGTCGCCGAAGACCTGGCCCCATTCGCTGAAGGTCTTGTTCGAGGTCAGGATGATGGAGCCCTTCTCGTAGCGCTTGGAGATCACCTGGAAGACCAGGTTCGCCTCGGCGCGTTCCAGGGGCTGGTAGCCGACTTCGTCGACCACGAGGACGCTCGGCCGCAGGTAGGTGCGGAGCTTGCTGGTCAGGCGTCCGGTGGCCTCGGCAGCCTTGAGGTGGCGGACCATGTCATCGAGGCTGGTGAAGTAGATCGAGTAGCCGGCCCGGCAGGCGGCGACCGCGAGGGCGACGGCGATGTGGGTCTTGCCGACCCCGGGCGGCCCCAGCAGGGCGGCGTTCGCCTTGGCCTCGACGAACGAGAGCGTGGCCAGGTCCTTGACCTTGCGCGGGTCGAGCTCGGGCTGGAAGGAGAAGTCGTAGTCGTCCAGGGTCTTGTGGTGCGGCAGCTTCGACAGCCGCAGGCCCTGGCGGAAGCGGCGGTCGTCGCGGACGGCGAGTTCCTCGGCGAGGACGAGGTCAAGGAAGTCGAGGTAGCCCATCTTCGCCTCGTCCGCCCGCTTGGCGTACTGGTTCAGGCCCTCGGCGAGGTGGGGCAGGCCGAGCTTGCCGGCCATGGTGCGGATGCGGTTGCTGACCAGCTGGCTCAACGGGCGTCCTTCGTTGGGTAGTTGGTGGTGAACGGGCGGGTGCCGGTCAGCTCGTCGTAGACGGACAGCGGTCGGCGGCCGACCTCGACGCGGGCCGCGGCGGCCCGGTTGAGCAGGGCCCGCAGCGGACCATCCTCGTCGGCCGGGCCCGGTTCGCGGCGGGGCCGGGGAAGGACGTCCCCCGTGGTGACGCGCCTGGTGTCGCCCTTCGGTAGGCCGTCCCAGTGCCGCTCGTCGACGATGCGGGCGCCGCGGCCGACTGCCCGGGAGTGGACCGCCAGCAGTGTGCTTCCGACGGAGTCGGGGACCGTGGAGTGGAGCACGATCTGGGACTTCGTGGCCCGGATCTCGACCAGCTGGCGCGGGCGGACCTTGCGGGCGGGCACCGAGTAGAGGTTCGCGTCGAAGGCGACCAGGCAGTCCTTGCCGACGTGCCGCAGGTGCCGCTGCGTGACCACGTAAGGCGTCCGTGGCAGCGGCCGCAGGGCCATGTGGTCGCGGATGGCGCGCAGGCCGATGACCTCGCCGTGGGTGCCGTGGACCCGGGATCGCCGCAGCGGCACCCAGGCCGTGAACGCGGCGTCGAGTTCCTCGATGGAGGAGAACGCCCGGCCGGCCAGGACGTGGTCGCGGACGATGGCGACCTGCCGCTCGACCCGGCCCTTGCCCTGGGGCCGGTATGCGGCCAGCACGTCGATGTCGAAGTCGTAGTGCCCGGCGAACGCAACCGCCTCCGGGTGGAGCGGGACCGCCTCGCCGGGGGCGACGTGCCGGCGGACCACGGTCTTGGTGCGGTCGTAGACGATGCTCATCGGCACCCCGCCGAAGTGCGCGAACGCCTGCCGGTGGCAGTCGAAGAACGTCGCGAGGTCCTGGCTGGTGGTGAAGCAGCAGAAGGGGTCACGCGAGTACGACAGCGTCATGTGGAACGAGTAGACCTTCGGGATGCCGACGTGGGCGAGGATCCTGCCCTCGTCGCCCCAGTCCACTTGGGCCTGGGCGCCGGGCACGACCTCGAACCGGCGGTGCAGGCCCGCGAGTTCGCCAGGGTTGATGCCGAGTTCATCAGCGATCCGGGGCCTCGCCTCCTGCAAGTAGATCTTGATCCGCTGGTAGTTGATGGCGATCCCGTACTCCTGGACCAGCCGTTCGTGGATCACCGTTCCCTTGAGCAGGACCTCGGACCGCAGCATCGCGTCGATCAGCGGGGCGACCTCGTCGACCGTCCGTCGCCGAGGCAGGGCGCCGGACGCCCGCTGCGGAGGCGCGGCCGGGACCTGGCCAGACAGGTACTTCGTGACCGTGCGGCGGTTCAGCCCGGTCTCCTTCGCGATCTGCCGCAAGCTCATCGCGCCGGAGTCGTAGAGCGCGCGATACCGCCTCAACTCCAACCAGCGATGCGGGTCCAAGACCACCGTCAACCGCTCCTCTGCCGCTCGAACCGACGACAGCAGGCTCACGGACAGCAGCCGGTCACCGCATCAACTTTGGCGCACAGTCACTCGTACGAGGTGGTGCATGTTGACTCGTACGCCGACA
>NZ_JBFBJZ010000179.1:0-2496 GCF_040686255.1 Kitasatospora sp. NPDC085879 | reverse complement strand
GGAGTCATGCGCCTCGGGGCTCCGGGTAGAGGGCCGGTGCGGTTCCGAGGGGTGCTGGTCGGCGGAGGCGGGTAGAGGGCCGCGATCGCGTCGTATTCGATCACCGAGGGCACCGGCACGTTCAGTTTCCCGGCCGACTTGGTGAGCGTCTGCTCTTGGCCGAGGAGTTGTCCTGACTGCGGATCGACAATGAACGTGTAGCGGGTCGGCAGTCCACCGGCCGCGGAATCCGCGGAGAAGGCGATGCCCGGCCTGCCCGCGCGGTCGATCACCTCCCCGGTCACCGTCATGCCGGGCAGGCCGGCCAGCAGCCGCAGGACCGCGGCACGCTGCCGGGGCGTCAGGACGCGCTGGGTGACCAGGTCGTGGACTGCCTGAGCGGCGCCCAGAGGCTCGTCGATCCCCGGCGTCCGGATCCGAAGCCAGGCCCTGAGGCCGTCCGCGGTCTCCGGCACCGCTCCTCGCATCGTCGCCTCCGCGGTCTGCTCGGTCGCCGAGCCCGGGCCGCCGTCAAGGAGGAAGCGCTTCAGCGTCGCACCACCGGGCGACCGCACCAGGTCGAACTCCTCCGGCACCACCTTCGAGAAGGACCCGCCGGAGTCCGTCCTCGTCCACAGCGCCCACTGCCGCCACCTCAGATGCGAACGCTCACCGCCCGGCCCATCCGGCAGCGCTTCGGCGCGGCTCGCGATCTTCTCCAGCTCCGCGGCCGCTCCCAGCCGGCCCTCGTCCGCGGCCAGATGGTAGGCCAGCGGTGGCGGGGTCGCCGCCACGGCCGCGGGCGTGCCGCCCGGCCACGCCACCACCGCGCCCGACACCACTGCCGCCAGCGCCACCGCGGCCACCGCCAGGCGCAGCCGGAAGGCCGCACGCGCAGGTGTGGGCCGAGAGGCAGGCGGGGCGGCGTCTGCCCGCAGGATCCGCTCCAGCCGGTGTTCGGCCTCCTCGACGCCCGACACGACCCCCGCCGCCGGGTCGGCGGGGCCCATCAGCTTCCTGACGCTCCTGCTCATGCTCACCGTGATGCCCCCAAACTTGCTCTTCCGATGGTTTCCGTTGTCCCTCTGGCGCCGTCGGCGGTTTCCAGGGCCTGGGCGAGTCGAGTGCGGGCGCGCATCAGGCGCACCGAGCAGGCGGGCGCGGAGCAGCCGAGGACGCGGGCCGCCTCGCGGACCGTCAGGCCCTCCCAGCCGATCAGTGCCAGCACTTCCTGGTCCGAGGTCCGCAGCGCGGCCCAGGCCCGGTGCACGGTGTGCCGCTCCGTGACCGTCTCGCCGATGTCGCGCGCCGTGGCGGTGGCCTCGACGGCCAGGCTCCGTTCCATGTCCTCGGCGCGGCCCGCCTTGCGCCGGTGGTTGGCGACCGTGTTGCGGGCCACCGCGTAGAGCCAGGGCAACGGCGCCAGGGCGGGCAGCGCGTCCATGCGGCGCCACGCGACTGTGAAGACCTCCGCGGCCAGGTCCGCCGCGTCGGTGGCACCGACCCGCCTGATCATGTAGCGGTACACCGCGTCGTAGTGCTCGCGGTACACCCTCCGGAACGCTTCCCGGTCCCCCACCGTCACCCCTCGCCGATCGCCTCACCCCGTTTATGTCTGGCCGACCCCGGATCTAACACCACCGGGCCCGCCGGCCGACGCGAGGAGCCGGGAGGAGCACCGGGCCGGTGTCCCGCTGCGGGATGGCAGATGGGTGCGGGTGCGTACGACGCCCTGTCTGGCCGGGCGGGGGATGACCGCCGCCGACCAGCGCGCGTGGGGCGCCGAGGTCTGGGTACTGCGGTCGGGCAGGACGTCGATCCGCTCGCCGCTCTCGGCGTCGATGAGCACGGTCGCGTATCGGTGCCGGCGTCTGAGGGCGAAGTCGTCGACGCCGAGCACACGCGGAACGCGTGGCGGCGGCAATGCCTGGCGCATGAGCACGCGCAGGGCGGTCGAGCGAGAGATACAACAGGCCAGGACACGGGAGAGGCGGGCGCCCGCCCGGCCCGATAACTCCTTCACCACGGATCCGAGCTGGTCGGCCAGGCGGGTAGTGCAGCGCTGGTAGCGCTCCACGACGCCGGGAACCTGCTCGCGGAACGTCTGCCGCGAGCAGCCGAGCATCGGGCACACCAGCCGCCGCAGCCTCGCCGAGACGACGACCCGCCGGCCGTCCACCGGCACGTCCGCCACCGTCCGATGGTGCTGGGGTCGACTTGTGGCCCGCCACCGGCAAGAACCTGGCCATCACCAAACCTGCCCGCCGACGCTGCCGCCGGCGAGATGGCACCCGCCCTTGGCCGCCGCCCATGCCGCATACGAGCACCGCTTCGGTCCAGGGTCCGCCGCCGAACCACCTCGGTGGACCTTTCGCCGTTCTTCGACCAGCCGGTCGGCAGGAATGCATTTCCCATGGTCAGGTGCGGTGCCGTACAGTCGTGCCTACCGACGCGGGGTGGAGCAGCTCGGTAGCTCGCTGGGCTCATAACCCAGAGGTCGCAGGTTCAAATCCTGTC
>NZ_JBFBJZ010000178.1:0-2551 GCF_040686255.1 Kitasatospora sp. NPDC085879 | reverse complement strand
CGGTTCACCCGATCATGGAGTTCTCTACGCTTCATGATCACCGGGGGATCCGTGCCTGCCGTCCCATCATGCATTCTCGACCCGATCCGCGACCAATTCCTCGCGCTCCTGCCCGTGCGCGAGGACTGGCACCCGCTGGGCTGCCACAACCCTCGGATCAGCGACGCCGTCGTCTTCGACCGGCTGGTACAGGTCCTGGTCTTCGGCTGCGGATACGAACGCGCCGCCGACGAGCACTGCTCGGCCACCACCTTGCGCCGACGCCGCGACGAGTGGATCGCCGACGGCGTGATGGAGAGCCTGAGGCTGCTCGCGCTCGCCGCCTACGACCGCATGATCGGACTGTACGCGGGGGTGGTCGGATGGGGCGGCCCGTACTCCTCCAGCAGTCGCTTCAACTCCCCCTCGACCGCGCTGTACCTCAGTTCGCCGTCGGCGTCGCGCTGGTAGCTACCGAGCGCGTACAGCAGCAACAGCGGTTTGTGCGGCGCCCGAACGTCGTTGTTCGTCCACCGTCTCAGCTTCGCCACCCGCTCCAGCCAGTCCATAGCGGTTCAGCGTGTTCCGGGACTTCGACACAACCGCAGCCGCAAGCCCCCAAGCACAAGGCTGTCCGAACCCGCTGCGGCCGGGCTCAGTCCTCCGTCCTGACTGACTCGTGCTCTCCTGACGACTGGTCCCGTGGTCAGGGTTTCCCCGGCGCCAGGTCGGCGACGAGCCGGTCGAGTGCCGACTCCTCGTGTAGGGCCACGTTCAGTACGGTCATGGCGGCAGCGAGGTCGGCATCCCAGCTCGCCTCCACCGGGGCGCCGACGAGCGGGAGGCCGGGGCTGCCCTGATCCCGAGCGTGGGCGGCGAGTTGTTCGTAGTCCTCGGCTGCCATCCGCCACGACAGGGCCGAGTACCGTCGGATGATGCGGTTGGCGAGCGCGATGCCCGGCCAGTCGAAGTCGCCGTGGTAGCGAAGCCGCAGGCCGGCGGCCGCGAAGGTGTCGAGGAGTTCGAGGACGACGGTGGAGGCGCTGCCCGAGGTGCAGACCAGGACGCCCCCGCAGCGGGCCTCGGCCGCCGCCTCGACCACTCGGGGGTTTTCGCAGATGTGCACCAGGGTGTCCGAGGGCGGTACGACGTTCAGCTCGCGCAGTTCACGAAGTGTCAGGTGGGATTCGGCATGGTGGTCGGCCCGTTCCCGCAGAGCCCGTTCGCGCCATCCGTGTCCCAATGGACGCAGGCCGTAGGTGAGCACGGTGCTCGATACCTCGTCGGGGACGACGGCTGCTGCCCGCCACAGGGCTCGCCGACCGGGCGCGTCCTCGGGCGGCTCGCTGTCCGTGGCCCGCGCGATGCCGCGCAGGACTAGGCGGGACAGGACCGTGTCGTCGTCCAGTCCGTGTGCCGTGCCGGTCACCCGGGTCGCGAGTTCTCCGCGGCCGTACGGCGCCGCCTCCTCGTCCCGGTCGGACCGGAGCAGCCCGAGGACTCGGATCGCCTGGTGGAGCACGCCTGCCGCGTCCTGAGGCGCGATCCTGCCGAGCGCGCCGGTGCGGCACAGGTCGTCGAGCCAGCCGCCCACCCAGTCCTGACCGGCCAGCGGGGATGCGGCGATCGCCGCTTCGGCCGCTGTCCACAGCGCGGCCCGCTCCTGCCGTCCGGTGTCTCGCGCCGCCCGCCGGTCGGTCAGCGACAGCCCCAGCTGTTCGACGGCTGCGATCAGTCCGCAGTCTGCCGCAGTGGCTCGCAGCCTGCTGTCCAGGTCCGCCAGCCGGATCGTGGCGGTACCGGTGGCGACCCGGCGGCCGAGCAGCAGAGACAGGGCCTCGCGCTCGGCCGCGGTGCAGTCGTTCAGCCGGATGCTGCCGTTCGGCTGGAGTCCGTTGCGTTCCAACCGGTGGTGGACCGCTGTCCACATCCGGCCGAGGTCCGGCTGGGCCAGGAACGTGCGGGTCTGCGGTGGAAGCGTCACCTTGATCTCCCAGGATGCCCCGGCCTTCAGGCCGGGGAGGAATGGGTCCTTGGACCGGGGCCGCGAAGCGGCGGAGTGATCTTCGGATGTTCCGGCGGAGGCCGTTGTCAGTGGCCTTCGGTAGGTTGATCGTGTGCACCTTCGGTACTCGTATCGCATCTGTCCGACGGTGGGTCAGCGCGCGGCGCTTGCCCGGACGTTCGGGTGTGCGCGGGTGGTGTACAACGATGCGTTGGCGGCACGGAAGGCAGCCCGGATGGCCGGCCTGCCGTATCCCAAGAGCACGGATCTCCAGAAGCTGGTGATCACCGGGGCGAAGAAGACTGCCGAGCGGGCATGGCTTGCCTCGGTCGGCGTCGATCCGCTGATCCAGTCCCTTCGGGACCTGGACAGCGCGTACCGGAACTTCTTCGACTCGGTGTCGGGCAAGCGCGCGGGACGGCCGGTCGGGCTTCCCCGGTTCAAGTCGCGCAAGGACAGCCGACAGTCGCTGCGCTTCACCCGCAACGGGTTCCGCATCCGGGGCAACGGAAAGCTGAACCTGGCGAAGATCGGTGACGTGCGGGTGAAGTGGTCCCGCTCCCTTCC
>NZ_JBFBJZ010000177.1:0-2601 GCF_040686255.1 Kitasatospora sp. NPDC085879 | reverse complement strand
CCGGTGCCGGAGGTCCAGGACCCGCTCCGGCGCCCCGCGTCCGCATCGAGCCGCACCGCCCGTGAGCGGTGGTGCGGACAGTGCTGTCGCCTGCATCGTCGGCCCGGCCGTTCCCCCCTCTTGGCTGCCGGGCCGTCCTGCACCCCGGGACCGCCTCGGACTCGCAGCGCGCAAGATGCCCGGCCCGCCCGCGCCCCCCGGGCTGGCCGGTTGCGCACCTGGGCACCCCCGGTCCGCGCGCATGCGCGGCCGCCCTGCCGCCGGACGCGCATGCGCAAGGAGGGCGCTGCGCACGCGCAACAGCCCAGCGGGCGGGCTGCGCACGACAGCTCGTCGGGCCGGGGCCGGGCGCTGTCGCGGGGACCGGTTACTCTCCCGGGTCATGGACGATGTTTTCGACGCGCGGGGAATCAAGGCATCAGTGGGCGGCGGTGCGCAGGGGGGTGACGGCCCGTCCGAGGGGCCGGTCTGCCGGGAGTGCGGGACCGCGCTGCGCGCGACCGGTCCGGGGCCGGTGTACTGCTCGCGGTCGTGCTCGTCGAAGGCCTATCGGCGCCGCCGGACCGAGGGCCAGCAGCACGCGGTGGCGGACGCGCTCATTGCCTCGCGCGTCGAAACCGCGGACGGCCTCGACGACGGCGCCCATCCGCCGACGACGGTGGCCCGTCGGGGCGCAGCTGCCCACCGGCCGCGGGTTGTCGGTGGGCCGCGCTACTGTCCCGCGCAGCACAACCTCAGCCCGGGCTAGATCATCGCTATTCGTCCCTTTCTGCGGTCTCACTGTCGCGGGGTTCCGCCGCGAACGTGCCGTCATACAGCAGGGCATCGGTGAGCTGGAACCTCTGAGCGCGACCGTCGATGATGACTGTGATGACGCTGCCGACCGGCCTGGTGCTGTCGCGTTGGATGGGACGCCCTCCGAGGCTGGAGGTTCCACGACACGTGTCTGCGAGGATGAATTGCTGGCGCTGGCCGAGCCGCTGGAGTTGCGGAGGACCTGTTCCCCGTAGGTATCGGAGTGCCCGGCGGCACGCGCGGCCTCGCTCAAGGTCCCACCCTGCGTGGCCCAATCGACCCGCGTTCCGCATAATTCAGCGGAACACGGGTCGTAAGGAGGGCCGACGGTGAGGGAGAGCGACGTGCTCGGCAACCTTCCGCCGCCGACCGTGCCGCCGCGTCGCTGGTCAACGTATGCAGGCCGCCGAAGTTGAGCCAGAACCCGAACTCGTGAACAGCCTGGTGTTCACGCCGACCTGGCTTCGGCGGACTTCATGATCCGAAGAAGGGGCGAGATGTCCTTCTCGAACGTGAATTCGCACAGGAGTGTGGTCCACTGTCCGTCCTCGCGCCGCCAGACGAAGCTGTAGCGCGTCGGTACACCCTGCTGGACCCGGTGCACGATGATCGTTCCCTGGCTGCCGTGCTCACTCGTCGCGAGGAAGCGCACGTCGTCGATGCTCGCGCCCACCCGCTGTCCCTGGTCTCGCAGGGTGCGAAAGCGCGTCATGAACTGTTCCTTCGTCAGGATCGCGACCTGACCGGCCTCATCGATCCGGATGTTCTCGAAGTCCGGGTCGTATAGGGCGTCGAGCGCCTCCACGTCCATGGCGAGGCCGGCGTTCAGGTACTCCTGCATGCGTTCGACCAGCGACTGGTCCATGGTCGACTCCCCTTCCGTCTCCGTCTCCGTCTCGGTCAGTTCGTGCGGGCGGAGAGAACGGCCCAGACTCGTCGCCGCCCGCACTGCAGCGTTCCATCTTCGGTTGACAGATCACGTGCAGACCGCTGACAGCCGACTCTCGCGCGGAAGGCGCCTCGGATGTTCACTGCGAACGAGGTGAGCGTGATTCTTTCCGGGGCCGGCCCCGGCTGGGTTCTCGTCAACACAACCACTGGGAACCCTGGACGCGCGCCTGGTCCAGCCCACGGCGTGAACTTAGCCTGGACCTCCTGCGGGTCATCTGCCGGAACGAGATCACTCGCCGTGAGACCATCGCCTTCCAACGGCGCCTGCAGGAAGCGAAGTTCGAGCAGCTGTGAGTGCGGCGAGGTGCGCGGTCGACACCTCGTCTCCGCTACCGTCCGCGGCCTCGCCCGTGTGCCGTATGTGATCAGCATCGCAAAGGCGCCGCATCCGCCGTGGGCGGCGACCTCCACCTGGGTCGGGCGCGCCTGGCAGTTGCTGCGCGGGTGGACGGGCATCATCGAGGCGGCTGCGGATGTGGCCCGTGGAACGTTGAGAGGGATCGGCGCTGATGGCGACTGGCACTGTGAAGTGGTTCAACTCGGAGAAGGGGTTCGGCTTCATCCAGCAGGACGACGGCGGTCCGGACGTGTTCGTCCACTTTTCCGCCATCCAGACGACCGGCTTCAAGGAGCTGGCCGAGGGCACATCGGTCGAGTACGACGTCACCCAGGGCCCCAAGGGCCCCCAGGCCGAGAATGTGGTGCCGCTGCGCTGACAGCGGCTCATGAGGGATCGCCCCCGCCGCGAGCCCCGGGCCGGTCATCCGGCGGGCGCGGGGGGGTATGGCATTGTAGGGCAACCCACCTACGGGGGGGGCGGAGAGAGGAAAAAAAGCCCCGGCAAAAACAACCCCC
>NZ_JBFBJZ010000176.1:0-2751 GCF_040686255.1 Kitasatospora sp. NPDC085879 | reverse complement strand
CCAGGCCCGCGTACACGGCGGTGCCGAGCAGCGCACCCACGTACAGCATCGCGGCCCGGATCAGCAGCTCGACCGCCTCCGAGCCGGCCGCGCCCGCCCCGCCCGCGGCCCCGCCCGGCCCGTTGGAGGTGCTGGAGTCGCTGGTCGGCCTGGCCGAGGTCAAGGAGCAGGTCGCCACCCTGGTCAACCTCAACAAGCTGGCCCGGCGCCGCGAACTCGCCGGCATGCCAGCCCTCCCGATGAGCCGTCATCTGGTCTTCGCCGGCCCGCCCGGCACCGGCAAGACCACCGTCGCCCGGCTCTACGGCAGCATCCTGGCCGAACTCGGCGTGCTGGCCGGCGGCCAGTTGGTCGAGACCGCCCGCGCCGACCTGGTCGCCTCCGTCATCGGCGGCACCGCTCTGAAGACCACCGAGGTGTTCCGCTCCGCGCTCGGCGGCGTCCTGTTCATCGACGAGGCGTACACCCTCTCGGCCGGCTCCGGCGGCAGCGGCCCCGACTTCGGCCGGGAGGCGATCGACACCCTGGTCAAACTGATGGAGGACCACCGCGATGAGATCGTCGTCATCGTGGCCGGCTACTCCACCGAGATGACCGACTTCCTGGCCTCCAACCCCGGCCTCGCCTCTCGGTTCAGCCGCACCGTCGAGTTCGCCAACTACTCCGACGAGGATCTCGTCACCATCGTCGAACGCGCCGCCGCGAGCCACGGCTACACCCTCGCCGACGGCACCCGGGAGGCCCTGCGCACCCTGTTCGAGCGGCTCCCCAAGGGGGAGGACTTCGGCAACGGCCGGGCCGCCCGCAAGGTCTTCGAGGAGATGGTGGACCGGCAGGCCACCCGCCTCGCCACCTGCCCCGAGATCTCCGACGAGGAGCTGGCCCGGCTGCTCGCCGAGGACGTCACCCCCGCCGGGCCCGACCCCTCCGCGCGCAAGGACGGCACCGAGCTGCTCGCCGAACTCCGCGCCATGGTCGGCCTCCCCGCCGCCAAGGAGCAGGTCGAGGACCTGGTCGACCTGCTCCGGCAGACCCGTCGCCGCGAGGAGGCCGGCCTGCCCACCGCCAGGATCGGCCACCACCTGGTCTTCGCCGGCCCGCCCGGCACCGGCAAGACCACCGTCGCCCGGCTCTACGGCCAACTCCTGGCCGAACTCGGCGTGCTGCCCACCGGCCAACTGGTCGAGACCGCCCGCGCCGACCTGGTCGGCCGCTACATCGGCCACACCGCCCAGCTCACCAAGGAGGCCTTCGACCGGGCCCGCGGCGGCGTCCTGTTCATCGACGAGGCGTACACCCTCACCCCGCGCAACGGCGGCGGCAACGACTTCGGCCAGGAAGCCGTCGACACCCTGATGAAACTGATGGAGGACCACCGCGACGAGGTCGTGGTCATCGTCGCCGGATACGAGGACGAGATGCAGCGCTTCCTCGCATCCAACCCCGGCCTCGCCTCCCGCTTCTCCCGGCAGATCGAGTTCGGCCACTACACCGACGAGGAACTCGTCACCATCGTCGGCCGCCACGCCGAGCAGGCCGGCTACACCTGCGCCCCCGAGACCGTCGCCGCCCTCGCCCACCACTTCGCCGCCGTCCCCCGCGACCGCACCTTCGGCAACGGCCGCTACGCCCGCCAGACCCTCGAAGGCATGATCACCCGCCAGGCCCGCCGCCTCGGCCGCCTCGACTTCGCCGACGTCTCCGAACTCAGTCTCCTCCTCCCGCAGGACATCGCCGACACCCGCCCCTGCAACTCTGCGTAAACGCACGGCCCCACAACGCCGCATCCGGCTCGCAGCCCCGGGCCGGTGTGTCCGGTCCCGGCCCGGCCCGGCCCGGCCCGGCCCGGCCCGGCCCGGCCCGGGCCGGCGCTCGCGTTGGCGTGACGTTGGCGCGACGTTAGGGCGGCCCGCGACGGTGGACGGCAGAAGACGGCGGGCCATGCGCGACGGCCTGCCCGATGCCGACGATTGTTGTGAAGGGCTCTACCGCCGTGGCCATCGACGCTACTGCTCACCTGAAGGACACCCTCCCGGCCACCGGGCCGACCGAGGGAGCGACAGCCGCACGACCCGACACCACCCCGGGGACCGCGCCGACCGCGGACGCCCCCGGCGCCGCCTGCGCGCCGCGACGTCCCACCCTCGACCAGCAGACCCTGGCCGAGCTGTACCGCCTGCACGGCGGCTACCTGCTGCGCGCCATGCTGCGCGCCACCAGCGGCGACCGGGGCAAGGCCGAGGACATCGTCCAGGAGACCCTGCTGCGCGCCTGGCAGAACCCGGACGCGATCCGCCGCGGCCCCGAGCACAGCCGCCCGTGGCTGTTCACGGTGGCCCGCAGGATCGCCATTGACCACTTCCGGATGCAGTCCGCCCGTGCGCAGGAGGTCGCGGGGGAGACCCCCGAGTGCCACACCGGCGCCCACGACCCCTACGACGAGCTGTTGGACGCCCGCGACATGGCCGTCGCGCTCGCCGAACTCCCGCCCCACCACCGCGACGTCCTGGTCGAACTCCACATGAAGGGCCGCTCGATGGCCGAGGCCGCCACCGTCCTCGGCGTCCCCGTCGGCACCGTCAAGTCCCGCAGCTTCTACGCCGTCCGGGCCCTGCGCCCCATCCTCGAGGCCCGCGGGCTCGCCTCCGCCGATCATTGATTCCCAATCGGGTTTGTCAAGCCCTTGGGTGACGGTGGGTGAGCGTTTCACGCCGCTGCGGGATCGCGTCGGGGTGGCTCGGTGGTGAACGT
>NZ_JBFBJZ010000175.1:0-2925 GCF_040686255.1 Kitasatospora sp. NPDC085879 | reverse complement strand
GCGCTCACCCCCGGCCGCCGACACCTCCTGCCCATGGCGGCCCCCGACGACCCGGACGCACCACAGGCCGCTCTCGACCGCGACGGCGCCGCACGACTGCTGCGCGATGCCGCCCTGCGCGTGCCGGGCGTATCCCACGCCGACGTGCGAGTTCGCCGACGCCGGATCAACGCCCGCGCGCAGGTCAGCTTCCGCGACCTGGAGACCGTGCACACCGAGGTCACCGAAGCGCTGACAGCGCAGCTTGACGCCCTCGCCCTCGCCCGGGTGCCCCGGCTCACAGTCCGAGCCCGCCGGCGCGGCCCGTGACGGTGCCGGCGCAGCGACACAGACCGCGGGCCCATCGCCACACGAGACGACCTGATGAACTCTCACTCCGTCCTCAACCGGACCTTGCTGGCCGTCGCCGGCCTGCTCGTGCTGACCGGCGGGCTGGACCTCTACCGGCGCTGGAGTCTCGACCCGCCCGCCGACTGGCCCCTCACCGGCCCGCACGACACCCTCCTGCCGGTCCAGGACCGCACCCGCTGGACGGACGAGGACTGGTGGTGGCCGACCGTCATCGCCGCCCTGGCCATCCTCACCGCCCTGGCCCTGTGGTGGCTCCTGGCACAACTCCGCCACCGGCACCCCGGACGCCTGCCGGTCGGCACCCCGCCCTGCGACGGCGTCGAACTGCACGACGCCGCACTCGACGACGCCCTGGCCGCCGACGCCGCCCGACTCCCCGGCGTCCACAAGGCGCACGCCCACCTGACCGGTCACGCCCACCGTCCCCACGCCACCCTCGACCTCACCCTCGATCCGGACGCCCGCCCCCGCGACATCCTCCCCGCCCTGGAAGGCACCCCGCACCGCGCCCGCCGCAGCACCGGATGGGAGCAACTCCCCGCCCGGGCCACGCTGCGCGTCGCCTCCCACCAGCCCCACCGCGCCGAGTGACCGGCGACGGCCAGCCCGCGGGCAGCACCAGCAGGCCGGCTCGAAGAGCACGAACGACTCCTTCCCGGGCACTGTCGCCGAGCAGGTGAGGGGCCGGCTCGGTGTGGTCTTCGTGCCCTCGGGCTGAAACGGCGGACATCACCTTCGACCAGAGCGTTCGGTCGAAGTACCGGGCCCGTCCGGCGGGAGCGGGGACGAGCGGACTGCAGGCCGGCAGTCGGCTTGCCCGTGCCGCGCCCGGAGCTGCGGGTGTCAGTCCGGTGGTGGGAGGAGGGTGCCGAGTGGGCCGAGGTCGAGGTTGAGGTCCTGGAGGGTCAGGCCGTAGCGGGTGCAGAGTTCGGTCATGCGGTCGTGGAGGGCCATGAGGGTGGCGCCGAGGGTCTCTTCCTGTGCGTCGGTGAGGTCGCCGGACTCGACGCGGTGGAGGGCCTGGCGTTCCATAAGCTGGCGCAGGAGTTCGACGATGGTCAGGACCAGCTTCATGAGGTCGTGTTCGACGGTGTCCGGGCCGGTGGTGATCCTCCGGGCCGGGGCCCGGGGCCCGAGGGCGAGGAGCCGGGGCTGAGGGTCGTCGCGGGGTGTGGCCGGCAGCAGTCGGAAGGCGCGGGTGGCCGCTTCGGCGACTTCGTCGAAGCGGTCGGAGGGGCGGGGTGCGCCCGTCATGGCCGTTCGGGTGGTTGTGGGACGCCCGTGGCCCAGGGGGCGGGGTGCTGTTCGCTGATGGACACGATGAGTGCCCGCAGTGATATCCGGACGAGGTCGATGTCCGCGATGGACAGGACGATGTCGCCGGTGAGGACGACGCCGCTGCCGAGCAGGCGGTCGAGCAGGTCGATGAGGGCGACCTGGCGCTGCGGCAGGGGGGCGTCGGGGGTGGCCGGCCGGCCGTGGGCTGCCTTCACGGCGCGGTGTCCTCCTCTTCGTACGGGGCGGCGAAGGAGTAGGGGGCCCAGGGGCCGGTGACGTCGACCCGGACCCCGGGCAGGCCGTCGGTCGACCGCATCACGTCGGCCCGGAAGGCCTCCGCACGTTCCACGGGGACGAGGTAGGCGTCGTTGGTGACGTTGGTGCCGGGCCCCGGAGCGAGTTCGCCCTGCTGGACGCGGTGGCGGACGCGGTCGACGGCGTGGAGCCGTGCGGCTGCGTCGATCCGCTCGGCGGCCGTCCGGGCCGCGTCGTAGCCGTCCTGCCGGAGGTCCTGTTCGGCCCGGCGGTGGCGGAGGTAGGCGCGTCCGGGGCCGAGGTCCGCCGGCGGGGGCGGCGGCGGGGTGGCAGGGGCGTCGAGATAGAGCTTGACCCCCCACTCCAGCCGGTCGGCGAGCTGGGTGAGGCGATCGAGGAAGGCCTCCTGCCGGGCGTCGAGCACGGCACGCACGCGGCCGTCGTCGAGGTGGACGGTGGCCAGCCGCAGCGGCAGGACGGTGGTGTGCGCCGCGATCGCCTCGATCACGCCGTGGTGGGTCCGGGCGACCTCCTCCAGCCACGCGAGTTCCTCCAGGTGGCGTCGGAGTGCGGTCTCGTCGAAGTCCTCGGCGGGCACCGGGCTCACGGCGGCCACCGGGTCACGGCCGTGTGTGGGCTCCACGAGGTGGACCCGCGAGGCGGCCACCCCGGTGAGGGCCGCGACGACCTGCGGCAGTCCGTCGGTGTACCGGGCGACAGCGTAGGTGTAGGCGAGGTACGGCCCGGTCATAGCTCGTCCCCCGCGTCGGGGCGCGTGCGGGGCGGTGTCCGCTGCGCGCGTGCGGGCCGGCGCGCAGGCTCCTCGTCGGCGCCCGCGGCAGGTGGCAGGGCCGCCTCGGCCCGCAGGGCCTCGAGCTGGTCGCGCAGGCGCCGGTTCTCCTCCTCCAGCGGGTCCCGACTCCCGGCCCGGGAGGAGAGCGAGGGATCGTGCTCCCACCAGTCGATGCCCATCTCCTTGGCCTTGTCCACGGAGGCGATCAGCAGACGCAGTTTGATGGTGAGCAGTTCGATGTCGAGGAG
>NZ_JBFBJZ010000174.1:0-2952 GCF_040686255.1 Kitasatospora sp. NPDC085879 | reverse complement strand
GGCATCCGCTGTTCGCCCACATCACGCTGACCCGATCCGAGCGCTCGCCGATCGCCGCCCTCGTCACCGAGATGCTGGAGGACGTTCAGCCGTAGGGGCAAATACGGACAAATCCGTATGAATGACCGTCAAGGGGCCTGTCGCATACCGGCAGGCCCCTCGCTCTGTCATCGGATCGGACGGGTCGTCGACGACCTTTCGGGCAAAAGCCCAGCTCGCAAAGATTGTGAGATCCGCCACGCAACCGGGAATTGCGTAGACACGTCCCGGTGCGGCATGGTGAGGGTTCTGTCAGGCCCCGCGTACGGCAGAATCACGCCCGGCAACTCCGGTCGGCGGGCACACAACTGAACACCGATGAGCCGTACGCCGCCCGTTCACCACGCCGTTCCGAGTCCGCTCGGCCCGGCGGCCGGGCCAGTGTCTCCCGTGACCAGCACCGACGGAGGCGAGCGGCAAGGGGCATGTTGCGTCCGTACGGTCACGCACGGTCGCCGCCGGAAGGAAACCATGTGACTCGGATCTCGGTCCGGGGAGTTGCTGTGGCCTCCGCCACCGCCGTCACCGCTGTCGGTGCGGTCGTGGGCGCGGCCTCGGGCAGCGAGGGCACGACCGCACAGACGGTCGATGTCGCGAGCGCCACGCTGCTCGCCGACGTGCCCTCCGGTGCCCAGGCGCAGACCATCAGCGACAACTTCGCCCGCCAGGCGAGCGCCCAGCAGGTGTCCGCCGACGCGGCCGCCAAGAAGGCCGCCGAGGAGGCCGCGCGCCAGAAGGCCGCCGCCGACGCGCAGGCCAAGGCCGACGCGGAGAAGGCCGCCAAGGCCGCCGAAGAGGCGAAGCGCAAGGCCGACGAAGAGGCCGCCAACCGCGCCGCCGCGCGGACCGCCCTCGCGGCAGTCCCGGCCGGCTCGGTCCAGGCGATGGCCGCCCAGATCATCGGCGACGCCAGCCAGTTCTCCTGCTTCAGCGAGATCGTGAAGCGCGAGAGCGGCTGGGACTACACCGCCACCAACGCGTCCTCCGGCGCGTACGGCCTTGTGCAGGCACTGCCGGGTTCGAAGATGGCCACGGCGGGTGCCGACTGGCGCACCAACCCGGCGACCCAGATCAAGTGGGGCCTCAACTACATGAACAGCCGCTACGGCAGCCCCTGTGGCGCCTGGTCGTTCTGGCAGTCCCACCACTGGTACTGATCCTGCCGCGCACAGCCGCGCGTCGAAGGCCCCCGACCGCTCAGGTCGGGGGCCTTCCGCATGTCCGGGGACGGGCCGCGCCGCCCGGGCGGCGCTGACCAGGGCGCTCACGGGCGGTGCGGCTCGATGCGGACGCGGGGCGCCGGAGCGGGTCCTGGACCTCCGGCACCGGCCGGTCCGCCGACAGATGGTCCGTTGTCCAGGCTCCTCCCCGCTCGATGACGTCCGAAACCATCCGCTTCGCGTTGATTCGTCACCTTCTGCGCACCGAACGGGCTCCAGGGCGGCCGGGACCGCGGCCACCCCGGGCGGGTACCGTCGGGCGGACGGAACGAACGGGGAGGGACGCGGACGTGGCAGCGGAGAGAGCGGACGGGGCGCGGGACCGCAAGGTGCTCAAGGCGCTCGCCAGGACCGGCGCGGTCGCCGCCGGGGTGTGGGCGGCACTGGAACGCCGGCGCCGCGCCGCCGCCCAGGCCGACAGCGCCGCCGGCGAGGGCGCCGACGGCCACCTGCCGCTGCCGCGGCAGGCCGAACCCGAGCGGCTGCCGCCGATCACCCGCGAGGTCCACCACCCCGGGCGCCCGGCCACCCCGGTCGAGGCGGTGCCGTGGGGCCTGCGGGTCGCCGCCGAGTCCACCTGGCGGCTGCTGCTGCTCGGTGTCGCCCTCTACGTGGTCTTCCGGGTCGTCGACATGCTGCGGCTGGTCGCCTTCGCGGTCCTCGCCGCCCTGCTGATCTCCGCGCTGCTGGAGCCCACCGTCTCCTGGCTGAAGCGGGCCGGCGTGCCCCGCTCGCTGGCCGCCGCCGGCACCTTCCTCAGCGGCATCGCCGGTATCGGCCTGGTCGGCTGGTTCGTGGTCTGGCAGGTGACCAGCAACCTCGAATCGGTCACCGGCAAGGTCCAGGACGGTGTCAACCAGCTCCGCGAGTGGCTCGTCACCGGCCCGCTGCACCTGACGCAGCAGCAGATCAACGACTTCGCCCGGCAGATCTCCACCGCCATCGGCAGCAACTCCGAGCAGATCACCTCGGCCGGCTTCACCGGCGTCACCATCGCCGTCGAGGTGCTGACCGGCGTCGTCCTCGCCGCCTTCACCACGTTCTTCCTGCTGTACGACGGCGCCCGGATCTGGTCCTGGGCGCTCAGGTGCCTGCCCCGGCACTCCCGCTACGCGATGGCCGGCGCCGGACCCAAGGCCTGGGCCACCCTCACCGCCTACGTGCGCGGCACCGTCTTCGTCGCGTTCATCGACGCGCTCTGCATCGGCATCGGCATCCAGCTGCTCGGCGTGCCGATGGCGATGCCGCTCGCGGTGATCATCTTCCTCGGTGCCTTCGTGCCACTGGTCGGCGCCCTGGTGACCGGCACCATCGCGGTGCTGATCGCCCTCGTCACGGTGGGGCCGTTCACCGCGCTGATGGTGCTGGTGGTGCTGATCGCCGTCCAGCAGATCGAGGGGCACCTGCTGCAGCCGCTGATCCTCGGCCGCGCGGTGGCCGTGCACCCGCTCGGCGTGGTGCTCGGCGTGGCCGCCGGCTCGATCGTCGGCGGCATCGGCGGCGCCATCGTGGCCGTCCCGCTCATCGCCGTGACCAACACCGTCGTCTCCCACCTCCGCCGCCGCAACGCCGCCGGCCTGGAGGTTTTCGAAGCCCTCGAGAACGCCCGTCAGAAGTAGCGGACCGAACGCTCGGGGAGCACCGACAGGGGTGCGTGGGGTCACCTCCCGGTTCTCGCCGGGAGGTGACCCCA
>NZ_JBFBJZ010000173.1:0-3003 GCF_040686255.1 Kitasatospora sp. NPDC085879 | reverse complement strand
GCCGCGTTCCGCACCTGGCTCTACCGCATCGTCACCAACCGCTGCCTCAGCCTCCTGCGCAGCCGTCCCATGCCTGCCGTCCCCCTCGACATCCAGCCCGAACCCCCGGTCCTCCAGGCCCACGGAGCCCCCGAGCAGATCGCCGAGGCACACGCCGCAGTACGCGCGCTCGCCCGTGCACTGGCCGGCATCGACCCCGACCAGCGGGCCTGCTGGATCCTGCGCGAACTGCACAACATGCACTACGGCGAGATCGCACGAACCCTCGGCATCAGCGAACAGACGGTGCGCGGCAGACTGTTCCGCGCACGCCGATCCCTCGCGGAGGCGATGGATCCATGGCGCTAGGGCACGTATCGGGTTGTGATCAGTATGCGGGTTTCGCCCTCGTGGTCGCGCCCGATCCGATAGATCATGTTGTGTGACGCGAGTGCAACTGACTGACGGCGAGTGGGAGTTCATCGGGCCGTACCTGCCGATCGGCGAGTACGGCCCGTACCCCGAGCGACTGCGCCGGCAGTTCGAGGGCGTGATCTGGCGGTTCCGGACGGGCAGCCAGTGGAGGGAGATGCCGAGCGAGTTCGGGGCCTGGTCGACGGTCCACAACCGCTTTCGGCAGTGGCGGGACGCCGGGGTGTTCGAGGCCCTGCTGGAGGGCGCGATCGCGGAGGCCGCGAAGCGGGGTGAGGTGGACTTGTCGCTGGTCAGCGTGGATTCCACCACCGTCCGGGCCCACCACGACGCCGCCGGGATGCACCTCGGTCCCGGCACGCTCGCCGACCTGGAGAAGGCCGCCGAGAGGCGGAGAAGGCCCGCCAAAAGGGGGCGGCCCGAAGGAACAAGACGGGCAGGGCACCGCAGACGACCCGGAACGGGACGAGCGGCGACGTGTCCGACGCAGACGCAAGATCCGCCTGAAGGCAGCCCTGCTCGGACGGTCCAGAGGCGGACAGACCAGCAAGGTCCACATCGCCGGCGAGCGCAAGTGCCGCCCGCTGGCAATCATCCTGAGCGAGGGACAGGCCGCCGACAGCCCGCAGTTCATCCCGGTGCTGGCGAAGGTCCGGGTTCGCGGGCCCGTCGGCCGCCCCCGCACCCGGCCCGACGCGGTCGCCGGCGACAAGGCCTACTCCTCCCGCGGCAACCGTTCCCACCTGCGCAAACGCGGCATCAAGGCCGTCATCCCGGAGAAGCGGGACCAGGCCGCCCACCGAAAGAAGAAGGGCAGCAGGGGCGGGCGGCCCGTCGGCCACGACGCCGAGCTCTACAAGGAGCGGAACACCGTCGAGCGCCTGATCAACAGGCTGAAGGCCTGGCGGGGCATCGCCACCCGGTTCGACAAGACACCCAAGAGCTACCTCGCCGGCCTCCACCTTCGTGCCTCGATGATCTGGATCAAGGACCTGACCAAGACCACCCCTTGATCACGACCAAATACGCTCCCTAGTAGTGCTTTGTTAGGTGGTGTCGTAGGTCTGCCATGGGATGGGTTGTCGGCATGTGGGGCAGCTGCCGGTCCATGTCGCGATGAGGTGTTGGAGGAGGTCCAGGGCCTGGTAGAAGGTCAGGCCCTGGCCAGGGCTTTTGGGAGGGCCCGCTGTTCGGTGAGGAACAGGTGGGCGGCGCTGACGAGGGTGACGTGGCGATGCCAGCCGATGAAGGAGCGGCCCTCGAAGTGATCCAGGCCCAGGCGGGTCTTCAGCTCGCGGTAGTCGTGTTCGATCCTCCAGCGTGACTTCGCGAGCCGGACCAGGTCCTTGGCGGGGATGTCGGCGGGCAGGTTCGAGATCCAGTACTTGACCGGCTCCGCCTCGTTCTCCGGCCACTGGGCGATCAGCCAGGTGAGGGGGATCGTGCCGTCGTCGGCCGGTTTGGGCCGGCGCCCGGCGAGGCGGACCCGCAGCAGGACGAAGTGTGAGCTCATCGCCGCTCTGGAGCCCTTGAGCCAGGTCACGCTCCGTCCGGAGCGGCGTCCGGCGGCCAGCACGTGCTCGCGCAAGGGGGCCGGGTGGGTGCGGTAGCGCGGCAGCGGCCGCGGCCCCAGACCCCCGTAGGGAGGCCGATAGGGTTCGGCATCCTCGCCCCAGGCGGTCATCTCGCCCTTCGCCTGCAGCACGTAGGCCAGGAAGCGGTCCTCCAGGCCGTGGCGGAAGTCGGCGTTCGCACCGTAGGCGGTGTCCGCGACCAGCACCGCGGGCCGCAGCCCCGCGCCGGCGAGCTCGTCGAGCATGTCCAGCGCCAGACGCCATTTCGGCCGGTGGTGCTCGTCCTCGGGGATCCGGCAGGCCGCGCGCCGCCCAGCCGCCTCGGGTCCGTCCCAGGACTCGGGCAGGAACAGCCGCCAGGACAGCGGGCAGGAGGCGGTGCCGGAGACCGCATGGACGCTGACGCCGATCTGGCAGTTGCCGACCTTGCCCAGGGCTTGTCTCTGAATAACTGTCAGGGTTGATCTTTCTGGTGGCCCGCGTCGGGCAAGCGGACTCGAAGCTGTTCGAGGGTCCGGGCGGGCGACCCTGGCAGCGGTGTGACGACGACGCGGTGCAGGTCCAGGAGCCGGTGGCCGTCTTGGAACTGGTTGGAGAGGTTAGTGCGGGTGACGCCCAGCAGCTGGGCCAGGAGAGTGCTGGTGATCGCCCTGCGTCGGCGCAATAGCGCCGTCAGGAGGCGGTGGTAGTGATCCAGACTGCTGGTCTGCGGGTGGAGGTAGCTGCGCGGACGGTGGAAGCGTCGCTGGAAGGCCGCCTCGGCCAGCGCGTCCCAGTACGGCTCGGAGACTGCCACCAGACGCTCGAAGTCGGACCGCGGCATGCCGGTCAGGGCCGGATTGCTGAGCATCTCGGTCAGGGCGGGGTCGATCCGCCGGGCGGCCGCCGGCGCATCCGGTGTCCGCGGCGGAACGGATGCCAGCGTGTCGGCGTACGAGTCAACATGCACCACCTCGTACGAGTGACTGTGCGCCAAAGTTGATGCGGTGACCGGCTGCTGTCCGTGAGCCTGCTGTCG
>NZ_JBFBJZ010000172.1:0-3046 GCF_040686255.1 Kitasatospora sp. NPDC085879 | reverse complement strand
GGTGCGCCATCGTGCCGATGTTGCCGGCCGTTCTTGCCGGCCCCGGCAAGAACGGCCTGCTGCCGAGGCTGGTCCCCGGCAGCAGGCACGACTACCGGCCGAGCATGCTGACTGATGCCGGAGGAGCCTCACCGACAGCCGGGCCGCCAGCGCCGGTCCGGGCGGCGGGCGCAGCGGCAGGAGGCCTGCCGCGCCCGCCCGTGCGCGTGCGGGGGTTGGCGCGGCGCAATGGCCTTCAAAAGGGCGGGGTGCCGATGCCGCGGACGAGGAGGAACGGGCCGTCCGTGTCGACCACCGTCACGGTGCCGGACCGGGCGGCGACGAGGACGAGCGCGTCGCGGTCCTCGCAGGCGAACCGTGCGCTGAGGGCCTCGTCCGTGCTCTCAAGGCGGAGTTCGCCCTCCCACTGGCCCGGGACCTGGGGCCGGTCGGCTGGCGCGGAGGCCTCGGCCCGGACCGTGCGGGTCGGTCACCAGACCAGGGAGGCACGGCAGTCGTACTGGGTTCCGCTCGCGGTGCGCAGGACGGCCGGGCCGTCGTAGGAACGGGTATTCACGCCCCCAGCCTGGTTCCTGGGCGAGGGGCCTGCTCGACAGCGGCCCGCGCGGGCGCCCGCCGGCTGTCAGGGCCGGCGGTGCAGGGCGGTACCGGGCGAGGTCTGGTAGGCCCGGCGGTAGCAGGCGGCGAAATGGCCGACATGGGCGAAACCCCAGCGCATCGCGATCTGGGTGACCTTGGCGGTGCGCGGGTCGGCGGCGAGCAGTTCGGCGGTCCGGCGCCTCGCCGCCATGCTCGCCCCCACCAGCCGGCCTGAGTCTCGGCACGTGGCGCCAGCGGCGCCGTTGCGCGGGACGGCAGTCACGGCAGGCGGATCTCGGCCCACACCGCCTTGCCAGTGGGGTGGAGGCGGCAGCCCCAGGCGGAGGCGATGTGGTCGACGATGCGCAGGCCGCGGTGGTGTGGCTGTCCCGCCCGGGCGGGGAGGATCCGCGGTCGGCCCGGCTGCGTCGGTGACGTCGATGCGCAACCGTTGCCTGCGCGGGTCGAGCCGCAGCTCCAGGGCCAGTGGGCCGCCGGCGTTGGCGAGCAGCTCGGCGGCCACCAGCAGCACGTCGTCCACGACTGCCGCATCCGTGCCGGGCCCGCCGCTGCGCCAGCGCGAGGCGGACGAAATCCAGGCCGCGGCGAACCCCCGTGCCCCGCTCGCCCGGTCCAAAGACCAGGCTGCGGTGGGCGGTGGTGGCAAGTGGTGGGCACATGACCGGACTCGAGCAGGTCGTCGGGGGCGTTCGTCGACCGTCGCGTGTACCCGCCACCGTCCGCATCACGCCTTATCGCGGCGTCCCTCCGGGTTCCGGTACTGCAGTGCCAGTCGCAGGCTGGGAAAGACGGGGAACAGCCCGCCAATGCCGGTGATCGCCAGGGCGCGCCGCACGTTCGCGCTGGGAGCGAGGAGGACCAGCGCGGTGCCACAGCGTGTGCGGCGCGGCGGGCGACGAGCAGCGTGTTCAGTCCGCTGGAGGTGAACAGGCGCACCGCGGAGAGGTCCACGGCGAGGACGGCGGGTCGGCGGTCGAGGGCCGCGTCCAGTGTCCGCTGGAGCTGTTCCTCGTTCTCCGCGTGCATCATTCCGGGCAGTGTGCACACCGCGGCGTGGCCCACTGTTGTGGTGCGGATGCTGATGTCGGTTGCCGGCCCGGCGCGTTGCGCAAGACTGTCGTAGGAGACCATGACATCTCTCCGAGCCCACCGAAGGCTCCACCTGGGGGGTGGGCCGGGGCATCGTTTCCGCGCGGGGATCGGGAGACAGTGCGGCGACAGCCGACGGGCATCCGGGCCGCCAAGGTAGCGACGACCGGTACACCACTCCTACCCCGGTTGCCCGTCCCCACTGGTTTCCGGCCCCACCGATCCGGCAGACATCCGGTGCCCGCGGACAGGGCGGCTGACCTCGCCGGTCACCCGCGCCCGCAACGGCCACTCGCCGCCTGGCTGCTGCGCTTCGGCCGTCATGCAAGCCCGGCGGTGGATCGGCAGCGGCGGAACACCCGCCCGCGCGCGGTGGCCGCGCCACGTATGCCATCCTCTTGCGGCTCGCGCACCGCCCGGGGCACCGTGTGCTGAGCCGTGCACGCGACCTGGCGCACACAGCAATTGCTCTACCGTCCGGCCGCAACTTGGAGGACGGGGCCCATGGCGCCGGTACTGCTGGCTACCCCCGCCCCGTGACGGACCGCAGCATCGTCAGCAGCACCTCTCCGCCGGCGGCAAGTTGGGCATTCGCCTCCTCGGCAGTGGCGCTCAGGATGCCGACGGTGTTCTTCAGGCCGTCGAAGGCGCCGACGAGCACGGTGGCAAGCTGCGCAGGGTCGATCCCGGCCGCCCTGTCGGCCGCCTGCTGGGCGTCGCGGACGAGATCGGCGACATCGTCGATCCAGATCCGCGTCAACTGGGCAGCCAGCGGGCGGGTCTCGGGGACGTCCGTCATGCCGTGGATCAGGCGGGCGATGACCCAGGCGTCCAGGTCGTCGCGATGCAGGTCGAGCATGGTCGGGAGGAGCGCCTCGAGCCGGTCGGCGCCCCTCGGGGTCGCGGCCAGGCGTGTGCGGACCATGTCCAGCCACGGTGCGTGTTTGGCGGACAGCACCGCGATCGCGAGCGCTTCCTTGCTCTCGAAGTGGAAGTGGACCGAGCCCTTGGTCAGTCCGCTCTCGGTGACGACGTCTGCCATCCGGGTGCGGTCGTACCCGAGTCGCGCGAACACTGTCGCGGTCGCCTCCAGGATGCGATCACGGGAGGCGGCTCCATGGGCGGTGGGACCGGGCGGGCGGCCGACCCGCCTGGTCGGGGCACTGTTCCTGCTCGCGCGCACAGACCCTGTCGGACCTGGCCGAGATCATCAACCACCTCTGGGGCACCCGACGCCTGGAGGCCGGCTCTGCCCGGCGCAGGTGGACCGGACGACCGTCGCACTCGGATGGCCCGAGAACAGCGGAAGCACGATTGCGGCCCGCGCCGAGGACTTGACCTCCTCCGAGGAGGACGA
>NZ_JBFBJZ010000171.1:0-3073 GCF_040686255.1 Kitasatospora sp. NPDC085879 | reverse complement strand
AGTGCCAGGGCTGGCTGTTGTGGATGGACGGCGCGGCGACCGCCGCGGCGACCAGCGTCTCCAGGGCGGCGGCGTCCAGGGCGATGGCGGGCATGGTGTTTCCTCCGGTCCGTCGGCGGGTCAGCCGGAGGCCGGCCGGTGGGCCGAGCGCAGGGCTTCCAGGCGCTGCCGGTACTCGTCGGCGTCGATCTGACCGCGGGCGAGGCGCTCGGCGAGCAGCGCTTCGGGGGCGCGGGGCTCGGTATGCAGTGCGGCCGGGGGTTCGGCCGGCGGTCGGGCGGGCGGCTCGACGGTCGCGCGGCCGAGGTAGCGGGCCAGCAGGACGACGCCGGCGGTCAGCAGCCCGAGGACGAGCAGGGTGCTGAGGCTCATCAGGGCGATGCCCCAGCCGTTCATGCCGTGGCCGTTCCAGTACATCATCACGGCCTCCTGGTCCGGGCGGGTCGGGGGCGGGTGCCCTCACGACCCACGGTGCGCCTGCGGCGGCCCGAACACATGGGCCGAGCGGCCCTGTCCGCCGGGACGACCGGCTCAGTGCGCGTGCGGTGGACGGTCGTGCGGCGGGTGGTACTCGGCGTCGGCCTGTACGGCGAGCACGGCGGCCTGCAGGCGCCGTTCGACGCCGAGCTTGGCGAGCAGCCGCGACACGTGGTTCTTGACCGTCTTCTCGGCGAGGTAGAGCTCCTTGCCGATCTCCCGGTTGGTCCTGCCCTCCCCCACCAGGGAGAGGATCTCCCGCTCGCGGGGCGTCAGCCGGTCGAGGGGGTCCTCGGTGTCGCTCTCGTCGTGGTGGCGCAGGTTCGCCATCAGTTTGCTGGTGGTGGCCGGGTCGAGCATCGACTGGCCGGCCGCCACGGTGCGGACGGCACTGACCAGGTCCGAGCCCTTGACCTGCTTGAGCACGTAGCCGGCCGCGCCGGCCATGATCGCGTCCAGCAGCGCGTCGTCGTCGTCGAAGGACGTCAGCATCAGGCAGGCGAGCCCGGGCATCCGGTCCCGCAGCTCGCGGCAGACCGTGACCCCGTCGCCGTCGGGCAGCCGGACGTCGAGCACGGCCACCCGGGGCTTGAGGGCGGGCACCCGGGCCAGTGCCTGGGCGCAGGTGCCCGCCTCGCCCACGACCTCGATGTCGGGCTCGGCGTCCAGCAGGTCCTTCACGCCGCGCCGCACGATCTCGTGGTCGTCCAGCAGGAAGACGCGCACGGGCGGCCCGTCCCCGGTGGCCCCGGTCGTGTCCATCGCGGCCTCCTTGCGACGTTCGTCGGCTCTTCCCCGATTCTGCGCGCGCGGTCGCCGTGCCGCAGCGGGCTCGCGGTGTCCCGGGCGGGTCAGGTCGGCGGGTCGCCTGCGTCCTCGCGCAGGGTGCTGCGGGAGACCGGGCCGAGCAGGTCGGCGAAGCGCTGCAGGACGTCGAGGAAGAGGTCGTCGACGGTGATGACGCCGACCGGCGTGCCGTCGCGCAGGACCGGCAGCCGCCGCACCCCGGTACGGCGGAACGTGCGGTAGGCGGCGGCCAGATCGTCGTCCGCGTCGACGGTGAGCGCCGGCGCCGACATCAGCCGCGCCACCGAGGTGTGCGGGTCCGCGCCGCCGGCCAGCACCCGGACGACGAGGTCCCGGTCGGTGAGCACACCGAGCAGGGCCCGGCTGTCCGCCACCAGGACGCAGCCGATCGCCTGCCCGTCCATCAGCCGCGCCGCCTCCGCGGCGGTGCTGTCGGGAGCGACCGTCACGGGCGGCGAGATCATCAGGTCCGAGACACGCATGTTCGGAACTCCCTCGGCTGCGGCTCCTCCCAGCACAGCCGTCCGCGGGCCCGGGCGGCCAGGGCCGGTCGGTCCCGGCCCACGGCCCGAACGGCCCTGCCCGGTTGCGCCCGCCCACCGGACGATGGACGTACACGATCACATCCGACCCGCGTCGGAGTCGACCGTGTTCACCAGTACGGCGGACGGCGTCCGGCGGACACCGCGCACCGCCCGCCGACGGAGCAACGAGGTGACCGAGCCATGCAAGCACTGATCGTCTACGAGAGCATGTACGGCAACACCAGGCGGATCGCCGAGGCGATCGCCGAGGGCGTCCACGCGGCCGCGCCCGATTCGCAGGTCAGCTGCCTGCCGGTCGCCGAGGCCACCGCCGACGCCACCCGGGCGGCGGACCTGCTCGTGGTCGGCGGCCCGACCCACATGCACGGAATGTCGTCGGGGCTGAGCCGCAAGCTCGCCCGCAGCGCACAGGAGAAGGACACGGAACCCCCCGCCGACCCGGAGCCGGGCCGGAGCCCCGGCCTGCGGAGCTGGTTCCACACGCTGCCGGACACCGAACAGGGCACGCACGCCGCCGCCTTCGACACCCGCGCGGACATCCGCATGAGCGGCGGCGCGGCCGACGGGATCGCCCGCAGACTGGCGCACCACCACTACGACGTGACGGCCGAACCCGAGGGCTTCATCGTCGAGGACACCGAGGGCCCGCTGCGCGCCGGCGAACTCGACCGGGCCAGGGCCTGGGGAGCCGAGCTGGTCTGAGCCATCGAGGGCCCGGCGGGTACCGCCGTCAGGACGCCGCGCGGGGGCGGTCGCCGAGGGCGTGGCGCGCGACGCAGACGTCCCGGCCGGTTGCCGGCCGGTCGCACTCGCCGGGGACGGCAGCGGCGCTTCCGGCCGAACCGCCGCCCCTCCGACCGACAGTCATAGCGTTCACCCGCACTTCATTGCAATGAGCGAAGCGCGCTCGTTGCATTCAACTCAAGACCATTGCAACAATTCTGTGGCAACTACCTGTATTGATGGCGATTCTTCGCAACGAGCGTGTTGCCGAATCCTTGAATGCAACGTAGCGTTTCGGTCATCAGAAACGACGAGCCGCAGGAGAGCACGATGCAGAAGTTCGACACCCCCGCCCCCATCTCGGCCGCCCTCGACGTCCCCGCCGGGCGGATCCGGTTCATCGCCGCCCACCGGGCCGACACCACGGTCGATGTCCGGCCCGCGGACGCCGCCAAGAGCCGCGACGTGAAGGCCGCGGCCCGGATCGAGGTCGCCTACGCCGACGGCGTCCTGCGCATCGA
>NZ_JBFBJZ010000170.1:0-3213 GCF_040686255.1 Kitasatospora sp. NPDC085879 | reverse complement strand
CCGTGACGCGGCTGGTGAACGCCTACGCCCAGGGCGCGGGCGACCGGGTCAGCACGGTGGACGTCGTACCGCTCGCCCACTTCGACGCCCGCGGCCTGGCCGGCTTCTACATGGCCTTCGGCGTGACCCTGGCCGGATTCGTGCTCGGCTCGAACACGCTCGGCCTGACCCCGCTGCTGCGGCTGCGCCACCGGTTCTGGCTACTGCTCGGCACCTCCGCGGCGATCGGCACCGTCGGCGCGATCATCGCCGGACCGGTCCTCGGCGCGGTACCCGCTCCCGTCCTGCCACTGGTGTTCACCCTGTCCCTGCTGGCCGCGGCGGCGGCCTTCACCACCAAACTGCTCGGCACCTACCTCGGACCGGTGGGCATCCCCGCGGCGACCCTGCTGCTGCTGACCGTCGGCAACGCCACCAGCGGAGCAACCATCGGCGCCGACCTGCTACCGGGCGCGGCCCGCGCCGTCTCGGCGCTGCTGCCACCGGGCGCAGCCGTCCGCGCGATCAGCGACCTCAGCTACTTCGACGGCGCCCACCTGGCCCGTCCGGTGGCCACACTCGGACTCTGGGCCATCATCGCCGCACTCCTGGTCGCCCTGCACCCCCGGTCGACCCGCCGCCGGACAGCCACCACCACCTGAACGGCGTGCCCGAGCCCGCCCGCCCAGCTGTCGGGCTGGCGGTGGGGCAGATCGCGGTGTGGGCGATGCGGCACCAGGGGAATCCGCCGGCGGTGGGGTGGGCGATGCCGGAGGCGAGGTGCCATCGCTGGCGTGGCGGGACGGCGACGGCGGGGACCTCCGCGGGGTGGAGCGGGATGGGGCTGTCGTCGGCGCGGTAGCACCACTCGACGGTGTTGCCGCAGTAGCGGCAGACACCAGCCCGAGCCGAGCGCAGCAGGCGGCTGGGGCTGTCGGGGGCGATGCGCAGGGCCCTGGTGGGCTTGGGGCCTTTGCGGGTGCCATCCCAGTGGTAGGGCGGGTTGCATGAGGTCATGCGCGCGAAGGTCACACTCGGGCCGGCGGTGGGCGGGGCGCGGAGCCGGTGGGGTCGCCTGTTCGGGGGTGACGGGTCGCTGATCCGGTCCGCGGGGGTACGGGCGTTCGAGTGGCGGTGCTCGTTCGAGTGGTGCCTGTCGTTGGCCCGGGCGTGCCGGGCGGTCAGGTTCCGGGCGGGGTGTGGTCGTCGCAGAGTTTCGCCGCGAGGCCGCCGAGGGGGATGTCGAAGGCGTGGGCGAGGGCGCGCCAGGTGGCGAGGGTGCCGATGGTGCGGCCCTGCTCGATCTCGATGAGGCCGCCGGTACACGACCGACGGCCCCATGGCGGCAACGCCCACTCTCAATTCCTGGTACCTCACCACTGACGCTACCCACCCCCCACCCGCGCCGCGAGCCGACCCCGCCCTGTCGACCACCGCCACCCACCCGACGACAACGGCCCACGCCCCGTACCGCCCGCCGGGCCGGGGCAGGGGCGCAGCCGGGCCGGACAGCGGGCGTGCCTACGGCCAGTGGACGAGCACCGCGCCGAGCCCGCGCGGGTCGACGGCGGCATCCCGCACCCCGGACAGCGCCCGGCCGCGGCTGTAGCCGGTCAGAGCGATACGACCGTCCTCGACCCGGACCGCGCCCACAGCCTCGAACAGGGCCAGCGCCCTGGCCACATCCCGGGCCACCACGACCCTCCAGGTGGTCAGGCCCGCCGACTGGCGCTCCTCGACCCGGTGGCGGGCCGTCAGCTCCTCCCACACCGTCCGGGCGGCCTCCTCCTCGGTCAGCGAACCGATGCCGAGGCGCCGCCACAGGGCGGCCAGCCCGGCGCTGAAGTCCACCGAGCCCTCCAGGTGAAGGCGAACCGACTGCCAGCCGCAGCGGGAGTCCTCCAGCCGCAGCACCGCCGCGAACAGCACATCCCGCAGCGCCCCCGGATCCTCCCGCAGCCGCGCCGCGTCCCGGCCCGGCCCCAGCCACGGACCGTCCGTGCGCACCAGGCCCGCCAGGTGCGCCCACGCCAGCAGCACCTGCACCCCGCGCAGCGGCCCGGCCGACCCGGCCCCCGCCTCGCCGCCGCCGGTACCCAGCAAGTCGACCAGCTGGCCGACGGTGCCGCCGTCATCCAGTGGACCTGCAGCGGCGGCACGAACCAGATGTTCACCCTCAAGCCGGCCACCGCACTCGGCAACGGCAAGGACCACCAGCTGGTCGCGGTGCACAGCGGCAAGTGCGTGGACGTCAGCGGGGTCTCGACCGCACCCGGCGCCCTCGTCCACCAGTGGACCTGCGACCTGGCAAGCGCCCTGGCCCCCAAGAAGAACCAGATCTGGCGCCTGCCCGGCAAGGCCTGACCCCCGTGCCTGACCCCGCGCCCCCACGCCCACCCGGCCACGGCGTTCGAACCGGACGCCGGGCGGAGTCGCTGCGCCGCACGGCGATCAGCGGGCCGCCAACACCAGGGCCAGCGTGACCAGGGCCGGAACGGTCTGAACGAAGATGATCTTCCGGCTGGCCGTGGCGGCGCCGTACGCGCCCGCCATGGCCACGCAGACCAGGAAGAAGACCTCCGCCTGGAAGGCCACCGGGTCGGAGACGACGGCTCCCCACAACAGGCCCGCGGCGAGAAAGCCGTTGTACAACCCCTGGTTGGCCGCGAGGGTCTTCGTGGCGACGGCGAAGTCCTCGCTGGTCCCGAACGCGGCCCGGGCCTTCCGGCCGGTCCACTGGAACATCTCCAGGACCATGATGTAGACGTGCAGGGCGGCAACGAGCAGGACCGCAATGGTGGCGATGATCGCCATGGGTTCAGGCTCGCACAGTCGCACCGCCCGCTCCATGACGATCACCGGGCCGGCGGAGCGAACTGCCATGGCTTATGTGCGCGTTAACAGTCCAATGCCTTGACGGTACATCAACGTGTAGCCATAGTGAGGGTCGGCGCAGCACCACCAGGGTGTCCGACCTGCCTTGCAGTGCACCCCTTCCCCAGCAAAATTGTTAACGCTAACAATTTGGCCGCGCCTTCTTCCTTCCCCACCCGCGAAGGAGTTCGTTCATGACCATGCGATCGTGGCCGAGCCACGCCCGGCGGGCGCTGACGGCGGCCGGAACGACGGCCGTGCTCGTCGTCGGCCTGCTCACCGCCACGGCCGCGACCTCGCAGGCGGCCACCCAGGGGCCCTGCGACATCTACGCCGCCGGCGGCACCCCCTGCGTCGCCG
>NZ_JBFBJZ010000169.1:0-3219 GCF_040686255.1 Kitasatospora sp. NPDC085879 | reverse complement strand
GCGCCGAACGGCCAGCTGCTGGCCGGCCCCGAAGGAACCCTGTACGTGCCGGAAGGCAACCAGGTCGCCGGCAGTGGTGGCCGGGGCCAGTGGCTCCACTTCACACCACCCACCGAACCCGTCACGCCGCATACCGCAGCACCCGCCGCCGAACGGGCCGATGCGGCACCGTCGTTGCGCTCAGTGGGCAGCGTCGAGTCATGGCATACCGCCCCCGAGCACGTGGACGGGGACATGGGTGCGGAGTCAGCCGCAGCCTCGGCGCATGCGGTGAACTCAAGGCACGCTGTCACCGAGACGTCCGCGCGAGCCAGCGACCACACGCAGCTCGGCCGGTCTGCGACCGTTTCCCCCGACAGTCCCGCTCGCCAGAACACAGAAGGCGCCGGACACACTCGCCCCCATGGCCCCGCCGCCAGCATGGCGCACCCGGCCGCTGTGCCCCTGTCTGTGGACGACCGGGCCCCTTCGGGCCGGGTGCAGGCCGCGCCGACCGCAGCTGGCGTGGTGCTGGGCAACGCGACGGAGCACCATCCCGCCCATCATTCCCCGTGGCAGGACCGGCGGATGGCTCAACCCGACGCAGTCCTGAAGGAAATCCAGGCAGCCCTCAATCCGCAAGGGAGTGCCGAGATTGCGCACACGGAGCCGTCCCGCTTCGAGACGGAGCGGCCCACTGCCGGGGAGGTTGTCGAGGCCGAGACGCGGCTGCCCGTGGCTGAACAGCCGGTGCCGCGTCTGACGACGGGAATACCGGGACAGCTCGGGGTACAGGGGGTCGGCGGATACGCCTCACAGGTGGCCATGAGCTTGGCGGGCGCGCTGGTGAACATCGACTGGACCGGCCTCGCCGCAGGTGCCATGGGGACATTCACCGGCCATGCAAGGCTACGCCACAGTTTCTGGGGTTCTTGTCACTACGACAAGGCCGCTGCTTCTCCTATCACCGGAGTAATCAACCCATTTAGTCTCAAGTACATGCAGGACAGTATCGGTAAGGCCTCAGGAGACGGGCACAACGTCTTCAAGACAGCCCGTGACCTGAAGAAGGGCGACTTGACGCCGGACGACCTTCCGGCCGTCCGCGTCGTCCAGCTCCCTGAGGGACGCTGGACGCTCGATCACCGGCGGGTGGTGTCCTTCCAGATGGCCGGCGTCACCGAAATCCCGCACCGGTTGGTCGACGCTGGAGATGAAGCAGTCAAACGTGAGATCGCCAGGAAGATGACCACCACCACGGACGGACTATCGATCGAGATCAGGGGAACCGGCGGAACTGTTTGGACAAATCCACACCCGGAGGCGGTGATCGGGAACACCGCGCCGACAATGCCGGACCTAGTTGTGCCGCCGGAGCCACCGACCAGCCAACTGCCGATAGGGCTAAAATGCGTTCCTGTAGATCGCCCCCTCCGTCGAAGTCCGCCGACTTCGTCAGGAATTCCTGGAGAATGGAGAGGATTCGGAGAATAATACGCTGGACCGATTCTTAGAGGCGCTAGCCGCCTGGATCGATGATTCGCCGGGCTGGTGTCGCATCTTTTGCGAGGAGATCCCAGCAGATGGCTACTGGACATTCTTTGCACGAGCGATCACGGGGGCCGAGGCATGGGTCTGTCCATTGAATAGACCCCACCCTCGCGGTACGCATCGTCCAGCTCACGGAACGCGGCCACAGCACGCTCACCGGCCTCCACCGCCTGCTCGTACGCTTCAGCGCCCCGCCATACGGTGCCGGGGTTGTTCCATGCCATGCCTTCGCCGTAGCAGTCGCCGAGGCCCCGGCAGATGTCGAGGTCGCGTTGGTAGGCGTCCAGGGCGTCGTCGAAGCGGCGCAGCCCCGCGAGGTCCAGGCCGAGGTTGTCCCACGCCATACCTTCGCGGTAGCGGTCGCCGATGGATGTGGCCGCGTCATGGGCAAGAGCGGCAACGGCCGGGTGGTCGCAACGCTGATCCATCTGCGACACGATCTCCCGCACGCCGTTTTGGGTCTGCTGTTCGGGGTCGACCGCTCCACGATCACCCGGGCGGTGGCGGAGATACGCGCTCTGCTCGCGCGCCGCGGTTTTGCGGTGCCGGACCGCCCGGGCGTGCGGCTGCGGACCCTCGGAGACATCTTTGCCTACGCGCAGGTCGAAGGTGCGGCCTTGCGGCTGGACGCCACCGAGATCCAGGTCCGTCGCCCGGTCGGCCACCGCGGCGGGCGGCGGGCCTTCGTCTCTGGCAAGAAGAAGCAGAACACCATGAAGGCCACCGTCGTCGCAGACGAACACGGTCGCACCCTGTGGGCCGGCAACCTCCGCCCGAGACGCATGCACGACGCCACCGCCATCCGCGGCGAAGGCATCGACGGCCTCTTCCGCCAGTTTCCCGACGTCCAAGTCCTGCTCAATGCAGGCTACTTGGGTCTTCGGCGGGATCACCCCGGCCAGGCGATCACCCCCACCGCGGAAGGCGAACAAGGTCTGCCCACCGGAAGTCCACGAGGCACGGGACAGGGCTCGGCACACGCACTCGTCCCAGCGCATTCCCGTCGAGCACGCCCTCCCCGACCACAAGTGATGGAAAGGCCTGACCCGCTGGACCCACCGGCGCGACACACTCCCGGACACCTACCTCGCCATCGCCGGCCTCGTCTCCGACCGCACCGCCATCACCTGAACAAGGCCCCAGCCCAGGCTGGAGCACCCCCACCGCAATCACGCACCAGCTCGGTAGAGGGAGAAGTTGCTCCGCATCGTGCCGATGGCCTCGAGGTTGCCGACGTTGCCGCTCTCGTACTGCCGGATGCTGGCGTTCAGGATGCCCCACCATCTCGCCGAGGTCGTTGTAGATGAGGTTGAACTGGGTGCTCCACTCGACCATCAGCTGCTGGTACTGCTTGGCCACCTCGCCGGTCCAGCCGCTGGTGAGCGCAGCCAGCTGGGTCTCGACGTTGCGCAGGACGTTTTGGCGGCCGCCTTCTGTCTCCTGGACTGGCCCCCCGCCGTACGCATGGCGTTGGTGTCGACGAAATTGAAGTTTGCGGGCACGAGTACCGCCTCTTGTCTCAGAGTGAGGGGGCCGCGTATGGCTGCGGCCCCCCTGCCAGATAGGGCCCGCGGGCTCATTTCGAGCACTACTCACTGGGCGTTTCGTCCCTGACTGTGGACGTCAGGTTCCGCGCCAGGTTGGGGTGGTTTCGCCGGTGAGTCGGCGGGTCATGAGGCTGATCATCGC
>NZ_JBFBJZ010000168.1:0-3337 GCF_040686255.1 Kitasatospora sp. NPDC085879 | reverse complement strand
GCCCTCGGCATGCCCACCGTCCGACGGCAACCCCACGACCTTCAACCTGGAGATCACCCCAGATCAGCCGACGCGAAGCGAAACACGGAGGCTAGTGCTGCGTTCCTCAAAGCAGGTGCATGTAGCGGCGTCGGAGTTGTCGGGTTGGCGGTGCTGGTCGGCCCCAGACCCAGGGTCGGGCGCGGGCGTTGAGTTGGGTGGTGGCCAGGCTGGTCGCTCGGGTGATCTCGTCGGGGTCGGCGAAGGACTGCCCGGCGAGGGCGGCCTTGCGGAAGATCCGCCACGGTGGTCGAGCATCTGACGAATCCGGGTCGCCCCGATCCGTGGGTCGGGGGCGGTCTCGACGTCTGGATCCGCACGTCGTCGGTGACCGGTCGGCGCATCCGGACCGACGGGCCTGCTGGCGGCCGTTGAGCCCGGTGCCGGTGCCGCCCGTGGACGACGGGCGGCACCGGCTCGTGTGACGGACCGCCGTCACGGCGACGGCGGTCCGGATCCGGTCGTGCACCGGCTCAGCGGCCGGCCCGGTAGGCGCGGGGGTGTTCGAGACCGGCCTCGGTATCGTCCTCGGCCCAGTCGAGCGTCTGGTGGACTGCCACGACTCCGTCGACGGCCCGGCACAGTTGTTCGGCGATCGGGATCAGGGTGCGCCGCGGTAGGCGGCCAGCGACCGTGACGACGCCGTCCTGCACGGTCACCCGGACGTCCTCCGGGGAGGTCCGGAGGAACTCGCCGAACACGTCATGGACGATCTCCTCACGGATCGCTGCGTCGTGCCGCAGGAAGACCTCCAGCAGGTCGCGGCGGCTCACGATGCCGACGAGGCGGCCGGCCTCGTCCACCACGGGGAGGCGCTTGACCTTGTGCTTGTCCATCTGCCGGGCGGCTTCCGGCACCGACCAGCCGGTCCGGGCGGTGATCGCCGGCGAGGTCATCAGGCCTCCGGCCGTCTCCGCCTCGGCGCGGGCGCGGTCCTTCGGGGGCAGCCATCGCCCCGGCGTGTGGCCCTCGGGGTCGGGCAGCACCGCCTCCTTGCGGATCAGGTCCGCCTCGGAGACCATGCCGATCGGCCTGTCCTCGTCGTCGAGTACGGGGACGGCCGTGATGTCGTTGCGGTGGAACAGGGCCACGACCGACTTGAACGGCGTGTCCGGCCGCGCGGTCACCACTTCCCGGGTCATGACGTCGTGAACGCTGCGGTGCTGCATTGTCCTCGCTCCTCCTCTGTCCGGTCTGCACTCTCACTGCGACTCGGTCGCTTCAACCGCGCTTCTCGGTCTCGTCGGTGACGGAGACGACGCCGTCGATCGAGCGGCACAGCCTGCTGACGATCGGGGCCAGGTAGGGCGGGTCGATGGTTCCGCCGAGCGTCACCCGCCCCTGGTCGACCTTCACGCTCACGGCGGCGGGGTCGACGCCTTCGATCTCGCAGAGCACCTCGTCGACGATCTCCTGTTCTACGGCCCGGTCGTCCCGGAGGAAGACCTGCACCAGGTCGGCTCTGCTGACCATGCCGACCAGTCGGCCGTCGGTGTCCACCACGGGCAGGCGCTTCACCCCGTGCCGCTCCATCTGCCGGGCGGCGGCGACCACGCTGGCGTCCGCCGTGGTGCAGACGGGCGGGGCGGACATCAGCTCGGCGGCCGTGGCTCTGTCTGCGTCCCGCCGGGGTGCGGCCCGCATCTCTGCGGGGTCGTCCTGGAGGGCCTGGGTGTGCAGCAGGTCCGCCTCGGACACGATGCCGATCGGACGGTCCGCACGGTCGACCACCGGCACGGCGCTGATCCGGTGCACGGCCAGCGTTGCCGCGATCTCGCGGAAGCCGGTGTCCGGTGGGACGCGGACCACCTCCCGGGTCATCACGTCGGCCACCTGTCGGTGTCTCATGACCCGCCTCCCTCGCCGCGTTCGACTTCCGCTCCGCCCCCGGCGGGAAGGATGACGCGGCCGGTCACGGTCTCCGGATCGATGCGGATCCACAGGTGCCGGGTGCCGCCCGCCCAGGGTTCGGTGGCGGCCAGCCGGTCGAGCCGGTGGTCCTCCGCGGGATCGCCGACGCGCTCCGCCCTTCCGCCGATCAGGACGCTCCACCCGGAGCTGCTCGCGTCGTCCACCCGATCCACCTCGAAGCCGACGTCGGAGCCGGCGGCCGTGGCCGCGACTCCGAAGTCGGCCGTCCGGTAGGCGATCGCCCGGCCGTCCACGGTGTAGTTGACCGGCAGAACGATCGGGTAGGGCTGGCCCGGTAGTGCGATCCGGCCGACGCCGTGGGTACCCAGCCGCTCCCAGCACTCCTTCTCGGTGAGCCTGAGCAGTCGGGGGTGCAGGGCCGCCGGTGGGCCGCCGGGAGGGGCGTCGGGGCGTCCTTCGACGAGGTCCTCCTTGCTGAGCCCGAGGACGTGTGCCAGGCGGAACATCGCACCCGGGTCGAAACCCGGCCCGAAGTCCAGGAGGTGGCCGAGGTACCGGGGCGACATGCCCGCGCGGGCGGCCGCGCCGTCCTGGGTGAGGCCGAGTTGGCGGCACCGTGCGACGACCCGTCGGGTGATGTCTTCCGGTATGCCGTCGAACAAGCCGGTCAGGGCGGGCAGCGTGCTGTTCGTGTTCATGGCCCACGGTCCTCGGGTGCGGAAGAAGGCGACTGCCGGGCTTCCCTTTCAGCGTCGTGCCGGCCCGGTGCCGGCACCATGGGCCGGACGGCCCGCAGGACGGGTCGAGCGGCCCACTGCCACGGCGCGTGCGGGCACCGCCCCTGCCCCGGAATCGGCCGTCCGACCGGGAGGGAGGAGGACGTGGCAAACTCCGCGACGAGGGCGGATCCCCCTGTCGCAGCTCCGTCCGAACGATCCGCTCGACGTCCTCCAGGCCAGGCTGGAGGCCGCCCGGCACACCGTGGCCACCTCCGTCGAGGTGGTGCTCAGCACCGGCTCCGACCTGGTGCTCACGGCCGCGGACAACGGTCGCGGGCAACGGTGCCGGACTGCCGGAGGGCGGACGGCGCAGCGGGCCGGCCCACCCGGCCGATCGGGCGGCTGGTCCGGCGGGTCCCCGCGCCGGCTGCCTGGGCTCACTCCGCTTCGTCGTTCCTGTCGATGCTGTCGGTGACCGGGAGCCGCGGAGTGGGCGCGCCCTCCGGGCCGTAGCCGAGCCTGAGGATCATCTGCACGCAGCCGGGCCCGTGCGACGGGTCCCGGGTCTCCCACCGCAACTCGGGCCACTCGACGGCCTGGTGCAGCATCGACGCGCGGACCTGGTGGACGGTGGCGACCAGCAGCACGTGCTGCAGTGCCAGACCGGCCCTCAGCCAGTCCGCCGGGTCGTCCCGTTCGGTGGACAG
>NZ_JBFBJZ010000167.1:0-3502 GCF_040686255.1 Kitasatospora sp. NPDC085879 | reverse complement strand
GCCAGCCGATGTGGGCGTGGAGCAGGCCGCGGAGTTCGCCGGTGAGGCTGGTGCCGAACCGGAACGGGGAGTGCGGGTCGCCGGGGCGGTCGGTGTAGGCGTCGGTGTAGGCGTGGTGGCGGCGGTGGGTGGCGACCCAGGTGATCACGTCGCCCTGGAAGCTCATCGACCCGGCGATCGCCATCGCGATCTTCAGCGGCCGGTTCGGGGTGAAGCTCCCATGGGTGAGGCCGCGGTGGAAGCCGAGTGTCACGCCGAGGCGGGTGAGGCAGTAGAACGCGGCGGCGAGGATCAGGTCGGTGGGGCCGACGAGGCTGCCCCACAGCCATCCGACGGCGATCACCAGCGCGATGAACGGGAACGCCACCACGGCGGCGGTGGCGGCCGGTTGCACCGGGGGACGCGGTGCCGGTCGGCGGGGTCGACACGAGGGAACGGCGAGACCCCGTCGTACGGCGCGGGGACGCCCCGGCCGTGGGCCGTACCAGTGCCAGTCTCCGGGGGTGACGCCGTGCGGCGATCCGTGAGGGCCATCCCGACTCCTTCGCCTGCGATGCGGCGCAGCCGGGGTCTGGGGCGGCAGATCCGACCCGACCGACTCTCGGGCCCAGGGGGCCATGCGGTCGTGGTCTCATACGACATTACCCACATTCAGGCGTCGCACACAGACCTCACTCGGGGGAGGTACGGCAGCGCCCCCGGAGACAGAGTTCCGGGGGCGGTACTGAGGTTGGCTTTCAGCTCGCTGCCGGGAATCGCTCCCAGACGCGGTGGGTGCCGAGCAGGTCCACGAGGGCGGGGATGGCTTCGGTGTTCTCCGTGGCGGTGATGACGCCGGGTGCCCGCGGGTCGACTCCCGCTGCCGTCCACAGGGCGCGGGCGTCTGCGAGTCCGGCGATCGGCTTGGCGTGCCGCCAGGCCTCGTTGACGAGCAGGACGGCGCGGGAGTCCAGCGTGGACTGCCCGCCCGCAACGGCGCCGGACTTGGCGTCCCGGGCCCCGCGGTCGTCCGCTCCTGGTGCGGGCACGCCGGCCACCAGGAGCGCATCGAACTCGACGGACCGCGCGGCGGCATAGGTCCGCTGGACGGTGAGGTCCTCGGCCAGGGGAGCCCCAGTGGGCGCGATGATCAACGGCATCAGCCCCGCGTCGAGGGCGGCCTCCCGGAGTCGGCGGACCAGGGCGACATCATCGGCGGCGCCGGTGATGATGCCGATGACTCGGCCCGTCGTGGGCCAGGTGCGGCCGAGCTGTGAGAGGGCGGGGCTGGGCTCGGGGTCGGCGAGGTGCTCGGGGCGCTGCGGAGCGGGCAGACCCAGGCCCTGGGCCACCTGGGCGCACAGCTGGGGGTCGATGTTCGCGAGGACCTGCAGGGTGCGCTCCTTGATGGCCTGTTCGTAGACCTTGGCGAGTTCGAAGGTGTAGGCGGCGATGATGTGCTCGCGCTCGACCGGACTCATGCTCAGCCAGAACAGGCGCGCCTGGCTGAAGTGGTCGGCGAACGAGGCGGGGGCCTCGCGGACCTTCGAGGCGGCCGCGATCGGGGTGGGGTGTTCGATGAAGGCGCGCTCGCCCGCGCCGGCGAAGAACGGGCAGCCGCCGTCGAGGGAGTTCGGCTTGTACGGGGCGACACCGCTGTGCACGGCGTCCTGGTGGAAGCCGTCGCGCAGCATGTCGTTGACCGGGGCGTGGGTGCGGTTGATCGGGATCTGGGCGAAGTTGGGGCCGCCCAGGCGGCTGATCTGCGTGTCGAGGTAGGAGAACAGGCGGCCGGCGAGAAGTGGGTCGTCGGTGACGTCGATCCCCGGTACCAGGTGCCCGGGGTGGAAGGCGACCTGCTCGGTCTCGGCGAAGAAGTTCGTCGGATTCGCGTTGAGCGTCATCAGCCCGATCGGCTGCACCGGAGCGAGCTCCTCCGGGACGAACTTCGTGGGGTCGAGCAGGTCGATGCCCGCGAACGTCTGCTCCGGTGTGTCCGGGAAGGTCTGGATGCCCAGTTCCCACTGCGGGTGGTTCCCTGCCTCGATGGCGTCCGCGAGGTCGCGCCGGTGGAAGTCCGGGTCCATGCCGTTGATCAGCTGTGCCTCCTCCCAGACGAGGGAGTGCACGCCGGCCGTGGGCTTCCAGTGGAATTTCACGAGGGTGGTGGCGCCCTCGGCGTCGACGAGGCGGAAGGTGTGGACACCGAAGCCCTCCATCATCCGGAAGGAGCGCGGGATGCCGCGGTCGGACATGTTCCACAGGGTGTGGTGGGTGGCCTCGGCGTGCAGGGAGACGAAGTCCCAGAATGTGTCGTGGGCGCTCTGCGCCTGCGGGATCTCCCGGTCAGGGTGCGGCTTGCCGGCATGGATGACGTCGGGGAACTTGACGGCATCCTGGATGAAGAACACCGGGATGTTGTTCCCGACCAGATCGAAGACGCCCTCGCTGGTGTAGAACTTCGTCGCGAAGCCGCGGGTGTCCCGCACGGTGTCCGCTGATCCGCGCGAGCCCAGTACGGTGGAGAACCGGACGAACACCGGCGTCTCCACACCCTCCGCCAGGAACGCGGCCCTGCTCACCCCGGCGGCGGTTCCGTAGCCCCGGAAGACCCCGTGTGCTGCCGCACCCCGGGCGTGCACGACCCGCTCGGGGATCCGCTCGTGGTCGAAGTGCATGATCTTCTCGCGCAGGTGGTGGTCCTGCAGCAGCACCGGACCACGCGGCCCGGCCTTCAGCGAGTGATCGGAATCCGGCAGCCGCGTGCCGTTCGCCGTGGTCAGGTAGCCGCCGTTCTGTGCGGCGGCGTCCGCGGGGGCGCCCGTGTTCCGGCCGGTGGCCGACAGCGGCGCGGGCGCCTGTTGGTCCGGCTTCGGCGGCAACGGGGGGACGGCCTCGGTGGGCTCCGCCACCTGCGGCGGCCGCGCACCGGGAGCACCCGGAACCTCGGGCCGGCCCGCCGAGGAGAGCTCCTCGACCACCTCTGACACCTTGTTCACGATCTTCTTCATCGGTCCGGACTCCGCCACGACGATCTCCTCAGGACTATGGCCAGGCCCTGGGCGCGTAACCCAGACCGCTGCGAACCAAACGAAACGCCGAGCGGACGGGTGACGCGCCCGGCGCCAGAAGGCCCGGCGTTGCACAGTTCGTTGGCGGTACGGGGCATCCTGCAGCGAGACACTGGGCCTGCCGGCGCTATCGGGACGAGGAACATTCGTCTCCCTGCTCCCGGCACGGGCAGGCGACATCCTTGGACGGCCGCCGCTTCCCCAGTCAGGCACCACTGGCGTGCTGGCACAGCGCTGCGCAAAGCTGCGAGTCCTACGCCCACCACGGCGGCCCGGTGATGCATGCCGTTCCCCGCAGCACGGCGGTCGGCCGGCCTCGCAAACGGCCGCCAGCCCGTGTGAGCCGCGAACCGCCCCTCTCGGCGACGGGTGAAAACTGACCGCTGAACGGCGGATCAACGGTGACCCACCTCGCGATCGTCTGATCATCCTGATCTTCATTGAGGGTCAGG
>NZ_JBFBJZ010000166.1:0-3616 GCF_040686255.1 Kitasatospora sp. NPDC085879 | reverse complement strand
CCCCCCCCCCCCCCGGGGGGGGCGCGGCGGGCCGGGCGCCCCCCCGGCCCCCCCGGCCCGGAGGAGCCGGACCTACTTCACACACGGGAGCCAACCGCTCCCGGAGAGGACCACTGATGGCATCACTGCCGCCCGCGTGGCGACTGCGCGCGAAGAAGGCCGTCGTGGCCGCGGCCATGGCCGTGGCCGCGACGCTCGCGACGACGCCCGCACACGCCGAGGGCTCCGCCCCTCCGGTGCTGTCCGACGGATTCGGCCTGACCCAGGTCGTCGGCGCCACCGAGGTGCACTCCGCCACCGACTTCACGATCACCGTGACCACCCGGCAGCTGTCCGGTCAGCACAGGATCCGCATCTTCCTCCCCCGCGGCTACGAAGCCGACCCCGGAAAGCGGTGGCCGGTGACGTACTTCCTGCACGGCGGGGGCGGCACCGTGGACGACGCCGCAGCCGCGCCCGCGCTGCGCTCGGACTCGATGATCACCGTGGTGCCGGACGGCGGCCTCAAGGGCTGGTACGCCGACTGGGCCATGCAGAACACCACCGTGGGAGCAGCGAACTGGGAGACCTTCCACCTCACGCAGGTCGTCCCCTTCATCGACGCCAACCTGCGCACCGTCGCGGACAGGGACCACCGGGCCGTCGTCGGCCTGTCGATGGGCGGCTCCGGCGCGCTGCACTACGCCCAGGCCCGGCCCGACCTCTTCGGCCATGTCGCCTCCCTGTCCGGCGGCATCGACTTCGGCATGGCGGAGATCCGCGGCGCCGTTCTGGCCACGGAACTCAACGTCACGGGCGCATGGTGCGCCGTCAGCACCTCCAGCCCGTCCGGCACCGGCCGGTGCACTGGCTACGGGCCGACCGTCGACAGCGACGCGATCTTCGGATCCCCCTACCCGGTGTTCAACGCGGACCGCATCTGGAACGCGGTCAACCCGGCCGCCACGACCAACCTGGCCAAGCTCGCCGGCACCGAGGTCACGCTCTACACCGGCAGCCAGGACGCCATCGACCACTTCACCGCGATCGCCGCCCACCGCGTCAAGGCCCGCCTCGACCAGCTCGGACTCCGCGGCCGCCTCGTCGACTACGGCAACGGGTCGACGCTGGCCCCCACCTGCAACGGCGGCCACAACTACGGCTGCTGGGCGCCCGCCCTCGCCGACTACGTCACCCAGCTCGAAACCTCCTTCGCCGCGGCGAGTTGAACGCTCGACGGCGGCCGCCGCGGCCGCTCAGGTCCCGCCACCACGTGGCCGAACGGGGTGGCGGGACCCCGGCCCGGTCCGCCCCGTCCGAGCACCTCCCGTTGCACGGGGCGGTGCTGCGCCCCGCCGAGCCCTGTCCAGGAGCCGACGCGATTCGCTCTCCGTTCCGGACCGCGATCACCACGACATCATCCGGTGCCCATCCGTCTCCACCGCTGTTGTCGGCCAGAGTCCGAAAGAGGTACGCCGCATGACGCAGCATCAGAGTTCCTCGCCCGGGGGACAGCCCACCCGCCGCCAGGCGAGGTGGGAACGCTACCGGGTCACCCACCCGTTCTCCGCCAAGGACCAGGCCGGCCTGTGGGCGGCGATCCTCGGCACCGTAGGCCTTGCCGTCCTGCTGGGCTGGGCACTCGAGATTCGGGGCGGCACGGTGATCGTCCTGGCGCTGCCCTTCATCGTGTCCTGGTTCGAGAACCGGCGTACGGTGTTCCAGTTCGACGCTGCCGGCGTGCGGGTCGGCGACGTGCTGCTGCGGTGGAACGACGTCACCCAGTTCGTCGTGGCGACACCGCCGGACGACCAGTACGCGTTGATCGGCGCACGGCTGCACCCAGGCGTGACGCTGCCGACCGGTACTACCGTCCCGCCGCAGCATCCGGCCATGCCGGCGCCGATCCACGTCGCCGTCCTGCGGAGCAAGTTCGATCTGGCGAAGATGGTCTCCACGGCGCGCAAGTACGCCGCACCCCACATCCAGATAGTGGTGGCTGACCCGTCCGGCGAGCGGGTCGCCGGCTAGTACTGCAGTTGCGGTCGCTGTTCGGGCTGGTCAGGGGCCGTGTTGTGAGTGCAGTCGGCTGACGCTGGATCAAGGTCGGGTTCGGGGGCGGAGATTAGCCGGGAGGGTGGTTCATGAGGCTGGCTCTCTGCCTGTGGACAGTCCCTCCGGGTGCTCGGGGGATCTTGTTTCCGGGCGGTGGCAGGCGGAGCGCGAGGCGCTTTGGCCGTGCGACATCGCTTCCGTTCCTGCCAATAGATGCCGCTGCCGCTCATCCACGTGCGGGAGGATCGTCGCTGCTAGTAAAGCTCGTTGATCCGGTGAAAAGCTCATGCCTCACCGATGAGCCACAATGGCGGAAGTCGCGGGTTTATGATCTGCAAGCCCTTAGCCGAACCGCCGACCTCGGCTCATGCGCTGGGAAAAGCGCCAAGCGCCGTATCGAATAGCACTCAATGACCACAGTGACAGCCAATAGACGGAGAAGCTTATAAAGAACAACATCGCAATAGCGAGAGCATCGCTGACGGCGCCCGATGGCTCAAACTTGAACAGCGAAGCGAGAATCAGCGCAGCCGCAACCGGAGAGGCTATGGGTGTACATGCCGCCAACACCTTCCATGCAGTGCCACCGCGTATGACCAGCCGCTCAAACCCGAAGGCAATGGGGAAAATCAGAACACTTGTGGCAAATCCCACGCCAGTGGCAAATAGAACGAACTCGGCATAATCTCTGACGGTAAAGGCTTCGTCAATGAAAAAGACTGCCACAATTGGAAGGCTGATGACCATGTAGGCCACGACAATGGCTGATGTCGTAATGGCGATGGACAGCGAGTGTCGAAGGATCGCCCACCGTCGGGAATCAAGATTGTAGATAGGTGCGGGGTTATGTGCGGTGACAGTGGCGTGCGGATTCGTCGAGGGCCGCCCAGGCAAAATTAACTCCTCAATGTCGGGTCTCGGGATGTGAGTGACGGGATTCGGTTGACAGTCCGGCCGAGCCTCGTAATCCGACGGCCCGGTTGATATTGGACATGGTTAAGGCTGCCCGGTGATATTGTGTGGACGGGAATACCTGCGCCGTCAGCTTAGATAAAGCGCTGGTCGAGGAGGAGTTCGTCCATTCGGCAGCCCCGGCCCGCCGACTACCCGCACCAAGGGGCAGCCCCCGCCGGGTCGAGCCGCACCACCCACACGCACCGCGCCCAAGATCCGGAGCCCCCACCTCCTCCCTAGGGTCCGTCTTCAAAGATGATCAAGCGATGGGAGATCATGTCGTGCGTGATACGCCGTCATGAGCCGTACACGGACGCCCAGGTGGGTGACCGTGTACGGCTCCTTGGTCGCGGCTGGGGCCTGCCGCTGGGGTCCGAAGGACGGGGTCAGAGCATGTTCGTGTAGATGTTCCAGCCGGTGCCGAACTTCACCCGGGCGGCGAAGGTCGCGGTGCCGGCGTTGCCCGTCGAGGTGTAGAGGTACATGTCGCCGTTCTTGGTGCGGGCGAGCACGTCGCCCTTGCTGTCCCCGTTGATGTCACCCGGCGCGATCAGCGTGTCGTAGAGGTCCCAGCCGGTGGCGATCTGTTCCCGGGCGGCGAACGGCGCGGTGGACGTCCCCGTGCCCT
>NZ_JBFBJZ010000165.1:0-3833 GCF_040686255.1 Kitasatospora sp. NPDC085879 | reverse complement strand
CCGGTGAGGGCGACATCTACTACGCCGCGCCGCACACCGGTGCCACCGCGTGGTACCTGCTGGCCGGCGCGGGGGCGAACCCCTTCCGGCTCTGAGCGGTGACGCCCCGCGCCGTGCCCGGTGGCGCGGCGCGAGGCGTTCGCCGTCCTTGCGCAGGCCACTTCCGGCTGCACGCCTCCGGCAACGCGGTCGACGGCCACCCGAACAGCTACTGGGAGAGCGTCGACACCGTCGTCCCGCGGTGGCTGCGGACCGACCCGGGGGCGGTTTAGGCGGTGCGGCGGATCGTCCTGCCGGTGCCGTCGCCCGTGGCCTGGGTTGCGCGCACCCAGACACGGTGGAGGTGCGGGGGAGCACGGACGTGCATTGCCCAACAGTCCGGTACGTGAGGGCCGCGAACGAGCGGCCGGGCCACCGGGGGCGCGGCTTCCTGGCCGGTTGCTGCCTGCAGCTCGCCGTTCAGACGAGCGCCGGCGCGGGAGCAGGCAGGTAGGGCGTGATGTTGCTCCAGGCACGCTCGATGTATTCCTGCTTTTCGCCGACCGGGGCGACATAGTGCAGCGCGCCTTCGGCGGCATCGTTGCCCTCGAGGCGGGCGATGATCCAGGCGGCGAGGTAGTGCGAGGCCAGGCAGCCGCCGGCGGTGGCGATGTTGCCCTTGGCGTAGAAGGGCTGGTTGAGCACCTCGACGCCGGCGGCGACTACCCAGGGCTTGGTGGTCAGGTCGGTGCAGGCGGGGATGTCGTTGAGCAGGCCGAGCTTGGCCAGCACGAGCGCGCCGGAGCACTGCGCCGCGATGAGTTGGCGCGAGGGGTCCAGACCGCGCAGGATGTTCATGATCGCCGGGTCTTCGACGACCTCGCGGGTGGCGATGCCGCTCCCGACGATGACGGCATCAGCGGTGCACGCCTCCTCAAGAGTGGACATCCGTTCGATGACCACTCCGTTCATCGACGTCACCTTGGGGGCGGGGGTGGCAATGGTGACACGCCAGCCGTCGGTCTTGATGCGGTTGAGCACTCCGAGCGCGATCAGAGAGTCGAGTTCGTTGTAGCCCTCGAAGGTGAGGATGGCGATGTGCACGGCGATTGCCCTTCCGTAGAGGTGGGGTGGGGCTCGACGGTAAGGTCCCGCGAAGATGACAGCCAAAAAATTGTCATGGATACAATTCGGTGCATGGCAGCCTCGCGGTACAAGACGCTGGTCGACGCGTTCGCATCCGACATCCAGTCGGGGCGGCTCCCCGCAGGCGTGCGGCTGCCGACACACCGCGCGCTCGCCGCCCATGAGGGCATCGCCGTGGTGACCGCGACTCGGGTCTACGCCGAGCTGGCAGCCATGGGTCTGGTGAGCCGGGAGCAGGGCCGCGGCACGTTCGTGCGTGACATCGCGGTTCCCGCCGGTCACGGCATCGATCAGCAGGTCGTCGCCACTGGCGCGGTCGACCTCACCTTCAACTATCCGTCGCTGCCCGGCCAGGCCGATCTCCTGCGGCAGGCACTACGGGAGGTGGCCACCTCCGGTGATCTCGACGCGCTGCTGCGCTACCAACCACATCGAGGGCGCCCCCAGGACAGAGCCTCGATCGCACGGCATCTGAGGCGTCGCGGCATCACCACCGACGCCGATCGGATCCTGATCGTCAACGGTGCGCAGCAGGGTCTGGCCATCACTGTCATGGCCGCGCTCAAGGCCGGCGACGTCGTCGCGGTCGACGCGCTCACCTACCCGGGTTTCAAGGTGCTCGCGCACGCCCTTCGCCTCGACCTGGAGCCCATACCCACCACCCCCAACGGGCCGGATCTCGATGCTCTTGAGAAGCTGTGCGCCACCCGCCCTGTGCGCGCGATCTACACCATGCCCACCTTGCACAACCCTCTGGGCTGGGTCATGCCGGCAACGGACCGAACCCGCCTGATCAAGATCGCCCGACAGCACGGTTCGCTCCTCATCGAGGACGCCGCCTACGCCTTCTTGGCCGAGGACCCTCCACCGCCTCTGGCTGCGACCGCGCCGGACATCACCGTCTACGTCTCGGGACTGTCCAAGAGCGTTGCCACCGGCCTCCGGGTCGGTTTCGTCGTCGCCCCGCCATCTGCGGTGCCCTCGCTCGAACGCGCCATTCGGGTGACTACCTGGAACACGCCCGCCCTCACCACCGCGATCGCCTGCCGCTGGCTCGACGACGGCACGGTGGACCAGCTGGAAGCGCAGAAGCGAGACGACGCCAAGGCCCGCCAGTCACTCGCCAGACAAGAGCTGGCAGGCCTACCACTCATCAGCCACCCCTCGTCCTACTTCACATGGCTCACACTGCCCGACGACGCACGCGCCGATCGCCTGACCGCCACCCTCGCGCGCCGACACATCGCCGTGACCACAGCGGAGCCGTTCACCACCTCGACGCACACACCGCAGGCGATCCGCCTCGCTCTGGCCTCGACCGATCTGGACATTCTCCGATCGACGCTTCGTACAGTGCGACAGGTCGCCGTCGAGGACGCCCACACGTGAGTTCCCCTCGACCAGCCGATCCCTGCCCGCACCGACGACGTCTGCGTACGAAAGTCCGTCGGCGCTGAAGGCCCGGGGCCCGGTTGGTGTGCTACCCGGGATTGATGAGGGAATCACGATCACCGCAGCCGTCCTTCCCACGGAACCGACGCCCAGCGGACGCTGGCACGCCAACGCCGGCAACGGCTACTACGGCGGCCTCCAGTTCGACCAGCAGGCCTGGCGCGCCAACGGCGGCACTGCCTACGCCACCCGCTCCGACCTCGCCACCCATTGGCAGCAGATCACAGTCGCCGAACACCTCGCCGCCCGCAGCGGCATGGCCCCCTGGCCCGCCTGCGGAGCCCGCGCCGTCCGCACCTCCCCCGGCCACCACACCGTCCCCGCACCGCGACCGGCACAGCACCCCGCCGCCGAGCAGCTCACGAGCGTGTCTGAAAGATCGTGCAAGTCCGTGATCTGACAGTCTGGCCGGAGGCTCGGCCTCGGGCCTCGGGCCAGGCGGAACGGACAAGTCATGACGGAAAAGACGGTGCCGGCTGCGGCCGGGGAGGCGTTGGTCGGCGAGGTCGTCGAGCGGTTGATGGACAGCGCGGACGCCTCCGGGGCGGCTCTTCTGGGCGAGGGCGGGCTGCTGACCGAGATCACCCGGGCCGTGCTGGAGCGGGCCCTGGAAGCCGAGATGACCGAGCACCTGGGCTACGAGAAGTACGATCCGGTCGGTCGCGGCTCGGGAAATTCCAGGAACGGTGCCTCGCCCAAGACCGTACTCACCGATGTCGGCGCGGTCACGGTCGCGGTGCCCCGGGATCGCAACGGCGGCTTCGAACCGAAGCTGGTGCCGAAGAACGCGCGCCGGCTGGCCGGGTTCAACGAGCGGATCCCGTCGCTCTACGCACGCGGGATGTCGGTGCGCGACATCCGGTCGCACCTGGCCCAGATCTACGGGGTCGAGGTCAGCCCGGATCTGATCAGCAAGGTCACCGACGCGGTCGTGGACGAGCTCGTGAGCTGGCAGAACCGCCCGCTAAACGCGGTCTGGCGGTCATCCACATCGACGCGTTGTGGGTGAAGATCCGCTCCGGCTCGACCGCGGCCGCACCGGACCAGCGCCCTTCGGGTTCGACACTCCGCACGAGGCCCTGGCGGCCTGCGTGCCGCTCCAGATTCCCGAAGAAGCACGGCTGTACGCGCTGCTGGCGGCCCGCCGACCACACCGCCGGATTCGTCGCCGACATCCGCGCGGCCGCGACGCACGAACCGGTGCTGCTCGCCGACCTCGACGGCCGAGCCCACGGCGGGGACGACGGCAGAGACAG
>NZ_JBFBJZ010000164.1:0-3948 GCF_040686255.1 Kitasatospora sp. NPDC085879 | reverse complement strand
CCCCATCATCACCCTCGACGCCCGACGCCGGGACAGCGCCAAGAGCGCCCTCATCACCCTCGTCGAGCACGCCCTCCTGGCCCGCCTCCGCTAGGGACAGGAACCAGGACGATGATGCCGCGCGCCCGCTCCGGTGCCCTGACGGGCACGGGAGCGGGCGCGCGTTTCTCCGTCCATAACAGTTCGGTAGGCATTTCGAGATCAACAGCGACACAGCGTGAGGATTTCGATCCACTGTGCACTGTCGACCTTTCGTTTGGTCCCAAACTGCCCCCAAATGTCCGATTTGTTCAGCGCGTCTCGGGCACGGAGAGCTGTTTGTCCCGCATCCCTGCACGTGCTGAAATTCCAGCTACCCCGTAGTCACCCCATATGGCAGTTCCACCCAGCAGCGGGCTGCGGCCGGCGGGGGTAGCCGCTGGATTGATTCATGGCCGCACCATCGGCCGAGAGGTTGTTGTCGAGTGAGGCGTAAGCAGCCAGACACCCCGCAGCGGCGGTCCGAGCCCCGCCAGAACGAGTCGGGACCCGGCGGTCAGGCACCGGCCGGCTTCTCCGCGTTCACGGCGGCCGAGGACCGACCGCAGCCGCGCGGCACCGCCGCGCCGCCGCCCCAGATACTCAGCGGCCCGGGCAATCGCCCGGGCAGCGCCCCGGGGCCGGCCGGCAGGCCCGGCTCCGGCGAGTCGGGTGACGACGGCGGCGGCCGGTACGAGTTCCTGGCCCCCCGGAACTGGCGCGTGCCGACCCGACTGATCGCCATTCTGCTGGTGCCGGTCATCATCGGCCTGGTCTTCGGCGGCCTGCGCGTCAACACCTCGCTGGACGACTTCCACAAGGCCGACCGCGCGGTGAAGACCGCGAAGCTCGCGCACGCCGCGACCGACCTCGCGGACGCCCTGGAGAACGAGCGCGACCTCTCGATCGTGCCGCTCCTGACCGGCTCCGACCCGCAGGGCCGGCTCGGTGAGCTCCGCAAGAAGACCGACGACTCCCTCAAGGCGTACAACACGGCCTACGGCAAGATCTCCGACGACGAGACGCTCAAGCGCCGCGACGCGGCCTTCCAGCAGCTCGTCGTCTTCCTCCCGCACCTGCGCGAGAACGCCTACAAGCCGGAGCTGCTCGCCTCCGCCACCCAGGCCGCCTACTCGGTGATGTTCGCCCCGCTGCTGGCCATCGACAACTCCGTCGGCTTCGGCAGCTCCAGCGTCACGAGCAAGGGCCGCGCGATCTACGCCATGTCGCTGGCCAAGGCCTCCGCCTCGACCCAGCGTGCGCTGATGATCAACCTGCTCGCCGGCATCGCCCAGGGCACCGTCAGCCGGTACGAGAACCAGGAACTGATCATCTCGCTCCTGGTGGCGAGCAAGCTCGAGACGACCGCCATCAGCGAGTTCTCCACCGGCTCCACCGCCGACGACGCCAAGGTCTTCGCGGACGCCCTGGTCGCCCAGGCCGCGGCCGACCAGCGCGCCCCGCTGCGGATGCCCGACAACCAGACCATCCCGACCGTCAACGGCCTGATGAACATCGGCCTGGCCTACTCCGACGCCGCCATGCGCGGCCAGCAGGACGGCAAGGACGCGGCGGAGAAGCTCTTCGAGAACGCGAAGAACGCCGGTCTGACCGTCCAGAACTGGAACCAGGCCTCCGCCGGCCACATGAACGCCCTGCGCGCCACGGAATCCGCGCTGCTGAACGAGGTCGTCGGCGACGCGCAGAACATCAAGGACCGCGCCCAGACCGACGCCTTCCTCAACTCCGGCATCGTGATCGCCGCACTGGCGCTCGCCGGTCTGCTCACCGGCTTCATCGCCCGCTCGATGATCCTCGGCATGCGCACCCTGAACACCGCCGCGCTGGACATCGCCAACCACCGTCTGCCCGACCTGGTCGAGAAGCTCTCCAAGACCGACCCGGACCGGGTCGACACCTCGGTCGAGCCGATCCCGCTGCGCGGCAAGGACGAGATCGGCGAGGTCGCCCGAGCCTTCGACCAGGTCCACGCGCAGGCGGTGTCGCTCGCCGCCGAGCAGGCCCTGCTCCGAGGCAACCTGAACGCGATCTTCTCCAACCTGTCGCGCCGCAGCCAGAGCCTGATCCAGCGCCAGCTGGCGCTGATCACCGACCTGGAGAACAACGAGGCCGACCCGGACCAGCTGGAGAACCTCTTCAAGCTGGACCACCTGGCGACCCGTATGCGCCGCAACGGTGAGAACCTCCTCGTCCTCGCGGGCGAGGAGCCCGGCCGCCGCTGGAACACCCCCGTCCCGCTGGTCGACGTGCTCCGCGCCGCCGCCTCCGAGGTGGAGCAGTACGAGCGCGTCGAACTCTCCGGCATCCCGGAGGCCGAGGTCGTCGGCGCCGCGGTGACCGACCTCGTCCACCTGCTCGCCGAGCTGCTGGAGAACGCCACCACGTTCTCCAGCCCGCAGACCCGGGTCCTGGTCAACGCCACCCGCCTCCCGGACGGCCGCGTCCTGGTCGAGATCCACGACAAGGGCATCGGCCTCACCGCCGACGACTTCGCGGAGATCAACGAGAAGCTGGCCGAGCCGCCCACGGTCGACGCCACCATCTCCCGCCGCATGGGCCTCTTCGTGGTCGGCCGGCTGTCCCAGCGGCACGACATCCGCGTGCAGCTGCGCCCGTCCGGCGAGTCCGCCGGCACCACCTCGCTGGTCATGCTCCCGGTGGGCCTGACCCAGATGAACGCCGCGCCGGAGCCGGAGGAGCAGTTCACCGTCTCCCGGATCTTCTCCGAGCAGGAGCCCACCCAGGCCTGGCAGGAGGACTGGAGCCAGCGCAGCGCCGCCGAGCTCGGCTTCGACGACCACCTGACCGGTGCCGGCGCCGGCGGCTTCAGCCCCGCGCTGGAGTCCATGCAGCGCACGCAGCGCCGCCGCGCCGCCGCGCTGGAGCCCGGCAGCCCGGACGACGTCATCGACGCCGAGGCGATCGAGACGACCGAGGGCCCGTACGCCGACGAGTACCAGCCCCAGGGCTACGAGCAGGGCGGCTACCAGGACCAGGGCTACGCCCAGGACCAGTACGGCCAGGACGGCTACGACCAGTACCAGGGCCAGTACGAGCAGGGCGGCTACCAGGACCAGGGCTACGCCCAGGACCAGTACGGCCAGGACGGCTACGACCAGTACCAGGGCCAGTACGACCGGGGCGGCTACCAGGGCATCCCGCAGCAGCAGGGCCCCCAGGAGGACGCCTACCAGCCGTACGGCTACGGCGAGGCCGACCGGCCCGCCGGGCACCCGTACGGGGCCGAGGAGCCGCCTGCGCTGCCCCCGGCGCCCGCGTCCGGCGGCGGCCTGCCGCAGCGGCGCCCGGGCCAGCAGCTGGCCGGCGGTGGCGCCGGTGGCGGCGGCGGTGCCGCTGCCTTCGGCGGCGGCGAGGAGAAGCCGAACTGGTTCACCGGTGCCAAGGACACCTCCGACTCCGAGGAGAACCGCGGCCACGACGTGTCCGCGCTCGGTGGCTACGGCCCGACCGGCCCGACCACGTCGAGCGCCTGGCAGTCCGCCAACGACGGCGGCTGGCAGCGGGCCGAGCAGGTCCGCGAGCCCTCGACCAGCGGCACCACCCAGGCGGGTCTGCCGCGCCGGGTGCCCAAGCAGAACCTCGTGCCCGGCAACGCCAAGCCGACTCCGCAGGAAGGCCCGCAGGTCTCGCGCAACCCGGAGGAGGTGCGCGGCCGGCTCACCAACCTGCGCCGCGGCGTCGAGCAGGGACGCAGCGCCGGCGGTGACCCGGGGGCCACCGGCAGCTTCCGCTTCGACCCGAACCAGGGTCGCGGCAGCAACCAGAACAGCAGCACCGATCTCTTCGGCGGCTCGAACCACCAGGAGCGTTGAGTTGAGTCAGATGAGCCAGGCCGCACAGAACCTGAACTGGCTGATCACCAATTTCGTGGACAACACCCCCGGGGTG
>NZ_JBFBJZ010000163.1:0-3979 GCF_040686255.1 Kitasatospora sp. NPDC085879 | reverse complement strand
GTGCCCCGCGGCGGGGGAACGGCGCAGCTCCCATACCCCGGACGGTACGCCCGTCCCGGTGCGGCGGCCCGCCCGACGCCCCGACGTCCGGTCCGCGGGGCGGTCCGGGCCCGGGGGGCTCGTTCGCGGCCGGTCGGAGCGGCGCCGGACGGTCCGGGGCGCCGATCACCGGGACACGGACCACCGGCAGGACGGGGAGGGCGGACGCGTGGCCCGCGGACGGTCGCCGTCCCCGCGGCGCGGATCCCCTCGACGGGCCGGCAGGGCGTCGTGGTCAGTGACCGGCGAGCTTGACGAGGACGACGGCGAGGCCGATGACCGCGTCGACGATGCCCGCCACGATCGCCGCGAACGGTCCGCTGCCCATCCGCAGGCCGCTGACGCAGCCCCACACGAACAGCGCCACCACGCTCACCACGACCGAGGCCAGCAGCGCCGTGTGCAGCGCCATCAGCCCGACCGCGGCGGCCCCGATCAGCAGCAGCGGGCCGACGGCGGAGAGCAGCAGCGGGCTGCTGACGAACAGCATGCGGCGCAGCGCCCGTCCGGACGCCATCCGGCGGTGGACGATCCGGTACGCCTGCTCGTCGGCGACCAGCGAGGCCAGCCAGAGGCCGACCGCCGTCGCGCAGACGGCGAGGGCGGCCTTCCAGGTCGTCAGGTCCTCGACGACGGAGAGGCCGACCACCACGGCGACCATGGTGATGGTGGCGTAGATGCGCTCCTTGAGCTGCTCGGTGAGCGCGTCCACCCGCTCCGCCTGCGTCTCCCCCTCGGTGGGCACCTCGTCCTCGCGCATGCCGGCTGCTCCTCGTCGTGCGGGCGCCCGGCCGACGGCCCGGCCGGCCCAGTCTCGCCCGGGACCGGCCCGGTCGGCGGTTCCCGCACCGGCGAGCCGCCCCGGTCCGCCCGGCCGACACATGGCCGGCCCCGGGTGCGAGGTGACGGAGCGTCGCCGGATCGCGATGACCGCGCCGCACTCCGGGTCGGCGACGACGGGCCGATCAGCAGCGGAGGGCCGGTCAGCGGCGGAGGCCGGTGAGAAGGGCGTCCAGGGCGAGGTCGAAGCGGGCCTGGTGGTCCTCCGGGGTTCCGAGGCCTCCGGCGACGGCGGCGGCGAGGGTGGGGAGGGCACTGAGGTCGAGGTCGGCCGGTTCGTCCGGGTGGCCGGGGGTGGCGGCGGCCTCGGCGAGGCACTGGCCGATCACCAGGGTGGCCACCGAGTTGACCATGCGGAGGGCGTCGACCGGGCCGATGCCGGCCCGGCCGAGGGCGGCGGCGGTGTCCTCGACGATCTGCAGGGCCCGGGCGGAGCGGGCCGGGCGGGTCGCGACCAGCACGATCACGCCCGGGTGGCGGAGCAGCTCCGTGCGGAAGGCGGTGGCGAACTCCCGCAGGCGCTGCGGCCAGGCCTCGGCGGGGCCGTCCGGGTCGGGGCGGACGGAGCCGACGACGAGTTCGACGAGGCCGTCCAGGAGTGCGGCCTTGTTCGGCACGTAGTGGTAGAGCGTCATCGCCTCGACGCCGAGTTCGGCGCCCAGACGGCGCATGGAGAGCTTCTCGACGCCGTCCCTGTCGACGAGGCCGAGGGCCGCTCGCAGCACCTTCTCCCGGCTCAGCCCGGCTCGCCGGGTGCTGGCGGCATCCACTGGCGCTCTCCCCTCTCGCGTGGCGCGCCGCTTGACTTTCTTACGGCGTAAGGCAACAGTAGCGCACACCGCAATCTTACACCGTAAGGGGGATTCCCGGCATGTCCGTGGACCGGAACAAGCAGCTCGTCACCGACTTCTTCACCGCACTCAACGAGGCCCGGACGGCCGACCTCGGCGACTACCTGGCGGCGGACGTCGTGGACCACAACAAGATCATCCACGGCGAGCCGGACGAGCCCGGCGCCGCCTTCGCCGCCATCGAGACCCAGCTCACCGCCCTGAAGCCGTACCGCGCCCTGATCGACGAGCTGATCGTCGAGGGCGACCGGGTGGTCGCCCGGATCACCCAGTCCGGTGTCAGCTCCGGCGCCCACCCGCGCATGCCCGTCCCGACCGGCCGTCGATTCGAGAACGAGGCGATCTTCGTGTTCACGGTCGCCGGCGGCCGGATCACCGAGATCCGCGGCGTCTCCGACCGCCTCGGTCTCTTCCTCCAGCTCGGCTGGGACTGGCCGACCGTCGACTGAACAGCCGGGCCGTGCGGCGGCGGGAGGATTGTGCGAACTTTCCGGCGGGGGATGTCAAGACTGCGGCGACGGCTCCGACAACCGGTCGAAGGGCCTCAGCCGGGGCCCGCGAGCGACGAGGAGCACACGATGCAGTTCCTGATCAGCCTGCACATCAACCCGGCCGTGCTGGACGCGCTGACCGAGGAGGAGAAGACCGCGCTCGGCGCCGGCCACGGCAGGTTCATCGAGGCGGTGAAGTCCTCCGGTGAGCTGATCACCACCCAGGCCCTGGTCGACCCTTCGCAGGCCGCCGTGGTGACGGTGCGCAACGGCCGGCCGGTGGTGACCGACGGTCCGTTCCTGGAGTCCAAGGAGTACCTGGGCGGCTTCTACCTGATCGACTGCGAGACCAAGGAGCGGGCGATCGAACTGGCGGCGCAGATCCCGGACACCGCGATCGAGGGCCTCGGTGTCGAGGTGCGGCAGGTGATGTTCTGCGACGGAAACTTGGAGGCATGACAGCACCGAACCTCGAGGACCTGCTGCGTGAACTCACGCCGCAGGTCCTCGGCGCGCTGGTACGCCGGTACGGCCACTTCGAAGGGTGCGAGGACACCGTCCAGGAGGCCGTCCTCGACGCCGCCGTGCAGTGGCCGGCCGACGGGGTACCGGGCAACCCGCGCGGCTGGCTGGTGACGGTGGCCACCCGCAGGCTCATCGACCAGCTGCGAAGCGACCGGGCACGCCGCGAGCGGGAGTCGGCGACGGCCGCCGAGGTGGTGCCCGACGACGTGCCGGACACCGACGACACGCTCGTCCTGCTCTTCCTGTGCTGCCATCCGGCGCTGACCCCGGCCTCCCAGACGGCGCTGACGCTGCGCGCGGTCGGCGGGCTGACCACGGCCGAGATCGCCCGCGCGTTCCTGGTGCCGGAGGCCACCATGGCGGCCCGGATCAGCAGGGCCAAGCAGCGCATCAGGGCCACCGGACGTTCGTTCCGCCTGCCGGAGGGCGCGGAGCGGGAGGAGCGGCTGCGAGTCGTCCTGCACGTGCTCTACCTGATCTTCAACGAGGGCTACACCGCCTCCTCCGGCAGCGAGCTGCACCGCGCCGACCTCGCGCGCGAGGCGATCCGGCTGGCCAGGACGGTGCACGCCCAGCTGCCCGGGGACGGCGAGGTGACCGGGCTGCTCGCGCTGATGCTGCTCACCCACGCCCGCCGGAAGGCCCGGACGACGGTGGACGGCGACCTGGTGCCGCTGGACGAGCAGGACCGCACGGCATGGGACCGCGCACTGATCGACGAGGGCCTCGGCCTAGCGGAGGCCTCGCTGGCCGGACCGGCGCTCGGGCCCTACCAGCTGCAGGCCGCCATCGCCGCCACGCACGCCGCCGCGGACAAGGCCGACGAGACCGACTGGCCCCAGGTGCACGCCCTCTACCTGATCCTGGAACGGATCGCCCCCAACCCGATGGTCACCCTGAACCGGGCGATCGCCCTCGCCGAGACCGAGGGCCCGGCGGCCGGACTGGCCCTGCTGGCCACCCTGGACGGCGACGATCGGATGGCCGGGCACCACCGTCTGCTCTCCGTCCGGGCGCACCTGCTGGAGAGGTCCGGCGATCGGGCCGGGGCGTACGAGCACTTCCGGCGCGCCGCGAGGGCCACCGCGAGCATCGCCGAGCGGCGCTACCTCGAGTCCCGGGCCGGCCGGATCAGGCCGTAGGGACGGGAAACGCCCTCCCCCCGCACCGCGCCGCTCGGCCCGCCCGCCTACCCCGCAACGTGGAGCCCGGGGGGCCCCGCTACCAGCAGAA
>NZ_JBFBJZ010000162.1:0-4181 GCF_040686255.1 Kitasatospora sp. NPDC085879 | reverse complement strand
GCGATCCTGGAACGGATCCCGGCCGGCCGCTGGGGCCGGGCCGACGACCTCGCTGGCGCCACCGTCTTCCTCGCCTCCGACGCCGCCGCCTACGTGCACGGCGCCGTCCTGCCCGTCGACGGCGGATGGCTGGGCCGATGACCACCGATCCCGCCGTCGGTGCCGCGTCGCCTCCGCCACCGAGCTGATGCATGCCCTGCGCCGGGTCCGTCGGCCGTCGCACCGAACCGCGCACCAGGAGGAACGCAGTTGACACAACGGACCATGGCCCGCCGGAAGATCATGAACACTTCCGTCGAGCTCACCGACCTGGGCTTCGGGGCCTCCGTGATAGGCAACCTCTACCGCGTCACCCCTCCTCACGACGCACAGGCCGCGATCGAGGCGGCCTGGGAGTCCGGCATCCGGTACTTCGACACGGCGCCGCACTACGGGCTCGGCCTGTCCGAGCGACGTCTGGGAGCCGCCCTGCGGGACCGTCCGCGCGACGCGTACGTCGTCTCCTCCAAGGTCGGCCGCCTGCTCGTCCCCAACGAGCGGCCGCACGGGCTCGACAGCGAAGGTTTCGTGGTGCCGGACGACCTTCGCAGGCAGTGGGACTTCAGCCGTGACGGAGTGCTCCGCTCCATCGAGGCGACCTTGGAACGCACTGGCCTGGACCGCCTGGACGTCGTCTACCTGCACGACCCCGACGACCACTGGTGGCAGGCCGCCGACGAGGCCATGCCGGCCCTGGCGGAGCTGCGTGATCAGGGAGTGGTCGGCGCGATCGGCGCAGGCATGAACCAGTCGGCCATGCTCGCCCGCTTCCTGCGCGAGACCCCGGCCGACGTGGTGATGCTCGCGGGTCGCTACACCCTCCTCGACCAGTCCGCCCTCGACGACGTCCTGCCCGCCGCGCGGGCACTCGGAAAGAGCGTGGTGGCCGTCGGTGTGTTCAACTCGGGACTGCTCTCCCGCGACCGGCCGGCGCAGGGCATGACGTACGACTACCGGGAAGCTCCCCCGGCCGTCGTCGCCCGCGCCCTGGCGATCGCCGAGGTCTGCGCGGCGCACGGAACGACGTTGCCCGCTGCAGCGGTCGCGTTCCCGTACAGCCATCCCAGTATCATCAACGTCACCCTCGGCATGCGGACGGCGGAACAGGTCGGACGGAACGTGGACCTCCACCGTCAGCACATCCCCGAGGCTCTCTGGGAGGATCTCCGCGCCCGGGAACTCATCAGGTCGGACGTGCCTGTCACGAACAGGACCGGAAGGAGTGCGCGGTGTCTCTGACGGACAAGGCGATCACGCAGATCCGGGAGCTGATCCGCAGCGGAGCGCTGCCACCGGGCTCGAAGCTCCCCCCGGAGCCGGAGCTGGCCGCCCAGCTCGGCCTCTCCCGCAATCTCGCCCGGGAGGCCGTGAAGGCGTTGGCCGTCGCCCGGATCCTGGAGGTCCGACGGGGCGACGGCACCTACGTGACCAGCCTCCAGCCGAGCCTGCTCCTCGAGGGGCTCGGCGGCGCGGTGGAGCTGCTGCAGGGCGATTCCGCCGCGGTGCAGGATCTCATCGAGGTACGGCGACTCCTGGAACCGGTCGCCACGGCGCTGGCCGCAACCCGGATCTCCGACGAGCAGCTGGCCGAGGTAGAGCGGCACCTGGAGGCCATGCGCGAAGCGCATGACGACGTGGAACTGCTCAACGCCCACGACGCCGCGTTCCACCGTGCCGTCATCGCGGCCACGGGCAACGAGACCCTGCTCACCCTCCTGGAGGGCATCTCCGGGCGCACGCTGCGCGCCCGCACCTGGCGCGGTCTGGTCGACGCCCAGGCCTCGGACCGGACCATCGCCGAGCACGAGGCGATCTTCCGAGCGCTGTCGATCCGCGACGCCTCCCTCAGCCAGGCCGCCGCGTTGATGCACGTCAGCAACACCGCGCTGTGGCTGAGCGAGCACTTGCATTCGGGAGAAGCCCTCCCGTGGGCGTGAAAGCCCGGGCACGGAGCAGTCGAGCGAAGCGCTTCGGGGTTCTCGGCCGCCGTCGGCGCAGGTGGTCGCGGTAGGGCTGACCCATCGCACGTCATGCCACCTCGGCGATGCGGGCTTGGCAGGCGCGTTCTCTTGTGCTTCGTGACTCAACATCTCGAAGCCAACTCCGTCGTGCGCGACATCTTGACGGCGTCTCGAACTCTGGCCATATTGATGGGCGTTGCAGCGCGATGGCGGTGTCCATTTCAACCCTGCGCGCACCCTTCCGAGGCCAAAATTGTTAGCGTTAACATTATCGGCCGCGATCTTCCTTCCCCACCCTGCGAAGGAGTTCCACCCATGTCCATGCGATCGTGGCTGCGCCGCATCCGGCGGGCGCTGCCGGCTGCGGGGACGACAGCCGTGCTGGTCGCCGGCCTACTCGTCGGCGGGGCCACCGCCTCCCAGGCCGCCACCCAGGGCCCGTGCGACATCTACGCCGCAGGCGGAACGCCGTGCGTCGCGGCGCACAGCACCACCCGTGCGCTGTTCGCCTCCTACAGCGGGCCGCTGTACCAGGTGCAGCGGACCTCGGACGGCAGGTTGCAGGACGTCGGGATGCTCGCCGCCGGAGGCGTCGCCGACGCCGGGGCGCAGGACTCCTTCTGTGCGGGTACCGCCTGCACCATCACCCGGGTCTACGACCAGACAGGCGGCGGCAACACCTTGGTCTACCAAGGACCCGGCGGGACCGGCGGCGCCGACTCGGCGGCCGTTGCGAACACGGAGGCGCTGAGCGTGGGCGGCCGGAAGGCGTACGCGCTCTACATCAACCCCGGCAACAGCTACTTCGCCTACAACCCCGCCGGGGGCGTGCCCACGGGCAGCTCGCCCGAGGGCGAGTACATGGTCACCAGCGGCACCCACGTCAACGGCGGCTGCTGCTTCGACTACGGCAACACGGAGATCGACCACAAGGCCGACGGCAACGGCGCCATGGACGCGATCAACTTCGGCACGGAGTGCTGGTTCGGCGGTTGCAGCGGGACCGGGCCGTGGGTGCAGGCGGATCTGGAGAACGGCCTGTTCTCCGGCGGCAGCAAGACGTGGAACACCGCCCAGGTCTCGCAGACCAGCCGCTTCGTCACCGCGATGCTCAAGAACGACGGCACCGCCCGGATGGCGCTCAAGGGCGCCGACGCCCGCTCCGGTGGCCTGACCCAGCTCTACAGTGGCACGCTGCCCGGCGGGTGGAGCCCGATGCACAAGCAGGGTGCCGTCATCCTCGGCAGCGGCGGCGACTGCTGCCAGACCAACCGCAACGCGAGCGCCGGCACCTTCTACGAGGGCGCGATGGTCAAGGGCTACCCTTCCGACGCCACCGACGCCGCAGTCCAGGCCAACATTGCCGCAGCCGGCTACAGCACCGACACCACGAACCCCTTCGTCCCGGGCGCGAAGGTGTCGCTGCAGGCCACCACCTCCTGCTGCACCGGCGACTACCTGCGGCACGACACGGGCGACGACAGGGTCGTGATCGCGCCGGTGACCTCCGGCAGTTCCGCCGTCGACAAGGGCAACGCCACCTGGATCGTCCGCGCCGGCCTGGCCGACAGCAGCTGTGTCTCCTTCGAGTCCGCCGACACACCCGGCCGCTACCTCAGGCACTACGCCTTCCAGCTCCACCTCCAGGCCGATGCCGGCACAGGCCAGTTCGCCGCCGACGCCACCTTCTGCGCGAAGCCGGGAAACAGCGGCACGGGCTACTCCCTGCAGTCCTTCAACTTCCCGGCCAAGTACATCCGCCACTACCGCCTCGTCGGCTACATCGCCGGCAACGGCGGCACCAACGCCTGGGACAACCCGTCGTCGTGGGCCCAGGACACCAGCTGGCTCGCCGCCGCCCCCTGGAGCTGACGAACAGTCCGTGCCGAGTCGGTGCCGAATTCGGCCGAAGCCGAACCGCACTCGGACGCGTCGGCGGAGCCCGCACCGTCCGCACAGCAGGACGCCGGGAGGTCCGCGGACGCCCACCCCACCCCCACCCTGTGAAGGAGTCCTTCATGGTCAAACCGTCGATCCGTAGGCTCGGGCGAGCTCTCCTCGCAACGGGCGCGACCGCCGCACTCGCCGTCGGCCTGCTCACCGCCACGGCCGCGACCTCGCAGGCGGCCACCCAGGGGCCCTGCGACATCTACGCCGCCGGCGGCACCCCCTGCGTCGCCG
>NZ_JBFBJZ010000161.1:2633-4462 GCF_040686255.1 Kitasatospora sp. NPDC085879 | reverse complement strand
CTGAGGACAAGCCCTCGGCCTATTAGTACCGGTCAACTCCACCCATTACTGGGCTTCCATATCCGGCCTATCAACCCAGTCGTCTACTGGGAGCCTTACCCTCTCAAGGAGGTGGGAGTGCTCATCTCGAAGCAGGCTTCCCGCTTAGATGCTTTCAGCGGTTATCCCTCCCGAACGTAGCCAACCAGCCATGCCCTTGGCAGGACAACTGGCACACCAGAGGTTCGTCCGTCCCGGTCCTCTCGTACTAGGGACAGCCCTTCTCAACACTCCTACGCGCACAGCGGATAGGGACCGAACTGTCTCACGACGTTCTAAACCCAGCTCGCGTACCGCTTTAATGGGCGAACAGCCCAACCCTTGGGACCTACTCCAGCCCCAGGATGCGACGAGCCGACATCGAGGTGCCAAACCATCCCGTCGATATGGACTCTTGGGGAAGATCAGCCTGTTATCCCCGGGGTACCTTTTATCCGTTGAGCGACGGCGCTTCCACAAGCCACCGCCGGATCACTAGTCCCTACTTTCGTACCTGCTCGACCCGTCAGTCTCACAGTCAAGCTCCCTTGTGCACTTACACTCAACACCTGATTGCCAACCAGGCTGAGGGAACCTTTGGGCGCCTCCGTTACCCTTTAGGAGGCAACCGCCCCAGTTAAACTACCCACCAGACACTGTCCCTGATCCGGATCACGGACCCAGGTTAGACATCCAGCACGACCAGAGTGGTATTTCAACGTCGACTCCACAACAACTGGCGTTGCCGCTTCACAGTCTCCCACCTATCCTACACAAGCCGAACCGAACACCAATATCAAGCTATAGTAAAGGTCCCGGGGTCTTTCCGTCCTGCTGCGCGAAACGAGCATCTTTACTCGTAATGCAATTTCACCGGGCCTGTGGTTGAGACAGTCGAGAAGTCGTTACGCCATTCGTGCAGGTCGGAACTTACCCGACAAGGAATTTCGCTACCTTAGGATGGTTATAGTTACCACCGCCGTTTACTGGCGCTTAAGTTCTCAGCTTCGCCCGACCGAAATCGGACTAACCGGTCCCCTTAACGTTCCAGCACCGGGCAGGCGTCAGTCCGTATACATCGCCTTACGGCTTCGCACGGACCTGTGTTTTTAGTAAACAGTCGCTTCTCGCTGGTCTCTGCGGCCACCCCCAGCTCAGACCGTAAAGATCCTCACCAGGGCTGGCCCCCCTTCTCCCGAAGTTACGGGGGCATTTTGCCGAGTTCCTTAACCACAGTTCACCCGAACGCCTCGGTATTCTCTACCTGACCACCTGAGTCGGTTTGGGGTACGGGCCGCCATGAAACTCGCTAGAGGCTTTTCTCGACAGCATAGGATCATCCACTTCACCACAATCGGCTCGGCATCAGGTCTCAGACTATGTGAACGGCGGATTTGCCTACCGTTCGTCCTACACCCTTACCCCGGGACTACCACCGCCCGGGCTGGACTACCTTCCTGCGTCACCCCATCGCTCACCTACTACAGGCTTGGACCGGCGGCTCCACCACGTCCCTTCGTCCGAAGACTCCGGGCCGGCTTCACGGCCTTAGCATCACCTGGTTCGACGTTGGCGCTTCAAAGCGGGTACGGGAATATCAACCCGTTGTCCATCGACTACGCCTGTCGGCCTCGCCTTAGGTCCCGACTTACCCTGGGCAGATCAGCTTGACCCAGGAACCCTTGGTCAATCGGCGCAAGAGTTTCCCACTCTTGTATCGCTACTCATGCCTGCATTCTCACTCGTGAACCGTCCACAACTGGATTCCTCCGCTGCTTCACCCGGCACACGACGCTCCCCTACCCATCACA
>NZ_JBFBJZ010000160.1:0-4482 GCF_040686255.1 Kitasatospora sp. NPDC085879 | reverse complement strand
CGCTGCTGGAGCGGATCCGGGACGGGCTGCTGCGGCTGTAGCCGGGAGAGTGGTGGGGGGGGCCGGGGGGGGGCGGCGCCCCCCCGGGCGCGGGCGCCCCGCACCCGTTTATCAAACACCACACCCCGATGTGGGCGCCCCGCCCCCCGGGCGGGCCCCCCGTTACCCCCCGGGCGCCCCCGCGGCGACACACGCTCAACTTCTGGTCCCTCACCACCGACGCTACCCACCCGCCACCCACGCCGCGACCCGGCCGCCTTGCGATGTCCGCCCTCGGCGCGGCGCAGATGCCGGGTCTCCACCCTCGCTGCTCGAAATGAACGGATGGCTACACCACGGCATGGGTCGGGCTCACCGCGAGGGGGCCGGCTCGTAAATGAGCGCACAGCGAGGTAGACCACGTCTGCGATAAGCAGCAGCACACCGATGGCGAGCAGAAGCAGGCCGTGGACGAGAACGCCCACCGGGCCCAGAACGATCGCGGTGATCACGACCACGAGAAACAGAACCATGGCACGCCTCCGTGCAGGGTGACGGGTTCAGGGGTGGGCGGCGGCAGTCGGCCCGCTCGTGGCCCGCATCTTCCGTGGTGCAACGATCCAGCCCTCGGACACCAGCGCCTTGTCCCCGCAGCGGGCTGGTCTATCCGTTCGGGTCCACCCTGGCGCGGCCCGGGCGGTGTGCCCGGGGGGCGGCGCGGGCCCCGGTGCGGTGTGCTGAGTGGTGGTCACGGTGTCTCCATCGGTGGGGTGGTGTGCTCTCCGGGATGGTCCCGGCCTCACCTTCGTCGTTTCAGCGCACCTTCCAGGCGAGGATATTCGTCGTGGAGCAGCCGGCCGGCCAGTGCGCCGCCGTAGACCACGGCGCCGACGCCGACCAGCCAGGACTGGATGACCAGGACGGTCCCGATCGGTCCGTAGGCGAGGGTGTTGGTGGCGATCAGTGGCGAGAAGACGAGCCGGGAGAAGACCCTCAGGCCGAGCAGCCCGGCTGTGGTGGCCACGGCGCCGGGCAGCAGGGCGATCCAGGGGACCCGGCCGCCGAGCAGCATCCGCTGCGACCACCAGAGGAACAGGACGGCGCTCAGCACCGCGGCGACGCCGCCGAGCGGGGTCTGCCGCCACAGGGTGGTGGTGGCGGACAGGAGGAGGAGTCCGATGAGGGCGGCGAGCCACACGGCGTGCCGCCACCTGGCCCACCAGCGGGCCGGTGGTAGGCCCCAGATCTTCTCGTAGGTGGTCTGCACCGCCGCTCCGAAGGACAGGCCGAAAACGGCGAGGGCGGCGAGGCTGAACGCCGTCGTGGTCTGCAGTGTCTGGCCGGGCAGGGCGATCAGCTGCTCGACCTTCTTCCTGGAGGTCGCCGACACACCGAGTCCTTCGCCCAGCCATTGTGCGAAGCCCTGCCCGTTCGCCGGGTCAGCCGCCGAGATGACGATCAGCAGCGGCACGAGGGTGAGGAACCCGAGCGCCGCGAAGCCCAGCGACCGCTGCCACAGTTCGAGAGCGCTGCCCCGCCTCCATCCGCGCCCGGCCGCCGAACGGCCGACCCTGCGGCGCAGCCGCCCGAACAGGGACGAGCGGCCCTCGGGATCGGGAGGCTTCATCGGCATGAATGTTGAGTACCACGGTCGATGCCGTCGCTGGCCAACGGCGCGGCGAGCGGCCGGTCGGGCTTCGGTGGGCCGGCCGCAGCGGTGGCGGGTGGGGTGTCGGCAACGGTTGAAATTGAGCCGCTGCCGACATGGGGTCTGGGCCCCTTTCGAGGGGTTGTGGATCGGCCTGCTGTCGGAGGTGCTCGGGCGGACCCCGGATGTGCACTCCGGTGCCCGGAACGGGGTCGGTTGATCTGCCGGGACGCCTGCTGTTATCGCGCGGGCGGGTCTGATCGTTCAGGAGTTTTGTGCCAGCGGGCTTCGCAGAAGGAGTAGAGGCCGAACAGCAGGAAGCCGATCGCTGCCGCGATCAGCAGCACGGGGCCGGCGGGTGTGTCCGCGAACGAGCGCAGCGTCTCGTCCAGGCCCTTGGCCTTGCTGGGGTCGAACTTCACGGCGGCCAGCAGGATGAACAGGCCGGCCACCGCCGCGGCGGCGCCGCACGCCACGCCGCCGACGATTCCCAGCAGCGCGACGACCCGCCGCGTTCGCGGGCTCATGTCACCTGTCTGGAGATCCTCCTCGAACTTCCGCATCACTGCGCGCACCGCCATCACCACGCCCACGATGACCAGGACGGCTCCGACCCCGCCGACCAGGAACCGCCCGCCCGGCCACTCCAGCACCCTCGCGGTGTACTCCTTGGACGTCTCGTTGCCGGACCGGCTCCCGGAGGAGCCGCCGACCAGGACGGTCTGCACCACGCCGATGGAGATCACCGCGTAGAACACGGCCAGCACCAGAGAGCCCAGGCGCCTGGTCCACTTGTCGCCGCCCGGCACCGATGATCCGAACACGGCCTCGGACAGCCGCCACAGCGCCATCGCCGCCAGCCCCACCACCAGCGCCCACAGCAGGAAGCGGCCGAAGGGCTGTTCGCCGATGGTCCGCACCGCGCCGGACCTGTCAGCCTCGTCACCGCTCCCTGCGCCGAGCCCGATCCGCACGGCCAGGACCCCCACCAGCACGTTGATCGCTCCCCGTGCGCAGAGCCCGACCCTGGCCACGACACTCATGGCATGGCTGTCGGCCAGGCGCCGCCCCTGCGACCTGGCCCCTGCGGTACCGCCGTTCCTGATGGCCATACACGGCACCTCCTTGTGCCGGACCCAGCCCGCCGACATGCCCCCGCGTCATCGGCCACGCCCGGCGCCCACCCGACGGGCGCCTTGCCAGGGTTGGATCGGTCAGACGGAGTGAAGTGCTCGGTGCCGGAGGACGCCCTTCAGGACTACCGTACGGCGCGGCTGGGAGGCTGCCCACGGGCCCCGGGAGCCGTTCACCGCCCCGCCGCGCGCGGGTGGTCCGCTGTCCGCGTGCCGCGGGCGCAGCGGGACGGTGAAGCGGCCGGGGCGGGCAGGTGTCGGCATGCCCGAGCGTCGTCACTGTCGTCGTGGCTGTGTCCGGGCTCTGGGCTTTGGGCGTGCTTGTCGTCCTGGTGGGGCCGGGGGCCGCGCCGGAGGATCGTCCGGGGCGGCCGGTGCCGGGTTCTGCGCGGCCCCGTGCGGTGGCGCCGAAGGTGAGCGACTTGGTCGCGGTCGGGGCGGGCGTCTGGGCGGTTTCTGTGGGCTGTTGCGCGGCTGTGCGCAGCTGCGAGGTGTTCCCCGGCGGCGGCGTGGTACTCGTGGCCCGGCATGCTCGAGGCCGCCCGGGTCTGCCGGGCGCGACGAATCGCGGCCCTTGTCGCGCGCCGTGGAGGTCGTGAAGGACGCATCACGGTTGAGGACGTCTGCCTCCCAAGACCCTTTGAGGAGGGCATGCGCCAGCCGTCGACGCACAGCCCGTAGCGGCGGACCGGTCGGCATCGGAACCCCGACAGGACGCTCTCGCTCCGGCCTGCTCGGCGGTGCCGTGACCTGGTCATCGCGGGTCATTCGGCGCGGTGGGGCCGGTGGGAGGCGACGCGCAGCGTGGCCCGGGCGGGGAGTTGCTCCCATCCGGTGCTGCGGCGGGCGCGGTGCAGGGTGCCTTCCAGGGCGGGGAGGATGTCCCGGGGGTGGGCGTCCGGATCGAGGGTGAGATCGAAGGTCGCGTGTGGGTGGTCAGGGTGACCGGTCAGGTGGGCCTGCGCCTTGTGGACGCCGGGGAGTCGGGCGGCGTCGGCGGCCAGGGCGTCGGCGAGGGCGCTGTCGTGCAGTTCGACGCCGTCGCAGGGCGGGTTGCCGACCGGCAGGCGCCCGGGGTGGCGGTGGTGGAGTTGTGCCAGGAGCCACCACAGGGCCAGGGCGATGAGGATGGCCAGGGCGGCGATGACGGTCGGCCACCACCAGTCCTCGTCCGTCCAGCGGGTGCGGTCCTGGACCGGCACGAGGGTGTCGTGCGGGCCGGTGAGGGGCCAGTCGGCGGGCGGGTCGAGACTCCAGCGCCGGTAGAGGTCCAGCGCGCCGACCAGCACGAGCAGGCCGCCGCCGAGCATGACCAGGCCGGCGACGGCCAGCAAGGTCCGGTTGAGGACGGAGTGAGAGTTCATCAGATGGTCTCCCGTGGCGATGGGGCCGGCGGTCTGTGCGGCTGCACGGTCACTGGCCGCGCCGGCGGGCCCGGACCGTGAGCCGGGGCACCCGGGCGAGGGCGAGGGCGTCGAGCTGTGCTGTCAGTGCTTCGGTGACCTCGGTCCGCACCGTGTCCAGGTCGCGGAAGGCGACCTGCGCGCGGGCGTTGATCCGGCGTCGGCGAACTCGCACGTCGGCGTGGGATACGCCCGGCACGCGCAGGGCGGCATCGCGCAGCAGGCGTGCGGCGCCGTCGCGGTCGAGAGCGGCCTGTGGTGCGTCCGGGTCGTCGGGGGCCGCCATGGGCAGGAGGTGTCGGCGGCCGGGGGTGAGCGC
>NZ_JBFBJZ010000159.1:0-4580 GCF_040686255.1 Kitasatospora sp. NPDC085879 | reverse complement strand
CTCGTCGGGGGGCAGGCCGAGGGCGAGGCCGGTGTCGCGGATGGCGTGCCGGGCGCGGTAGGTCTCGGGCATGGAGAGGGTGCAGACGCGTTCGGCGCCGTAGCGGGTCATGATCCGGCGGTAGACCTCGAGGCGGCGTGCGGACTCCACGTCGATGTCGATGTCCGGCAGGCTCTTGCGCCGCAGGTTGAGGAACCGCTCCATGATCAGCTCGTGGTCGAGCGGGTTCGCGAAGCTGACACCCAGCAGGTGCACCACCAAGGATCCGGCGCCGGAGCTGCGGGCCTGGACGCGGATGCCCATCTCCTTCACGTCGTCGACGACCTGGGCGACCGTCAGGAAGTATGTCGGCCAGCCGAGCGTGTTGATGACCCGCAACTCCTCCTCCAGCCGGGTGCGCATGGTGGGGCTGCGGTCGTAGCCGTACCGGACCAACGCGGCGTCGCAGCGCTCGCGCAGCACCCGGGCGGAGGTGCCGGGGGCGACGCCGACGACGTGCTCCTCGGGGAAGTGGACCTGGCCGATGCCGAAGTCGGACGCCGGGTCGAGGCGACAGTCAGTGGCGGTGCGGGCTGTGGTCGCGAGGAGGTGCGCGGCGCCGCCGTGTTCCTGGCCGGCCGCGCGGGCGACCTCCTCCGCCAGCTGGGCCATCTCGCGGTGGTCCTTCAGGGTGCGCTCGCCGTTGCAGGTCCGATCCGGCCGGATCGGCATCAGCAGCCGGGCGGAGTCCAGCACGTCCGCGACCCGCGACTGGGCCGGATCGAGGTAGCGGACCGCGTTGGTGATCACGGCGAGCAGGTCGAGGTCAGCGGCGAGACCGACCGTGCGGGCGGCCAGCCGCAGCGAACCGGGTGCGGTGCCGGTGCGGCGGTGGTGGACGGCCTCCAGGCGCAGGTGCGGCCCGAAGACCTCGCGCCAGGGGGCGAGGAGTTCGGTGGCGGTGTCGGGGCGGCCGGCGGCGAGCGCCCGCAGCGGCTGAGAGCCGGGGCCGAGCAACACGGTCAGGCCCTCGGCGTGCTCCTGGATCGCCGCCCACGGGACGATCGGCTGGCCGCCGCCGCGTTCCACACGGGCGGCCCAGCCCGCGGTGATCAACGCGCACAGGTTCGCCCACCCGGTCCGGTCCCGGGCCAACAGGGTGATCCGCGGCGCGGACTCGTCGACGAACGCGCCGCCCCGCGCCGGGGTCCGCGGCCGCCGCTCCCCCACCACGACGGCCGCACCTGGCCGGCCCGTTCGGCCGGCCGCGGCACTGTCGAGGAACGGAACGGCCAGGTCGGCGCCGAACAGCGGCCGGACGCCGGAGGCCGCGCAGGCCTTCGCGAACCGCACCGCGCCGGCCACCGTGTCGCGGTCGGTCAGCGCGAGCGCGCCGAGCTTCTGCTCGGCGGCCCGAGCGGCAAGGGCGTCCGGCAGGCTCGCGCCGTAGCGGGCCGAGTAGCCGGAGGCCACGTGCAGATGCGTGAACACGCGCGCCGCCTCCTCGCTCGCACGACCCCCTCGCCGATCCGGAACCCCTCCGTCCCACCAGCGCAGACCTTGTTCGAATACTTGTGCGAATATCTTTCGCGTGTCGCCCCCCGCTCGCGCCCCGCACGGCGGCTGACCTGTCTCACCGAAGTTTGATCAGTCTCAGCGAAGTTTGACGGGGCGGGATTCGTCTCATCGGACGTTGACTGCGGGCGGATCCGGGGTGTGTCGGGGGTGGCGGCTAGGGTGCGGGGTCGTGGACACTGCTGATCTTGATTACCGGGCCCGGACCTTGTCGGGCTGCATTCCTGCGTCGCTGGTGACCCGGCTTCTGGAGCTTGGCCACGAGCGGGAAGTGGAGTTCCAGGCCGGGCGCGGGGAGTGGTTCTGCGCGCTGGAGTGGGCGCGGCTGCTCGGCGACCGACGGCAGTACGAGCAGGCGCTGGACGTGCTTGGTCCGTATATCGCGACGGGCTGGTGGCCGGCCGCCCGGGCCCGGGCCGAGCTGTTGGAAGGCTGGGGCAGGGCGCAGGAGGCGATCGAGCTGTCCCGCCCCTACGCGCAGGCCGGCGACCGGTTGGTCCTCGACTTCTTCGCGCGTCTGCTGGCCCGCCACGGCCGGGCCGCCGAGGCGCTCGCGCTGCTGCGGCCCGGGATTGAGGACTGGTTCATCGCCCAGGCCCTGGTCGACGTCGCCGAAGCCGCAGGCCAGGACGAGGAGGTGGGGGCGCTGCTGGAAACCCGGATCGAGGCCGCGGTCCCGGCCTGCGACGACCCCGACTGCCACCGGCTCCGCCTGGAGCCGTCCAACGCCTTCGACCTGCTCGCCACCGTCCGGGAACGGCAAGGCCGCGTCGACGAGGCGATCGCCCTGCTGCGCCGCCGGGAGGTTACGTCGGTCAACGGCCGGGACGCGCTGGCCGACCTGCTGGCCAGGCACGGACGGATTGAGGAACTGCGCGCGTACGCCGACTCCGAGCACCACGGGCACGCCGCGCGGAGCCTGGCCGAGGTGCTGGAGGAACGCGGCGATGAGGAGGGAGCGACCACCGTCTACCGGACCTTCGCCGAGAAGCCCCACGGCATGTGGCGCGTGGCCCATCTACTGTCCCAGCTCTTGGTCCGGCACGGCCGCGTCGACGAGGCGATCGCGGTGATGCGCGCCCTGGCGGACTCTCCGGGCGGCGCGGACGACTGCGTCGTTGACACGCTGTGCACCCTGTATGCCGAGCACAGCCGTGCCCAGGAGGCTCTGGCCTACCTCGACGCCCTCAAGGAGCGGCGTGACGGTGAGGAGGAGTGGGACTTCTTCCGGATGCGGCTTCCGCTAATGGCCGACTGCGGCCTACGCGACGAAGCGATCGAGCAGGCCCGGGCGCACCCCGAAGGCGGCACCTGGTACGCGGCCTGGTCCCTCTCTGACCTGCTTGCCAAGGCCGGCCGCATCGAGGAAGCCGTCGCTGTCCTCGAACAGCACCCCGTTTCCAATAGCACTGTCCTGGCCCACCATCTCATCGACCTCGGCCGCATCAAGGACGCCGTCCGAGCCCTCCAGGTCCGGCCAAGCGCCGCCCCGGCCCCCGACCCCTGGGGCGGCACCTACTCCAACGAACCGCCGTTCTGACGCCGCTCCGTACCCGCTCCTGCTGGTGGAGGCCGCGGTCAAAGTCCGTTGAGACCGGTCAAACTTCGTTGAGACGGGACAGCCGGCCGCACTCCTGCGCCCCGAACCTCTTCCGGGCGGTGCTGGACCGGGACAGCGGCCACCGTCAGGCTGGTCGCGTAAGGTGCGCCGGTGCCGCCGGACTGCGGCGGGACCGAACGGCACGGGCATGGCGGTGAGAGCAGTGGACAGTGCACGATCGCGGACCTGGCGCCCGCCGTACGCGCTCGACCTCCCGGCCGTGATCTCGCCACTGCGCCGCGGAGCGGGGGATCCGACGATCCGGCTGGAGTCGGGCACCATGTGGCGGGCTTCGCGCACCCCGGCGGGGCTGGGGACGCTGCGGATCGTGGCACGGTCGGCCGACGGCACTGTCGCCGCGACCGCGTGGGGGCCGGGCGCGGACTGGCTGCTCGAACAGTTGCCGGCGATGCTCGGCGTGAACGATGAGCCGGACGACCTGGTGCTGCCGCCCGGGAAGCTGCGGGACGTCCAGCGGCGCAACCCCGGACTGCGTCTCAGTGCGAGCGGTCTGGTGATGGACTCGCTCGTGCCGGCCGTCCTCGAGCAGAAGGTCACGGTGACCGAGGCGCACCGCGCCTGGCGGTACCTGCTGCGCCGTCACGGAACTGCAGCGCCCGGACCGGGTGCGGAGCTCGGACTGGTGGTGCCGCCGTCGGCGCGGGAGTGGGCGCTGGTGCCCTCCTGGTCCTGGCACCGCGCGGGCGTGGACGCGAAGCGCACCGAAACGATCCTCCGCGCGGTGCGGCTCGCACCCCGCCTGGAGGAAGCCTCCGCAATGGCCGGCACGGAGGCGGCGGCCCGGCTGATGCACGTGCCCGGGATCGGTCCGTGGACCGCGGCCGAGACGCTGCAGCGCTGCAACGGCGACCCAGACGCGGTCTCGGTCGGCGACCTGCACCTGCCGAACACCGTCGCCTGGGCCCTCGCCGGGAAGGCCCGCGGCACCGACGAGGAGATGCTCGAACTCCTCGCCCCCTACGCCGGCCACCGCCACCGCGTCCGCCGCCTCATCCGCGCGCTCGGCGTCCGCGCACCCCGATTCGGGCCCCGCCTCGCACCCAACGACCACCGCCGCCGGTAGGCGGCCGGCGCATCTTCGCCGCCCGGCGGGCGCTCACTGGACGGGGGTGGTGGTGACGGTGAACAGCGGCTTCCCGCTGCGGTCGCTGAACTCCAGGACGCCGGGCTCGGTGTTGGGGACGGCGAGCTGGGTGGTGCCGTCCACGAACTGCCGGTGGACGCCGCACGGACCCTGTCGGATCTGGCCGAGATCATCAACCATCTCTGGGGGGCACCCGACGCCTGGAGGCCGGCTCTACCCGGCGCAAGTGGACCGGACGACCGTCGCACTCGGATGGCCCGAGAACAGCGGAAGCACGATTGCGGCCCGCGCCGAGGACTTGACCTCCTCCGAGGAGGACGA
>NZ_JBFBJZ010000158.1:0-5254 GCF_040686255.1 Kitasatospora sp. NPDC085879 | reverse complement strand
GTCCGGCGGCCCGCCCGCGGCCCGAGCACCCGTCCGGTCAGCCCTGACGTGCCTTGAGTCGCGGGTCCCGCTTGTTCACGACGTAGGTCTTCCCGCGTCGGCGGACGACCTGAGACCCGGGCTTGGCCTTCAGTGCTCGAAGCGAGTTGCGTACCTTCATCGGCTCGTCCTTTCGTTGCATCACGACACCGAACATGTCGCGGGCATGCCAACAGCCTTCTGCTGTTCCTTGTTCCCGTTGCGGCCCGCATGTCCCGACGCCGCCGGCATCCGCGGATTGCACGGCCGCCGGCCGCGAGGTTGCCGCAGGTCACTGCGGAGGGAAGGTGGTCATACGACCCCCGACGCACCGCACCGCCCCGGGCGAGGGGAACGCCGCCCGAGCCGACGGAGGAATCGGAACCGGGCCCCTCCACGCCGCCTGCCAGGTGAAAGAAGGCACCGCATGGACGACGCAGACCGGCTCAGGAATCGGACATGGACAGCGCCGGCGCCGCTGTCGGGGCACCAGCTGGAACGACTGGCGGCGCACGCGGCCGAACACCGCGCGACACCGGGCGAGATCCTCTTCTCGGCCGGTGACGCCTCCTACGACTTCTTCGTCGTCCTCGAAGGGGCCGCGGACATCGTGGCACGACTCGGCGAACCCGACGAGCGGCTGGTGGCGTCCTACGGGCCGGCGGAGTACCTGGGCGAGATCGGCATGCTGACCGGAGAACGCGCCCGGTTCGACGGCGTCATGAGAAGCCCCGGCCGGGTGCTCCGGGTCCCGCTCGAACGGATCCAGACCCTGGTCGCACAGGATCCCGACCTCAGCGAGCACATCCTGCGGACGTTCCTGGAACGTCGGGCGAACCTGCTGCGCAAGGGCACCGGACTGACCTTGATCGGCTCGCGGTACGACGAACGGTGCCGAGCACTCGTGCAGTTGTTCTCGGCCAACCGGACGGGCGTGACCTGGATCGACCTCGAAGAACAGCAGGACGCCGAAGCGCTGCTGCGAGAACTCCGGGTTCCGGTGGCGGACCTCCCCATCGTCCTGATCCCCGGCCGGCCGGTGCTGCGCAACCCGCTGCCCGCCGACGTCGCCGCCGAATTCCGCGAGCCGCCCCCCACACCCGACCGCGGCACCGGCGCCTGCGACCTGCTCGTGGTCGGCGGCGGCCCCGGCGGACTGGCAGCGGCCGTCTACGGCGCCTCGGAAGGGCTGCAGACCGTACTCGTCGACGCGGCCGCCTTCGGCGGGCAGGCCGCCACCTCCTCGCGCATCGAGAACTACCTCGGCTTCCCCGCCGGCCTGTCCGGCGCCGAACTGGCCGCCCGCGGCGTGGTCCAGGCCACCAAGTTCGGCGTCCGACTCCACCGCAACGCCCACGCCACCGCCTTCGCGAGCCACGGCGGCCTGCACACCCTCACCTGCGAGGACGGCCGATCGTTCACGGCCCGCGACGTGATCATCGCCACCGGGGCCCGGTACCGGCGCCTGGACGTTCCGGGCATCGAAGCCTGGGAAGGCACCGGCGTCCACTACTCGGCGACCGTCGCCGAGGCCGGCCACGCGGCCGGGCTGCCGGTCGCGGTGATCGGCGGCGCGAACTCCGCAGGCCAAGCCGCCATGTTCCTCGCACGGACCTCCGATCCGGTGCACCTGCTGGTCCGCGGACACGACCTCGACCACTCGATGTCCCGCTACCTGATCGACGCCATCGCCTCGAACCCGAAGATCCGGGTACGGCTGCGCACGGAAGCCGTCGCCCTCACCGCGGACTCCGCGATCACCGGCCTGGAGGTGATCGACCACGCCACGGACAGGACCTCCACCCTGCCGGTCCGCGCGGTCTTCGTGTTCATCGGCGCGGTGCCCTGCACGGACTGGCTCGACGGCCAGCTGGCCGCCGACGCCAAGGGCTTCCTGCTCACCGGACACGATCTCCACACCGACACGACCGGCCGACGGGCACCCTTCGCCTTCGAAACCAGCACCCCCGGCGTGTTCTGCATCGGCGACGTGCGCAGCGGTAGCGTCAAACGCGTCGCCACCGCGGTCGGCGAGGGCTCCGCCGCGGTACGACTCGTCTTCGAACGACGCCGAGCCGACGGCGCGGACCTGGTGCATCCCTAGCCGTACCGAGCCCCGGACCCCACAGGCAGGCGCCCGGGCGCCCCGCAACTTCCAGCGACCAGCACACCGACCAGGAGGAGCGGACATGATCTCCCAGGACGCCTTCGACCCTTCCGCGCCGCCGAGCGGCACCGGCTGCCTCGAATGCGAAACGGTCGCGGGATGGTGGCTCCACCTGCGCCGCTGCGCCCTGTGCGGACACATCGGCTGCTGCGACGACTCCCTGGCGAAGCACGCCACTGCCCACGCGAACGCCACCGGCCACCCGCTCATCCGCAGCTTCGAACCGGGGGAGACCTGGTTCTGGAACTACGACACCTCCGAGTTCTTCGAGACGGGCCCCGAACTGGCCCCTCCCCTCGGTCACCCTCTCGACCAGCCAGTTCCGGGGCCTGCCGGCAGAGTCCCCATCGACTGGGCTGACCGGCTCGACAATCGCTGAATTACGTCGCGCCTTGCCCGGGGGTGAACAGTCGCCCCCGGCACTGCTGGCCTGCCTGGACCCTCGGTGGGCGGGAGGCCGTCCCCGCCTTCTCAGTCCTGATGACGAGGACTTCGTCGTCCAGACGGCCACCATTCGACCCGACCAGGCTCGGTCAGCCCTTCACCCGCTGGTCGATACGCAAACTGCTCGCCTACCTGCGACGCGTGCACGGTCGGGTGATCCGCATCGGCCGCGAGGCCCTGCGCTGCCTGCTCGCCCGACGCGGCGTCACCTTCCAACGCGCCAAGACATGGAAGGAGTCCAGTGACCTCGTGTCGGCGTTCGTCTGAAAGTGCACAGCCTGGTGCAGGCGAACGTGCACGGCGCCGTGGTGCGCCACGACGTTGGTGGCGCCCGGTAGTCGGTCTTGCGGTTCGCGGCTGCGTTGGGGCTGTCGTTCGTGGGCGGCCGTGTGGTCAGGATCGAAGGTGTGGAAGGGTGAACTCGGGCAGGGCGTAGGGGCCGGCCTGGGGTGCTGCGGGGTCGGCCGGGAGCTCGGCTCCGGGAATGTCGATGGCGTGGGGTTCGGCGTTGTCGACGGGGGTGTAGTCCAGTACCGCCGGATCCGGGAGTTCCCAGAATCGGCGGGTGTTGGCGGAGACGGCGTACACGGTGGCGAAGCGGGTGGATGCCGGGGCGGTCAGCGCGGCCCGAACGTAGCCGACGGCGTCGCGCTGGCTGAGCCACGTCGCCAGATGCCGGGGCTCGGTCGGGACGGGTTCGAAGCTGCCGATGCGCAGGCAGATGACGGACAGGCCGAACTTGTCGGCGTAGAGCTGCCCGAGGGCCTCGATGGCCGCCTTGCTCACCCCGTACAGGCCGTCAGGCCGTACGGGCTCCTGCGGCCTCGTGAGGTGCCCGACGGGGTAGAAGCCGGCCACGCGGTTGCTGCTGGCCAGCACCACCCGCTCGATGCCTGTACGTCGTGCCGCCTCCAGCACGTGGTGGGTGCCGAGCACGTTGACATCGAGGAGATCCGCGAGCGGCGCTTCGTCCGGCACACCGCCCAGATGGAGCACCTGATCAGCGCCCGCGAGCGCTGATTCCACGGCGGCCGCATCACGCAGGTCGACGGTGTGCACGTCCTCGTTGTCGGCCTCCGGCTGCAGCGCCACCCGGTCGAGCAGGATCACCCGCGTCGCTTCACCCCGAAGTGCCTTGCGCACGACGGACCCGATGTTCCCCGCCGCGCCTGTCACCGCCACCGTCCCCAGACGCACGACGCCTCCCCAGGTGATCTCGCCTTGCGTATTCTCGGCGCTGGACGTCCATCGATCAAGCCGCTGCCCGGCCCCACGGCCGGGTATCGGCAGCCCGGCGAGGCTCTGCGGTTGTGCGCGTTGAGCTGTACCTACCGGTGCACGTTCAGGTGCACGCCGACACCCCGAGTGCGACGCCGAACTCGACCGCATTGAGCACGTCCTGGACCGTTTCCCAGACCGCACGTTCGCGGTCTGCGAGTTCGGTCCGCTCGGCATCCGCCCGACCGCGGGGTCCTACTGGGCCAAGCGGGAACGAGCCGACCGTCTGCCCGCGACCTACAAGCGGACCTACGGCGTGGCCTACTTCCACGGCTGCTACTCGCCCGCCTCCACCCGCCGCGCCTACGACTCGGGGGTGCGGAGGGGGCGTCGGAGCAGGCGGAGAACATTCTTGGGAACCGCTGCGGCGGTGCGGACACCAGAGCAGTGTGGAGTCATCTTTGCCCCGTCAGCAGGACCCGGCCGGCGACCGCTGGGCGTTTGCCGCGCTCTTCGACGAGCACGCCCGCACGGGGTGAACAACTCCTCAGCTCCCGGTCCCGCCCGGCAGCGACGAAGAGCTCGACCGGGCGAGGGAGGAATGCGACACAGGGTGGGACCCGCTCGCCAACCACCCACCAAGGCCGCCTCAGCGCGTGCGTTCCTGCCGTTGGCCAACCGAGAATTCGCGAACCCGCGCGCTGCGGGCCGAGCTGCGGGCAAGGCCGTAGCCAGCAAGCTCGGACACCCCGTCCCTCGGACAGGCCGATTCAGCTCCGTCAGCCGACGCGGTTCCAGTCGTCCTTCTTGAAAGCCTTCCTTGAGGACGGACGTGTTGAGCTGGGTTACGACCGTGAACGGTTGGCCGGCGCGCTTGCCGTGCGTCTCGGCCTGGTCGACCAGGAATTGGAAGACGTCCTGGAGGCGGCTGGTGCGTCGCCGAGGGTCGGTCAGTGCCGCGGCGAGGAGTGCGTCGAACATGTCGGTGTCGCCGGCCGACCAGGCGGCCATCAGCCGGCGGGTGAACACCCGTTGCTCCGGGCTGCGCTCTTCGATGGGGACCGGGTTGCCGTCGTCGTCCTTGCTGGTCGCAGTCCGCCCCTTGGAGGAGCGACAGACGGCACACCAGGTCGCAGGCGATCCGGACCAGCGTGGTCGCGGCCGGATCGCCCAGGACCGGGGCCAGGCCTCGAATGTGCAGCCGTCGCGCCGGCCGTCCCGGAGCCGGGTGCGCCACGGGCAGGCGTCGTGCGCGGACTACGGCTGCACCCGTACGGCGTGTCGTCAGGCGGCGCTGCGGGCCCGCCGGCGCCGCGAGATGGACCGCGCCCGGGGCCTGGCCGCCCGCGTCGATCCTGCCCCGGCGGCGCTGCGGGCCGCCGTCCTGGTGCGCCACGCCATGGCCGC
>NZ_JBFBJZ010000157.1:0-5408 GCF_040686255.1 Kitasatospora sp. NPDC085879 | reverse complement strand
GGGTGGGGGGGGGGGGGCCGCGGGGGGGGGGGGGGCGGGGCCCCCACCGCGGGGCGCCTACTCGGCGCCGCTGATTCCGGGGGCGACGAAGCGCCGGTGCAGCGGGGTGAAGGTGACTTCGGGGGCGCCGGTGATACCGGCCTTCTCGACGGCCGGCGTCAGCCGCTGGGCGAGGAACGCCTCGAAGGCCTGCTGGGACTCCCACACGTCGGTCACGTGCAGGCCCTGCGCGCCGAACCAGGCCACGTGGACCTGGCCCCCGGCCGCCGGGATCTCCTCCCAGTCCACGGCGTCACGCACCGTGTTGTACTGCTCCGGCGTGACCCCGGCCCAGTGCATCGACATCACCACAGCCATGTTCGTCTCCCTTTCCAGTAGCGGAACACCGGTCAGGCACCAGCCAACAACCACCCGCCGCCGCCCGCACTCCCACGGCGACCGGCGGTGTCCCCCGGCCGGAATCCGGCCCGTCCATCGTCCCGCCGCACTCACCGGGCGGGGCAGAGCGTGCGGACGCGCGACCGACGTGGGAGGACGGCTCCGAACGCCCGGTACACAATGCGCCCGGGCGCCACGGGCCTGGTTGTGAGGGGCCCCGGCCCGTGCCTGCGTGGGGCAGGCACGGGCCGGGCCGGGCGGGGACGGTTCAGTAGGGCAGGACGCGGACCGGGCGGCAGCCGGAGAAGTGGTAGGTGCGGCCGTCTGTGGGGTCGGTGTAGGAGCCCTGGACGCAGGCCTCGGTGTCTCCGGTTCCGAGGCCGGAGGTCTCGGTGTCGAAGTGCAGCAGCATGTCGAGGTCGCCGTCCTTCACCTCGGTGCCCGGGGTGTCGGTGTGTTCGACGACGTCGACGGGGTGGCCCTGGCCGTGCGGTTCGGTGCTGCCGCCGGGCCCGGCGAACACCACCCGGCGCGGGCCGAAGTGCACGGTGGGCACCTGGATGCGCGTCGCGCTGAAGGCGAGCGGCAGCCCCTGCCGCGGTGGTCAGCACTCCGACGGTGACCAAGACAATCTGACGGTCGGTCGGGAGAGCGCCTGCCCGGCCCCCCGCAGCCGAGCCACCGCACGGCCCTGCCGCGCCGGTCATTCGGGGGCATCCCTTGTCCCGTTCGAGGGACCGGGGCGGTCGAAGTCGGCGCACCGGGCCGGATCCGGGGAGGGTCCGGTTCGAGGAGGCCTCTGTGCGCCGTGCTGTCGCCCCGATCCTCGCGGGCCTCAGGACGTACCGCCGGCCACGCGGCCGTGCTGGTCGCGTCGGCCGGGGCCCGCTGCGTGATCGGGGTGGGGACTGCCGGGTGGCGGCGGGCCCGCCCTCGTCCCGGGGAGCGGTCGGATGAACGTGGTGGATGCGGGGCGCCCTGGGCGCCGGGCCGTTCTGGCCGCGTTGGGGATGGCGGCAGCCGCGGCGGCGGCGCCGGCGAGGCGGACCGGTGGCGCCGAGGGACCGCCGCCTGCGCCGCTCCCGGTGAAGCGGCAGATGCGGGGCCTGTGGATCGCCTGCCTGAACCACACGGACTGGCCGAGCCGGAAGCGGCTCGGCGCCGAGGAGATGCGGGCGGACTTCACGGCGATGCTGGACGCGGCCCGGGAGACCGGTTTCAACGCGGTCTTCGTCCAGGTCCGTCCGACGGCCGACGCGCTCTGGCCGTCCCCGTTCGAGCCGTGGTCGCAGTGGTTGACCGGGGTTCAGGGCCGGGACCCGGGGTGGGACCCGCTGGCCTTCATGGTCCGCGCGGCGCACGAGCGCGGTCTGGCCTTCCACGCGTGGTTCAATCCGTTCCGGATCGCGATCGACCCGGACCCGGCCCGTCTGGTGCCCGACCATCCCGCCCGGCGCCATCCCGAGTGGGTGGTCCGTTACGACGGCGAGCTGTACTACAACCCGGGGCTGCCCGCCGTACGGGAGTTCGTCCTGCGGGCCGTCATGGACGCCGTGTCCCGCTACGAGGTCGACGGTGTCCACATCGACGACTACTTCTACCCGTATCCCGCACCGAACGGCCGGGCCTTCCCCGACGACGAGGCGTTCGCCGCCGACGGCCGCGGCTTCACCGACCGTGCCGCGTGGCGGCGCGACAACATCGATCTGACGGTCCGTGAGCTGCGCGACCGCGTGCGGGCGGTCCGGCCGGACGCGGCGTACGGCATCAGCCCCTTCGGCGTCTGGCGCAACCACGCCTCGGACCCGGCGGGCTCGGCGACGACCGCGCTCCAGTCCTACGACGCCCAGTTCTGCGACTCCCGCGGCTGGGTGCGCAAGGGCTGGGTCGACTACATCGCGCCCCAGCTCTACTGGCACATCGGTTTCCCCGTGGCCGACTACGCCGTCCTGGCGCCGTGGTGGGCCGAGCAGGCCGCCGGCACCGGGACCCAGCTGTGGATCGGGCAGTCCGCCTCCCGGCCCGGTGCGCCGGGGCGTCCCGCGCCGTGGCAGGACCCGGGTGAGCTCTCGCGCCATCTGGCGCTCAACGCCACCCTGCCGGCGATCGGCGGCGACGTCTTCTTCAGCGCCCGGTCGGCGCGCGCCGACCGGATCGGCGCGATCCGCCGACTCGCGGCCGACCATTGGGCCCGGCCCGTGCTCGGACCGCTGCTGCCCCGTCTGGCGCACACCGCCCCGCCCGGGCCGCCGGTCCTCCGCCCCTCCCCCGACGGGCGTGGCCTGCTGATCTCGCCCTCGGCCGGCCGCGACCGGCCGAGGCCGTTCCAGTACGCCGTCTACGCCTACGACGCGGACCCGGGCGCCCGGCCGCCGGCCGACCCCGACCGGCTGACCGCCCTGCTTCCGGCCCTGACGACCGGCCACCACCGGCCGGCCGGGGCCGGAGCGGGCTCATGGTTCGCCGCCACCGCCGTCGACCGGGCCGGACGGGAGAGCCCGACCTGCGGCCCCGTTCGGCTCACGGTGGTGTGACGGACGGTCCGGGGGCGGACCTGTCTCACCCTCAGGTGGAGGGTTGCACGAGCACCTGCTCGCCCTCCCCGTGCGGCTCCTCGAAGTTCGTCAGGTAGCGGTCGAGCAGCTGCTCGTCGACGGTGACGGCGTTGGCGCCCGCCTCGCCGTTGCGGACGGCGAGGCAGCGCTCCAGTGTCGACCGGTCCGCCTTCAGGTGGACGAGTTCCCAGCGGCAGCCGTGGCTCTCGATCAGGGCCTTGTAGTCGTCGCGGGCGGCCCGGCTCCAGAAGCTGTAGTCCACCACGACGTCCCGGCCGGCCCGCATCAGTCGGATCAGCTCCTGCCGCTGCTCCCGGCGAACCTCTTCCTTGAGTTCGTCGAACCTGGCGGGCTCCAGGACGCGGCCGGGGTCGCGCTGCCCGATGCGCCGCCAGACCACCTCGTCGATCGAGAGCCGGACGTAGCCGCGGCGCACCAGGCCCATCGCGTGGGTGGTCTTGCCGGCCCCCGGAGGTCCGCACATCAGCACGACCGTGCTCGCTCGCTCTGCCATGGCGGCAAGACTACGGCCGGCCGCCGCGACCGGGCGTCAGACCGTCTCGGACGCCGGGGTGTGCTGCCGTCAGTACGCGAGGATCCGGGTGCAGCGCTGGTTCGTGCCCAAGGCCGTCGTCCCGTGGGCCGAGGTCGACGCGCTCTACGACGAGCAGCACGGCGCCGGAATCCGTGGCGATGCACGGTCAGTTCGGTCGAATTCGATCGGAATTGGTCACACCCTCGGCTACGGAATGGTCAAATTCCATACTGTTTCGTAGAACTGTTTGTCTGTTCACAGCCAAACTCGCAGTCGGCCACCCAGCAGCTACCGACTGGAGTACAGAGTGAGCCCCACCTCCTCTCCGCGCCGCCGTACCCTCACGGCCGGCGCCCTCGCGGCCACCGCCGCACTCGTCGCCGCCGGCGTCCAGGTCGCCACCGCGACCGCCGTCCCGGGCCGCGACACCGCGATCGCCAAGGCCAGGGCCAACGTCTCGCACAACGCCGAGCTCTTCGGCTTCGGCGCCGGCCAGGCCCTGCAGGTCAAGGACGTCGTCATCGACGCGGACGGCAGCCAGCACGTCCGCTTCGACCGCACGTACCAGGGCCTGCCGGTGGTCGGCGGCGACCTGGTGGTGCACCAGGACGCCCACGGCCGACTCAAGGACTCCTCGCGGGCCAAGGGCCACAACCCGGCCGTCAGGTCCACCGTCCCGAGCGTGCCCGCGCAGACCACCGCCGCGAAGGCGCTGGCCGCCGCGCCCGGCATATCGTCCGCCACCTCCCAGCCCGAGCTGGTCGTCTGGGCCGCCGACGGCACCGCCCGACTGGCCTGGCAGACCACCGTCAGCGGCCTGGGCAAGCAGGGCCAGCCCTCCGGCCGCGTCATCGTCACCGACGCCACCACCGGCGAGGAGATCGAGCACTTCGACGCCGAGCACGAGGCCTCCGGCACCGGCCGCTCCGAGTACACCGGCGACATCACGATCAGCACGACCCTGCAGTCCAACGGCCAGTACGCGCTGATCGACCCGGTCCGCGGCCACACCACCAAGGACGCGCACAACATCTCGTCGAGCGCGGTGAAGGCGAGCTCCGGCACGCTCTTCACCGACGCCGACAACATCTGGGGCGACGGCCGGAAGTTCTCCTCCGACCGCGCCACCGCCGCCGTCGACGCACACGCCAACACGGCCTGGACGTACGACTACTACAAGAACACCTTCGGCCGGAACGGCATCAAGAACGACGGCAAGGGCGCCACCGTCTTCGTGCACGTCGGCACCAACTGGGACAACGCCCAGTGGTCCGACGCCTGCTTCTGCATGATGACCGGCGACGGCGACGGCACCACCGACCCCGAGCAGGTCGACCTCGACACCATGGGCCACGAGATGACCCACGGCGTCACCAGCGCGACCGCCAACCTCCGCTACAGCGGCGAGTCCGGCGGCCTCAACGAGTCGACCAGCGACATCTTCGGCACCATGGTCGAGTGGTACGCCAACAACAGCGTCGACACCCCCGACTACCTGTTCAGCGACCAGTCGACCCCGCCGTGGCTGCGCCGCTTCGACAAGCCCTCACTGGACGGCCGCTCCGCCGACTGCTGGAGCAAGAAGGTCGGCCAGCTGGACGTGCACAACTCCTCCGGCGTCGGCAACCACTGGTTCTTCCTCGCCAGCGAGGGCAGCGGCAGCCGGACGATCAACGGCGTCACCTACAACAGCCCGACCTGCAACGGCTCCACCGTGACCGGCATCGGCAACCAGAAGATCGCCAAGATCTGGTACCGCGCGCTGACCGTCTACATGACGTCCACCACCGACTACAAGGGCGCCCGCACCGCGTCCCTGAACGCCGCCAAGGACCTCTACGGCGCCGGCAGCACCGAGTACAACGCGGTCGCCGCCGCCTGGAGCGCCGTCAGCGTCTCCTGACCCACCTGCGCCGGGCCGCCGACCCCTGGGGGTCGGC
>NZ_JBFBJZ010000156.1:0-5550 GCF_040686255.1 Kitasatospora sp. NPDC085879 | reverse complement strand
GGACCTTAGACAAGCCTCATCGTTGCAGCTCAGAAGGCACTTTCGCTTTTCCGATCATGATCCGGACGCGCCCCCAGATGAAACGCGCAGGCTAGTACTGCATCAGGCAACGTTCGCCCCGTCGACGGGCGTGACTCCGTCTCATGTGGAGCAGCAAGTCATGCGCGATGATGCGACACGGCCCAGGATCGCTATGTGAACAGGCGGACGTCGCCGTCGCCTGATTCCGGCCCAGACGTGGCAGCCCCAAGCCGCGCCTCCGCGATCTGGAAGGACCCAAATGCCGATCGTCCTCATCTCCCCCGAGTTCACACAGGAGCAGTACGAGGAGACCAACCGCAAGTTGACGGGGGGCAAGAACCGGATGGAATCTCCAGCCGACTGGCCCGTAGAAGGTTTGCTCGCACACATCGCGGGACAGGGCGAGAGCACGTTCCGCGTCGTCGACGTCTGGGAGTCCGAGGAGGCCCTCAACCGCTTCGCCGAGATCCTTATTCCGATCCTTCGTGAGGTTGGTGTCGAGGGCGACCCGGAGGTGTATCCGGCACTCACATATGTGTCCGCCTAACTCCCGGCTGAGCCGGGCGACCTCCAAGGCGAGGGCCTGCCGTTCAGCGAGGATCGTCGCCCGGTCGCCGACGGGCACAGCCAGCAGGACTTCCGGGGGCTGGACAGGCTCGCGCTCCGTCTCCAGCTTCCTCAGCCGCAGATCCAGGTCGGCGAGCAGGTGATGGTAGTCCTCCAGGGCGTCGCCGAGTTCACCCGCGCGGGCGCTGCTGCGCCTGGCCTCCTGGTCGGCGGCCTTCAGCTGCCCTTCGAGCTGCAGGACGGCCTGGCTGATCGACGCACTGGTATGCAGTGCCGCCAGGCGCAGCCCGCGCACGCGGTCCCGGTCCTCGGCGTCGATGCGGGTGCCGCGTTCTTCCTCGACGTGCTTGAAGAGGTCCTCGACGAAGTCCCACTGGGGGATGCGGGTGCCGGCCAGGTAGCGGGAGAGGGGCCCCGGGCTGACGAAGCACCGTCCCGCAAGTCGGCGGACGGAGAGCGCCAGCTCCAGGAACAGGTCACGCAGCGCTTCGGCGAAGGCTCTGCACTCGCTGTTGAGATTGCCGTCCGGCGGTTGAAGACTCCCATTCCCACCCCTTTGACCGACCCGACCGGCGCCGGCAATCCATCGCCCCCAGCCGCCCGTCCGGGCGGTCGTCCCATGCTCCCGTGGTCCGGGGCGGTCACGGGGACGATTCCTCACGATCGGTACCGGGTGCGGCGATGAGCCGGTCGAAGAACGGCACCACCGCGCCGAACGCACCGGCGCCGTACAGGACGCACTGCGCGGCCGGGGAGCCGGCCAGCCGGGACAGCACCCCCGCCCCGATCCCGGCGAGCGGTGGGCGGCCGGCTGCGTGGAGGTGATCTCGGCAGGTGAAGCGGGTGCCGGATTGTCCTACATGAGGCCTCCCGCCCGCTGGAAACGAGAGGAATCATGCCAGTGCGCGGTGACAGCACCGGCGGTGCGTCCGGTCCGCCGGGTGCCGGACCAGCCGCCTGCGGCGGCATCCGGTGTGCCGGGCGCAGCGGCCGCCAGCCTGGTGCCGTTCGTGACTGTTGCGGCCGGTCTACCGTCCCGCGTGGACGTTCTCGCCGTCGGCGGGGTGCTCGTCGGGGAGGCCGTGTTCGGTGCGCAGGAAGTCGGCGTAGGCCTGGAGTGCATCGGTGTCGGCGGGCCCGGGCGGGAGGGCCATCGCGATCCTCGCTGCCAGGTCCTCTTCGCGTTGGGGGCCGGGTCCGACGAACTGCCCCCAGCACCACCAGACGGGATGCTGCAGCATCCGTCGGACGCCCTCGGGATCCATCCTGAGGGGGATGTCCTCCGTCGAAGCGAGGCCGAGGATGCTGCCGAGGAGGGCCAACCCCTGCAGGCTGGTGGCGTGGACCGTCGTCTGTGCCGCGCGGAGAAGTTCCTGGTCTGAGGCCGCATTCGCTGCCGCGATCATCGACTCGGCGTCGAAGGCAGTGGCGGGCAGAGGCCACGGTTCTTCGCCGCGGCGCAGCGCCTCGACCTCGTGGGCGGCGATCGAGTGCCTCATGGCGTCGATCTTCTCTTCGGGCATGCCGAGGGCGAGGCCCAGGGCCTCGGCGGCCTCATCGTGGCGCAGGGCCTCCGGTCCGCCAGCGAACAGCCGAAAGGCGGCAGTCATGAGGGAGCCCGGTTGTTTCCACTCGGGCATCCTCGGGATGTCATGGAAGTCCAAGTCCTGCTCAGCAGCCAGGTCGAGGAGGACGGTGTGGGTCTCCGGTATCCGTCCGGCCGTGCGTTTGGCGCGTTGTGCAGCGTTGGCAAGCAGGGCCTCCGCCCGCGAGTCGTCCGCGTCCTCGCCGGGTTTGGTCGGGTTCGACTCGTGGGCGGGACTACAGGACGTGAGTTCGGCAGCGAAACGGCGCAGAGATGCGGTGATGGCTTCCCGCAGCGCAGTCGGTGAGGAGTCTCGCACGCTGCGCAGCAAAGTGCCGGTGACCAGGGGAACCGGGGCGCGGCCCTGACGGGTAGTACGGGCGAGCATCTCGGCCTGGGTGTCCGTGGTCGGCAGGAGCTGGGCGCGGCTGCCGCGCCCGCGGGCCGAGGCCGCTGCGGGGGTTGCGTGGGAGGAGCCCGGCCGTGCGCCAGCGTTCCAGCTGGGAGAGCGTCACGGTGACGCCTCGGTCGGCAAGGGTCTGGATCAGTTCGGCGTCGGCGCCGGAGGGCGGGGTTCGAGGCACTCCGCGATTACAACCCCGCGAAGTGCACGGCCGCAAGGCACATGCGGCATGAGGTTATGGGGTGTCAGAACCACCCATTGGAAGGATCTCACTTGCCCATGCTCCAGAGCTTTCTGAACGCGACCGGCCCGATGCCGGGGGTGGCCCTGCTCGCCGCCGTCGCGGTCCATCTTCGGCAGCTCGCCCTGCTGACCGGCTTCCTGGCCGCGCTGCGCGGCGCCCGGGGTGCGAGCCGCACGGAGATGTTCTCCGTCTTCGCCCGTCACTTGGCCGGCCACAAGGGGCCCCGATTGTGCCCGCCGCTGCCGATCCGACGGGATCGTGTGACCAACCATTTTCCAGTTGGCCAGTCGAGCATCGGCCGCCAGAATTCGGCCCATGACCCGCGACGACCTCGCCGAGCAAACGCCGGCATGCGGCCCTGCACGCATCGCCCTGCTCTCCGGAGGCACTTACGGTGTCTGGCCTGGCCAGGTGCCCGCCGACCAGGTGTTCCACACCTACCGGACCCGGCTTCGGATCACGCAGAAGCGCGGGCAAGCAACGCTCGGCCTCACCGAATCCGTTGGACTCCTCGGGGACGTGGAAGACGAACTCCTTCGGATCGGATGGATCGACACCACGGACCGGGCGTGGGCCTTCATACTCTTCCTCAACGCCACAGCCACCACGGTGCTGGCCTGTGCCGGGGTCGCCCTCTCCCTCCCCGAGATGGACTGACGGAAGCGGAACGCTCAACCGGCCAACTCCGTCCTCACTGGCCGACTGGATCACCTGGCGCAGCGCCGGGGCGAGTGGAGATCAGACGGAGAAGTCGGCCCACTCCAGCCCGGTGAGGGTGACCTGGAGGCCGCGGGCGCGGCGGCCGCCGTCCTGGAAGTACGCCCGGCCGGCCACCGCACCCGACACCATCCAGCGAGACGGCCCAAGACACGGCGTGCGATGTCGGGCGGCCTGTCTTGGCGGCCCGCGTGTAAAGGGCCTCGGCACCACCCACCGAACCCGCCCGCGTCCACCCCAGCCGTAGACGGATCCATCATGCGGATGATAGCCAAGTGTCCTGAAAGACAGGAGGATTCATGTCACGCCGCTTGGGCCCGGTGCCGTCGACACCGTACTCGCACCTGCTCTCCGACACCTCTTACGGGAACTCGCGGGTCCGGGTGTCACAGCCGCATCGCATCAACCTTGAACGGCCCGCCACAGGCAGCCACAAGGCCACCCTGTCCTGTGAGACCTGCGGCGCCCCCGTCGACCTCACTCTCCTCAGCATCGGCTCCACCAAGGCGTGGCGGCTCGGCTGGGCTGTCGGCGGAGCCCTTGCCCTCGCGCTGACTGCCCTGGGCGTCCTTGGCATCGTCGACAGCGGCCCTGACGGCAGCGGATTCCTTCCGTCCACCGCCGCATTCGTCCTCGGCATCCTCGTCTCGGTCTACACACTGCTTCACTGGTGGCACGAGGACGGGGTCCGCGGCCCCGGCCTGCCCTGGCGTGCAGGCCGCCACTTCGTCCGCCACTTCTGGGCAGGCCCACGCTGACATCCACTCGCGCCGCCACGGGCTGCCAGGGATGCCGCCGCTGTGGCCGGACGGCGCGGCCGCGCCGCCGGGGGCAGCACCGCCGCCCAGGGGCCGACGGCCGGGCGGGAGTCGGCCGGTGCGCGGCCGGGCGTGCGGCTCGGGCGCCGGACGGCAGCGCATCGCGCTACGCGGGGGCCGCCGGACCCGGTCGGCGACCGGCACCGGGGAGGCGAGCGCGAGCTGGGGGCGAGAAGATCGGCACGGCTCCCGGGGTTCATGTCATTGCCGGCCCGGGAGCCGCCTGCACTTCCCGCCCGAACACCCCGTCAGCACTGTGTCCCGACACGGCGTAGCGGGGCCAGCGGTATCCGGCGGACGCGTCTACCTGGGGCAGATCGGCGGGGTGTCGGTGCTCGTTCCTACGATCACGCACGTGCCCGATGCCTTCACCGTCCTGTGGACCCACGACGTCTGCCGCGCCCTTCGCCAGGCCGGCCGCACCGGCCAGCGGCCGCTGCTCGCCTTCAGCGGTGTGCACACCTCGCTGCCCACCTGGTCCGGCGCCCGGGTGGGAGACGAGGCGTACGCCGTGCAGGTGAACCGGCGCATCGTCCACGTGGTGAGCCGGATGCGGATCACCGGCCCGGAGCGGGGCGAGTGCTGCGGCGCCGCCCCCGGGAACTGGAACGAGCCCGCGTTCCCCGGACACGATGACTGGTCGATGCTCGGCGCCGGTGGCTGCGGCGCCCGGCCGGTGCACGTCGAGGCCACACCCGTGCGCTTCGACGTGCCGATCCCCGGCGACCTCCTCGCCCACCTCACCTGGCGCAACCGCCGGGGCCGGACCCGCCAGCTGAAGTACGTGGCCGACGGGCTCCTCGAACGCTCGATCAGCCTCCAAGGCTTCTACCGCCTCACCCCCGAATCCGCCAACGAGCTGGCAAGAATCGTGGACACCGCCGCTGCGTGATGCCCGTGGGCTGCCGATGGCGGCCAAGCAGCGGGGGCGGTCGGTCTCCGTAGCCGGCCGCCCCCGGGGATCGGCTGCGCGGCCGCGCCTGTCCGGGCGCCGGGGTTTGGCGAGCCGAACGGCGCGGCCGCGGTGATGCGGCAGGCGTGGAAGGACATGGCCGCCCGCGCCGAGACCGAACTCGGCGAGATCGCGCCGCAGTTCGCCTTGCGCCGGACCGTCCGGCACCGTGCCGGTCCTCATGGAACGCCCCCTCTGTCCCCGATCGCCGGGACCGCAGACACGGCCCCACCCGCTCAACTC
>NZ_JBFBJZ010000155.1:0-5597 GCF_040686255.1 Kitasatospora sp. NPDC085879 | reverse complement strand
GCAGCACGGCCGGCCACCCCAGTGCGGTGGCCGGCCGTGCTGCCGGGCGCAACCACCGTCGGGCCGACCGGCCCGACGGTGACCCCGAGACCGCCGGTGGTACGTGGCGGCAGGTGCGACCGTGCCCCCGAGTAGGACGGACGCAGTGGGCGTGGCCGCGCCGAGGCGGGCCCGCCGAGGCGAGGTCAGCTTTCGGCGAGGATGTGGGACAGCTCCCGATCGAGGTCGAAGTGACGGTGTTCGGTGCCGGGCGGCACGGCGGCGTCGGTGCGCTTGAGGAACGACTCGAGCGCCCGCGCCGGGGCTTCCAGCAGGGCCTCTCCTTCCGGAGAGCTCAGGGCGATGCAGACGACCCCCTGACCGTGGCTGCGCGACGGCCACACCCGGACGTCGCCGGTCCCGGTCGGTCGGTGCAGCCCCTCCGCGAGGAGATCACGGGCGAACACCCACTCGACGGTCTCGTCGGCACCGGTGTGGAAGGTGGCGTGCACGGCATAGGGGTCCGAGGTGTCGTAGCGCAGGCCCGCGGGGACGGGCAGGGAGGACTCGCTGGACACGATGAGGCGCAGGTGCAGCTCGCAGCTGACCGTGGTGTTCATAAGCGCCAGGGCCTTTCGCTCAGTGTGCGCTCGGGGAATCGCACGTCGGCGAACGGACCATCCCACCCGAAAGCCCGGTGTAAACCCCTCTGTCCCGATTCAACGCCGTGTCGTACCCCTTCCGGCGCATTGCGGAATCGCCGGAGGCGGGGAGTCGGGCCCCGTACCGGCGGGTATCTCCGGTACTTTTCCCGCATGGCTGTACGAAACGACAATCCTGACCGGGTCGAGGACGGGGCACCCATGGCGTCCGACGGTGGCGAGGGCGGGAGCGAGGGCGGCGACCGGTCGGGCGGCGGGGGCCGGCCGCTGGGCTCGCGGGCCCCGGAGTTCATCCGGCGTTCACGGTCGCTGCACCTGAGCTGGCAGGTGGTGATCTTCCTGGTCGGCCTGGCGGTGGTCGGGCTCGGCGTGATCCTGCTGCCGCTGCCCGGTCCGGGCTGGGTGGTCATCTTCCTGGGCATGGGCATCTGGGCCACCGAGTTCGTCTGGGCCCAGCTGGTGCTGCGCTGGACGCGGCGGAAGGTCGCGGAGGCGGCCGAGCGGGCGCTGGACCCGAAGGTGCGCCGCCGCAACATCACGCTGACCGTGATCGGCCTGGTGATCATCGGCGCGCTTCTCGGCTGGTACCTGTGGCGCTACGGCCTGGCGCTGCCCTGGGACCTGCACTGACCGGGAGGGTGTTCGGAGCACCCCCGCGGATGGGGTAATGTTTTCCCTGCACCCGGGCGATTAGCTCAGCGGGAGAGCACTTCGTTCACACCGAAGGGGTCACTGGTTCGATCCCAGTATCGCCCACCCGGAATGCAGTGTGAGATGTAAGGCCCAGACCATTTACAGGTCTGGGCCTTATGTTGTTTTCCGATGATTTCCGAAAAAGCTCGATCGGCTGACGGGTATTCACCGAAGCTGTGCCGGAGGCGATCTGGGGGAGTGTCGGGCGGGCCCGACCGGTAAGCGATTGGGGCGCCGGGCCGGAAGGTGGTACTGTTCTTCTCGTTGCCCGGGCGATTAGCTCAGCGGGAGAGCACTTCGTTCACACCGAAGGGGTCACTGGTTCGATCCCAGTATCGCCCACCGAGCAGCAGGCCTCGACCGCCAAGTGCGGCCGGGGCCTCTGTCGTTGTCGGAGTGTTCGATCCAGGCCGTTCGATCCAGGCCGTTCGGTCCAGGCCGTTCGGTCCGGGACGTCTCGGTCCGGGGGTGTCCGGTCCCGCGGCGTGCCGCCGGCTCAGGCCGCGGCCTCGCAGCGGTGTTCGGCGGTGAGTGTCTGGCCGCAGCCGCAGCGGGCCGGGCGCAGAGGCCAGGCGGTGTCCACCCGCTCCGGGGTGCCCTCCCGGTCGAACCAGCTCTGCAGCCCGCGGGCCTGCGCCGCGTGCCAGACCGCCTGCCGGACGTGCAGTTCGGCCGTGGGCAGTGCGCCCAGCCGCTCCGGGTGCCGGGTGCCGAGCGCGCGCACCAGGTCGAGGGCGGCGGTCGCGTCCGCCGCCGCGTCGTGCGCACCGGTCAGCCGGACCCCGTAGTAGGCGCACAGGTCGGTGAGGGTGCGACGGCCCTTGCGGTAGCGGTCGATGTGCTTGTCCAGCACCCGCGGGTCCAGCACCAGGAGTTCGGTGCCGCCGAGCGCCTCGCCGAGCGAACTGCCGCGGTGCCGGCGCAGCTCCCGGTCGAGCAGGGTGAGGTCGTACGGGGCGTTCATGACCACCAGCGGGACGCCGGCCAGCGCCGTCTCGGCCAGCGCCCGGGCTATCTCGGCGACCACCGTGCGCGGCGGGCGGCCGTGCGTCCGGGCGTGCTCGTCGCTGATCCCGTGCACCGCGCGGGCGCCCTCCGGGATCGGAACTCCGGGGTCGGCCAGCCAGGTTGTGGTGACCGGGGCGGTGCCGGGGGCGCCCTGGAGGACGAGTGCCGCGGAGACGATCCGGTCGTGCTCGACGTCCACGCCGGTGGTCTCGGTGTCGAAGGAGGCGATCGGGCCCTCGTACCAGGGTCGGGACTTCTGCATGACTGCCCCTCAAGTGCCGCCGGGCTGTTGCCCGACGCGCCCCCGAGGACCAGGGGCGCACCGGACTCTGCCCTGGTGATACCGCACTTGACAGCCGCTCAACCGTGCCCCGGGGCGGCTCGCCGGCCGGCGGGGCCGGGACGGCCGGGGCGGGAGGGACGAAAGGGGCCGGACGGGCAGGTGGGGCGGCCGTGGCGCGGCGGAAGGAGCGGTGCGCACCGGACCTGCCGCTCTCGGTACCATCGAGGGGCGCAGCAGGGTGCTGCGGACCACAGATGTCAGGAGAGACCGGTGACCGACGTCCGGATCATCATCAACCGCGAACCCGATCGGGAAGAGCGCGTGGTGACCACGGGCACCACGGCCGCCGACCTCTTCGCCGACGACCGCTCGATCATCGCCGCCCGCGTCGGCGGCCAGCTGAAGGACCTCGCCTACGCCGTGCAGGACGGCGACGAGGTCGAGCCGGTCGAGATCTCCAGCAAGGACGGCCTGGACATCCTGCGGCACTCCACCGCGCACGTGATGGCGCAGGCCGTGCAGCAGCTCTTCCCGGAGGCCAAGCTCGGCATCGGCCCGCCGGTCAAGGACGGCTTCTACTACGACTTCGACGTCGAGAAGCCCTTCCACCCCGATGACCTCAAGGCCATCGAGAAGAAGATGCAGGAGATCATCAAGCGCGGGCAGAAGTTCTCCCGCCGCGTGGTGGCCGACGACGCCGCCCGCGAGGAGCTGGCCGCCGAGCCGTACAAGCTGGAGCTGATCGGCCTCAAGGGCTCCGCCGCGACCGCGGGCGAGGGCGCGGACGTCGAGGTCGGCGCCGGCGAGCTCACCATCTACGACAACCTGGACGCCAAGTCCGGCGAGCAGTGCTGGGGCGACCTCTGCCGCGGCCCGCACCTGCCCAGCACCCGGCACATCCCGGCGTTCAAGCTGATGCGCAACGCGGCGGCCTACTGGCGCGGCAGCGAGAAGAACCCGATGCTGCAGCGCATCTACGGCACCGCCTGGCCGAGCAAGGACGAGCTGAAGGCGCACCTCGACTTCCTGGTCGAGGCCGAGAAGCGCGACCACCGCAAGCTCGGCAACGAGCTCGACCTGTTCTCCATCCCGGAGCAGATCGGCTCCGGCCTCGCCGTCTTCCACCCCAAGGGCGGCATCATCCGCCGGGCCATGGAGGACTACTCGCGCCGCCGGCACGAGGAGGAGGGCTACGAGTTCGTCTACACCCCGCACGCCACCAAGGGGAAGCTGTTCGAGACCAGCGGCCACCTGGACTGGTACGCCGACGGCATGTACCCCCCCATGCAGCTCGACGAAGGCGTGGACTACTACCTCAAGCCCATGAACTGCCCGATGCACAACCTGATCTTCGACGCGCGCGGCCGGTCCTACCGTGAACTGCCGCTGCGCCTGTTCGAGTTCGGCACCGTGTACCGGTACGAGAAGTCCGGTGTGGTGCACGGCCTGACGCGTGCCCGCGGCTTCACCCAGGACGACGCGCACATCTACTGCACCCGCGAGCAGATGGCGGACGAGCTCGACTCGACCCTGACCTTCGTGCTCAACCTGCTGCGCGACTACGGCCTGACCGACTTCTACCTGGAGCTCTCCACCAAGGACCCGGAGAAGTACGTCGGCGCGGACGAGACCTGGGAGGAGGCCACCGCCGTCCTCTCCGCCGTGGCCGAGAAGCAGGGCCTCCCGCTGGTGCCGGACCCGGGCGGCGCGGCCTTCTACGGCCCGAAGATCTCCGTCCAGGCCAAGGACGCGATCGGCCGCACCTGGCAGATGTCGACCATCCAGCTCGACTTCAACCTGCCGGAGCGCTTCGACCTCGAGTACACCGCGGCGGACGGCTCGCGCCAGCGCCCGGTGATGATCCACCGCGCCCTGTTCGGCTCGATCGAGCGGTTCTTCGCGGTGCTGCTGGAGCACTACGCCGGTGCCATGCCGCCGTGGCTGGCCCCGGTCGCCGTGACCGGCATCCCGATCACCGACGAGCACGTGCCGTACCTGCTGGACGTCGCGGCCGAGCTCAAGAAGCACGGCATCCGCGTCGAGGTCGACACCTCCGACGACCGGATGCAGAAGAAGATCCGCAACGCCCAGAAGCAGAAGGTCCCCTTCATGCTGATCGCGGGCAACGACGACGTCGAGGCGGGCGCGGTGTCCTTCCGCTACCGCAACGGCGAGCAGAAGAACGGTGTGCCGGTCGCCGACGCGGTGGCCGAGATCGTGGACGCGGTGCAGCGCCGCATCCAGGTCTGACCTCGTACGCAGTCGGCCGGGGCGGGTCCGCACGGACCCGCCCCGGCCTTTTCGGCACCCCGGTCGGGACGCATATGCTGATCGGCATGACGAGTGAGCCCGAACTGCAGCGGGGCGTGGGGGAGCCGGACGGCTTCCGCCGCCTGTGGACCCCCCATCGGATGGCGTACATCCAGGGTGAGAACAAGCCCACCGGCCCGTCCCCGGACGACGGCTGCCCGTTCTGCGGCATCCCGAAGCTCACCGACGAGGAGGGGCTGGTCATCGCCCGCGGCTCGGCCGTGTTCGCGGTGCTCAACCTCTACCCGTACAACGGCGGCCACCTGATGGTCGTCCCGTACCGGCACGTCGCGGACTACACGGAGCTGGACGAGGCCGAGACGGCCGAGCTCGCCGTCTTCACCAAGCACGCGATGACCGCGCTTCGCACCGCCTCCGGCGCGCACGGCTTCAACATCGGCATGAACCAGGGCGCCGCCGCGGGCGCCGGCATCGCCGCCCACCTGCACCAGCACGTGGTGCCGCGCTGGGGCGGGGACACCAACTTCATGCCGGTGGTCGGCCACACCAAGGTGCTGCCGCAGCTGCTCGCCGACACCCGCAAGATGCTGGCCGACGCCTGGCCGCAGGGCTGAGCCGTCCCGCACACGACGGGGCCGGCACCGCGAGGATTCCCTCGGGGTGCCGGCTGAGCCGTCCCGCACACGACGGGGCCGGCACCC
>NZ_JBFBJZ010000154.1:0-5837 GCF_040686255.1 Kitasatospora sp. NPDC085879 | reverse complement strand
GGACAACGTGATCGACACGGCAGAAGGCCCAGGATGTGACACTCGAAAAGGGTAGCAACTTACCCTCGTGATTTGCGGCGCAAGACACTAGTGCCGCATCAAGCAACGTTCGCCCTCTTCTGACGAGTCTGCTGCGCTGTCGGTGGCGGTGGGGAAAGCCGACCGGGGTCACGCCCGCTGGAGTGGCCGTCGATACACCACTCCAGCGGACGTGACCGTGAGATGCGCAACCGACTCGAGTGTCAGCCACTTTGTGGTGAGCGGAGTCGTCCTTCATAACGCCGACTACCTCCGGCAGGACGAAGTGGTCCTGCAAGCGGACTTCCACTCGGAGTGGTATGTCCGCCCGGTCGAGCCGGGTGCCCAAGGGTGACCTGGCCGATGTCCGCGATGGCGGCTCAGGCGACGTTCGCCCTGTCGACTACTGCTCGTAGGCGCGCGTCGGCGGCGTGTTGTCCCGCCAGATGATGTAGCGGCGGATCCATGCTGCCCTGTTCCTTGTGGTTGCCGCGGTCGGTGCCGTCGAGGGCGAAATAGCACAGGGCGGTGAACTGGGCCTCAATCCGGTTGAGCCAGGAGCTGGTGGTCGGGGTGTGGGCGATCTCCGGACCGCTTGTCGGCGCTCACACCCCGCGGGGGTCAGCCCGCCCTCATCCGCATATCTCACACATCACGGCTACAGCCACCGCTCCAGACCCATCAGGAACTTCGCCAAGGTTCACCCTGACGAGCCGAACTCAATGGAGAACCGGGAGGACTGGTCCTCGGCCTGCCCGACGGTCTGGCCGCGATCGACCTGCGCCGACGGGGTGGCCGCACCGCCCGGTGACCGGCCGCGGGCGTTACGGGGATGAGACCGACGCGATACCTCCCTCCAGCACGCTGGCATCCAGGCCGAGGGGTTCCCCCGCCGGCCGGTCGCCGTCGGACCGGAGGAGGACGCAGGACGAGATGCGGAAGAGTTTCAAACGGCCGTCGGGCGCACGGCTGGTGGGCCTGACCGGGCTCATGTGCCTTGCGCTGGCGGGGTGTTCGTCGGGTGTACAGCCGGTCAGGGGGGCGGTGCAGACGGCGCAGGCGCCGTCTGCACTCCCGACAGCTGCGGAGCTGCATCTGCCGGTGGAGACCTATCTGTTCTCCGACGCGGACTCGGTGAAGCTGGCCCGGGCCGGGGCCGCGCTGCGCAGGAAGTGCCTGCAGAGGTTCGGCCTCGACCAGGCTGTCACACCCGCCGGCCAACCGACCGGGCCCCGCACGTTCATGGAACGTCGGTACGGCGTGACGGACCTGGCCCAGGTGGCGGCTGACGGCTACCACCTCGGTGACCGTGACCCGCGGACCCACCCGGTCGAGAAGCCCACGTTCTCCGCCGAGCAGCAGAAGGCGCTCACCGGGAAGACTGGTGCGGGTGGCGCCGAACTCCGGGTCAACGGTGTACCCGTACCGCCCGGCGGCTGCTACGACGAGGCGAAGAAGGAACTAGCCGGCTCGGGGGCGCTGGGCTCGAGCGACGTGGCCCAGCACGCTGATTTCGAGACCTTCAAGGCCAGTCTGTCGGTGCCGCAGGTCAAGCGGGCCTTCGAAGCCTGGTCCAGCTGCATGAAGGGGAAGGGCTACTCCTACCCCAATCCGCTGGATGCGATCAGCGACCGCCGTTTCCAGGGGGATTCGCCCACGCAGCTGGAGCGCGAGGTGGCGACGGCGGACGTGGTCTGCAAGCAGCAGGTGCATCTGGTCGACACCTGGTTCGCGGCCGAGACCTCCTTGCAGAACGAACTGATCGCCCGGCAACAGGCCGACTTCACGGCGGCGCTCAAGGTGAAGGGCGAGCAACTCGCCAAGGCCGATGCCGTGTTGCGCGATCAGTGAAGCAATTTTCCACGATGAGAGGACCGAAAGAAGAAATGAAGCGCACCCTCAAGCTCGCCGCGGCGGCCCTTGGTGCTGCCTTGCTCGTCCCGGCTTTCGCCACCACTGCGCACGCCGACGCGAGCGACTGTGAAAAGTGGTCCTTCTGTTTCTTCTACAACTCGAACCAGCAGGGCTCCCACGACACTCTGGGAGACAGCGTGCCCAACCTTGCAGGCTACATCTTCACCAGCCCCGGAAACGGTCAGGGCCAGCCCGTCAAGAACAACGCCGCATCTGTCGTGAACAACGGGTGCCCAGCCCACGTGTACTTCAACTCCAACTTCAGCGGCCCGAACGATTTCATCCCCATGTTCGAGTCGGCCAACCTGGAGAACACGTACAACGAGAACGCCTCGCTGTCCTTCACCACGCAGCTCTGCGCCTGACCATGCAGCGCAGCATCAAGCAGACCGTCGGCCGCCTGGGTGTTGCCGTGATCGCCGCCGTCGGTTCGGTGGTCGCCGTGCCCTCGGCGGCTCAGGCAGCCTCCTACAACGGGGTGTGCGGCTCGGGTTACAACGTCATCGACTCGATAGAGCTCGCGGGCGGCACCGCGTTCCTGACGTACAACAGCTCGACGGGTAAGAACTGTGCCGTGACGGTCCGCAACATCCCCGGTGGTCCGGTCTACGTGATCGCCAACATCCGGGTCGCCGTCGAGGGGAGCCCGTGGCAGAAGGACGGCGACTACTACAGCACGTACGCCGGGCCGGTCTACGTGTACGCGCCGGGCCAGTGCATCGACTGGGTGAGCGCGATCGACGAGGACTTGGCGGAGAAGCTCGACTCCCACTGCAGTTGAGTCCCCGCGACTTTCCATGATGAGAGGACCGAAAGAAATGAAGCGCACCCTCAAGCTCGCCGCGGCAGCCCTGGGCGCCGCCCTGCTCGTCCCCGCCTTCGCCACCGCCGCGCACGCCGACGCGAGCGACTGTCCGGAGTCGTACTTCTGCCTGTTCTACAACTCGAACGAGCAGGGGTCCCACTTCGTGGTGTCGCAGAGCATCCCCGACCTCGCCGGGTACACCTTCAACAGCCCCGGCAACGGCCAGGGGCAGCACGTCAAGAACAACGCGGCCTCGGCTGTCGACAACTCGTGCCTGACGGTCTGGGTGTACTACAACTCCAACTACAGCGGCCCGAGCGACATGTTCAACTACCACGAAGCCGCGAACCTGGACAACACGTACAACGAGAACGCCTCGGTGAAGTACGCCATCCCCTTCTGTGGCTGAGCCCCGCAGCCGAACAGCCGGGCCCCGGTGAGCACTTGTCGCGTACCGGGGCCCGGCTGTTCGTGCTTGCATCCCCTCCGACTCCGGGAGAGGATCGGCCGATGTTCGAGTTGCTTCCCGCAGTCGGGGTTGTCCTGCCCGGTGGTACAGCCACCCTGCGGTTCGGGTCCGGTGGGGGGAGGGTGGCCGAGGTCCTGGCGGGCCTCGGTGGTGTCCGGGCGGTGGAGGGCGATGCCGGGGGCTGCGCTGTCCGCTGGGGTGACGTCGAAGTGACCGTGCGCGTGGAGCAGGTGGGCGGGGAACTGGCAGTCCGCTCTGTCGAGTTGAGTCGTGGCAGGTCGGCGTCGGGGAGCCCGGGTGGGACGCCGGTGGTGCTCGGGGACATCGACCTGTTCGGCTACCCGGGGGTCGAGGTGCTGGAGGCCCTCGGTGATCGGCTGCCGCCGGAGTTGGAGGTCCGGCCGGTCGACGGGCCCGGCTACCTGACGAGCGTCACCCTGCACGCCACCGCGCCGCGCCCGCCGGTAGGCCGCCGGGCGCGGGAAGCGGCAGCGGCGGAGGAGGCCGAGCATGCCCTGGCCGAACTCGAACCGCTGTGGACCACGGAACGCGACCGGTGGCAGCTGCTGGAGGCCGGCGGCGGCTATCTGCCCTGCCGCCGGGACGATCCACGGACCGTGCTGATGATCTGCCACGAGGCGGTGGCCCGTCGGGTCACCGCCGCCATGCTCGCGGCCGGGGTGGAGGTCGTCCCGGCGCCGTAGGTGTGGTCAGGGCCGCCGGGCACGGGAGTGATCCGTGCCCGGCGGGTGATGCTGAACGGAAAATCGAACCTCAGCTGGGCAGGCGGCAGCGTCCGGTGTGCCGTGCCCGGCAACGTTCGCCTCGTCCCGTAACCGTCCTGGTCGGGCGACTGGTTCTGTTGTGGTCCGGTCAGAGGGGCGGAATCTGCTCGGGTACGAGTCCGGCCTGGCGGAGAAGTCCGTAAAGGTCGGTCTCGCCCCAGAACTCGACGATCCGTCCGTCTCGGAGCCGGTGGGACTTGATGCCCGTCATCGTGAGATCCCGGCCGCTGCGGTCGTGGGTGTAGGTGAGGGTGAACGCCACGGTGACCCGGTCGCCGGCCGCGAAAAGGTCATCCACTTGGACGCGGCAGTTGGACAGCCCTGGAGTCAGCACCGCCCCCTCGGGGTAGTGCCGCCCCTGGCCGTGAAGACCCGCGCCATGAACGAGGACGTCCTCGGCAACGAGCTCTTCGAGCGCGGCGACCTCCTTCGTCTCGAAGACCCGAAGGTAGCGGCGGACGACTTCGGCGTTGCTGTTGCTGATGTCTTCGGCTGAGTCGGACATGGAAGGACCGTATCCATCGGCCGATCGGACTCGCCAGGGCACATCCCCGGACGGCCCCGCTCGTCGACGCCGCGCGGGACCCATCCGGTGGAGCATTCAGAATGACCCTATGGCTGAGAAAGTGAGGGTCCATGAGATCGACGACGACGAGGGAGGCCGGCTACTGCGGATCATCCGCAGGGGCACCGGCTCGGTGGTGACCTGGCGGCGGGCCCAGATGGTGCTGCTGTCCGCGCAGGGCCTGCCGGTGGTGAAAATCGCAGAGGTGACGTTCACCAGCCCGGACCGGGTCCGGGACGTGATCCACAACTTCAACGACGGCTTCGACTCGCTCTACCCGAAGTACCGGGGCGGACGGCCCAGGACCTTCACCCTGCCCGAACGCCGGGAGATCAAGAAGATCGCCAAGTCCAAGCCGGCCGAGCACGGCCTGCCGTTCTCGACCTGGAGCTGACCAAGCTGGCCGACTTCCTGGTCGCCGAGGGGGTGGTCGACGACATCAGCCACGAGGGCCTTCGCATCCTGCTCCGCGAGGAAGGCGTCTCCTTTCAACGCGTGAAGACCTGGAAGGCTTCCCGCGATCCCGACTACGCGGCCAAGAAGGCGAGGGTCGAGCACCTCTACGCGATCGCCGACGGCGAGGTCATACCCGAGGAAGGCGAGCCCGAAGTCGTCTTCTGCATGGACGAGTTCGGGCCGCTCAACCTCCAGCCCCACCCCGGGAAGCAGTGGGCCGAGCGCGGCGGCCGGCACAAGGACCCCGACCGCGAGCCGAGGCCCCGCCGCCGGGCGACCTACACCCGCCCACACGGGGTCCGGCATCTGTTCGCCGCCTACGACCTCGCCAAGGACCAGCTCTACGGGCACATCAAGAAGACGAAGAACCGCTCCAAATTTCTGGAGTTCTGCCGCTACCTGCGCTCACTGCATCCGGCGGATGTGCGCATCGCGATCGTCTGCGACAACTACTCGCCGCACCTGACGACGAAGCGATGCCAGCGGGTCGGGACGTGGGCGGCGGCGAACAACGTGGAGATCGCCGACACCCCGACCAACAGCTCGTGGCTGAACCGGATCGAGGCCCAGTTCACCGCCCTGCGCTACTTCGCCCTCGACGGCACCGATCACGCCAGCCACAAGGAGCAGGGCAGCATGATCCGCCGCTACATCATCTGGCGAAACAAGCACGCCGGCGACGAACGCCTCCGTGACGTGGTCAACAGGGCGAACGTTGGCCTGATGCGGCACTAGTGTCTTGCGCCGCAAATCACGAGGGTGAGTTTTGCTCTGATGCCGGGCCTGTCGGGTTGATCTTGGTGAGATAGTCGGCGAGGGATTTGA
>NZ_JBFBJZ010000153.1:0-6053 GCF_040686255.1 Kitasatospora sp. NPDC085879 | reverse complement strand
AGGTAGGGATCCCCGCGGTATGCGCGGGTGGGGGCCTTGCCGCTGAACGGCGGGCCGGGGCCCACCAGGACCAGCAGGGGGTCTCAGCATTCGCCGCACCGCCGCAACCGGCGGCCGACCACCGCCTGGACCTCCACCGCTGATCCTCGACAGCCGTGCGCACGGCCGGCCCGCGAGCCGACTCCACCTCCAACGCCACGAACTGCCCGATCACAGAATCCGAAGACCGACCTGCCCCAGGCCCGCCGGACCCGCGGCTGCAGAGCCTGAATGCCACCCTCCCGCCAGGTCTCCTCGCCCGCTCCGAACCGGGCACCGGCCGCCAGAAGCACCCATTCGCGAAACGCCCGCCGTTCAGCGGCAAGGCCCCCACCCGCGCATACCGCGGGGATCCCTACCTGCCACCACCCGACAGCATGAGAAAAACCACAGCAGTTCCACTCTCCAGATGCTTTGGGATCACCATGCCATCATCGATCTGTTGTCAGGACGAATCTCTCCCGCCCTGGCAACAGATCGATGACGAAGCCGTCCGCGTCGCGGTCAAGACGCAACTCCGTTGGCCGGCACAGGGATGGCTTCTTACAGCTGGCTGGCGGGGATCAGGGATAGGCCGCCGGCCACGCGGAAGGCGAAGTTGACGCCACGCTGCCACTGCGTCCCGTCAATTTCGTTGGTGAGGACGGAACCCTGATCGATCTGCAGGAGACGGTGGGGGCCGGAGATGGTCTGGATCGTGGGGATGCCCGCCTGGTACATCCAGTCGCCCTCACCCACCAGGTTGCCGTTGGGACCACCGCCGGGGAGGGGGTTGAGGACCTCGGTGCGGCGGAAGTCGGCAGCCGTGGAAGCGTTGGCGCACAGAGTCTGCAGGGACGCGATGGGCGAGGTGACGTGGAAGTGGGGTTCGGTCAGACCCGTCGAAACGTAGTCGTTGCCGGACTGCACCCACTGTCGTGCGCCGATGTGCTCGATGCAGAAGCTGGCAACCGTCTTGGCCATCAGGTCGGGGTAGCTGTCGATGAACAGCTGGGTGCTCTTCAGGCCGCCGCCGTCCGTGAGGAAGTGTGCCGTGGAGAAGACGATGACATAGGTCCGCGGAAGCTTGTTTCGCGGGATCGCCGCCAGGGCGCGGGCGATTCCCCGCAGGACAACCGAGCCGTTCTCCTCGATGGCGTTCTGGCCGTCGGTGTGAGTGTTGAGAACGACGATCTCGTCACTCGCACCCGGAATCACCGAGACGAGCATGTCGGTGGTGCTGGGGATGAGCTGTGCGGCCATGGTGAGGGTGGAGCTGACTCCGCCGGCCTGGGCCTGGGGACGGACGACGCCCGAGGCGACACGGTCCAGCAGGACCGCCGGGATGCCCTGCATCGGAATGTCGTACGGGGTCCACTGGTTGGCGACATAGCCCGGAGCGGAATCGATCATGACGATCGCGCCGACGGCCCCCGCCTGCTGGACGGCATCCAGCAGGGGGAACGGCGTCGTGGGGTAGTACGCCAGGCTGATGGGCTCGTTCGCGTTGAGCGTGCCGTCCGGGTCGTACGCGCTGACCTTGAGGGGGTCGAAGCCGCCGAGAGGTACCTCGGTAAGGGGCCCGATGTCGAACACCGCGATGGCACCTTGCAAGTTCACATTGGCAAGGTCCTGAGCCGTCCCCTGATTGACGTAGACCAGAGGCCCCGTCACACCACCGCTGGGTGTAATCCCGCAGTAGGGATAGGGAGCGGCAACGTTCACCGGACCGGAGGACGGCCCGCTGTTGATCCGCAGACCGGTTGTCCCGGGCTGCCAGCGGGTGAAGGCTTGCGTCGTGCGCTGAACGTTCAGCCCCACCGAGGTCAGGCCATCCGCCAACCAGTTGATGTACGCGGTATGCGCCGGGTTACCGGTAAGCCGTGGTCCGAAGGAGACCATGGTCTGCAGGTCGTTGTACAGACCGGAGGTCGAGCAGCCTGCGAGAGGCCCGCCGACTGCCGTGCCGGCGCTCGGGGACGCCACCGCGCCCCACGCCGAGCCGACATTGCCGAGCAGCGCGGCCGCGGATGCCGTCGCACCTATACCGAGAAATTCACGCCGTGACAGACTCATCGGACGTCTCCCTGGGGTTGGCGAGCTCGAGGCACCCGAGCTCGAGAGATCTGTTGCGTACGGATACGCCTGCTGGGGATGCATGGAATTAAGCAGACAAACGACAGGGCTTTCGTGAGCCCCAGGACCCATTCGAAGAAGTTCGGGACCATCCATCTCCACTCAAAGCCGGGGTCGGCGTCATGGGTACTCGACTTGACGTCCTGCCAATGCCTCGTTTGCAGAGCCGAGTTGACAGGCCCGATAGATATCGTGCGGGACTCTGGGACCGGCGGCTTCGGCCGCCTGACAGATCTGGGGCCATGACCTCGCTGATCCCGAGGGGTGCGCTGGACGAAGCGATCGAGGCACACGGCTGCCGGAACAAGCGCGCGGGCTTCCCCCACACACCTGGCCGTCTACCTGCTGTGGTGCTGTACCTGTCCCCGGGCGACGAGGCTACAGAGAAGCTGTTGGGGTTTTCGTCGTGCTGTCCGGCGGTGGCAGGTGGGGATCCTGCGGCACGCCGGTGGTACGTGTGTGGGGGTGGGGTCCTAACCGTTGAGCGGCGGGCGGTTCGTGAAGGGGTGCTTCTGGCGGCCGGTGCCCGGTTCGGGGCGGGCGAGGAGACTGCGGTGATCGTCCCGGCCCTGCAGGCCTGGCGGGAGGGTAACCTTCGGGTTCTGTACTCGACGGGTCGGGCGGGCGCACGGGAAGCTACCGGCGGCCCAGTTCGCGGCGCTCGAGGTGGAGTTGACTCGCGGGCCGGCCGTGCGCACGGGTTCCGAGGAGTAGTGGTGGATCTCGGTGCGGGTCCAGGCGGCCGCCGGTTTCGGGGCGGCTGTCGGCCGCGGCAACGTGGCGCCCGCTGAGCGCCCTGCTGGTCCTGGCGGACCCCGACCCGCAGGGCGCTCGGGCGGGACGAGTGCGCAGTGGGCCTGTGGAAGCAGGCGGGGGTGCCCCGCTTGCGGGGGAATCTGGCCGTGGGCCCGTGCTTGGGTCGGCGCGGGCACACGCCCGTCGTCCGGGTCCGGGGGCACTCCCGCCGCCGGATCTCGGCGGCCGCACCGCGCTGCCACCAGACCGACGGGAGGAGCAGGACGACCTGCCGGCCCCGCTTCCACCTCCGTTCGAAGGAGCCCGCGAGACCTTCGCCCGGACTGACTGCCGCGACCTCGCCATCCGCGCGCATCCAGCCCAGAGCCCGGATCCTCGACTGCTCCGGTCCGGGATAACCTGAACGCGCACCCGACCGCCGGGCATGGCCGCGCCGCAGCCGCGGACGCATAGGACCCGCTGCACCCCAGGGCGGGGCGGCAGACAGCCCTTTGACCAGCGCCGATTCAATACATCCTGCCCGTTGCGCGGTTGGGTCGGAGTCCCGCACGGCCATGGGTGCGCGGCACGGAATCCGCGGCAGCCGACCGGCGCACCGAATGCGCCAGACCCAGAACGGTCGACCGGGAGCCGACCATTTCTGGCGGATCCCACTGGGCCCTGCGGTCCAACAACAGGTTCTGGGTCTTCGCGGCGATCGGGCGCGCTTGCTAGCGTCACGCCCTCCAAGGGCGTTTCCCCATGGCCGGGGAATTCCCGGCGCGCCCTGCGCGCGCTCCGCAGCATGATAATGAAAGCGAGGAAATATGGCCGACACCACCAGTGCGCGGGACCGCAAGAAGCCCCGTCGTCTCCGCGCCGCCCTCATCATCGCCGGACTCGTCGCCGTGGTCGGCGCCGGAGCAGCCGACTGGGGCTGGGGCCAGGCGACGTACCGGTATTACTTCCCCAGCATCCAGGTGAGCAAGTAGCTCGGGCCGGCATGCTCGAGAGGCCGTGGCCCATCGAGTGATGCCTGTGCATTGACACCTGGTGCGGGCGTCAGCTGCGCGCGTCAGGTGTCAATGTTCGTTCTTGAGCATGCTCCGCTTTGACGGACACATCGGTGTGACGGTCAGGCGCGAGTACGTCTTCGCACTTGGCGGGACTGCGGTAACCCGAGGCTGGTGTGCAGCCCGGGTGTTGTGGCGGCTCTCGATCCGCTCGAAGATCGCGATGCAGGCTACTGCCTGGACAGTCCACCGCCGCTCACCGAGCAACTCCTGCTTCGGTGCGGCAAAGAACGACTCGGCGAGCGCATTGTCCCAGCACTGGCCAGCCCGTCCGGCTGACAGCCCGTCGCCGAACTCACCTGCAAGATCACCGAATTGGCGACTGGTTTGCTTGATGAATTCAACTGGTCGGTGCAAACCTCCCGATTGTGGCGGCGCCGGGCGGATCGGCCTGCGAGGCGTCCAGCGATGCGGTAACGGGCCGGCCCCGGTTCATCAGGATGTAGAGCGCGCGTACTGGTTGCAGGGCCGTCGAGGGACTCACGAGCGAGGATGCCATCCTGGCTGCAGGGCGTCCGGGCTCTTCGGCGCGCGGTGGTTCCGGGAACGTGACGGGAGATCGCTCGCCGAACTGGGGGCGGTCGCCGTCGACGATCTCCGGTAAGTTGCGGCACAACCCGGCCATGCGATGCAAGCGGTCGACTATCGCACCTTGATCGCCCAGTGAGGGGCGGAGGTCGCCGTTCGTCGTCCGAAGCGGGCGAAGCTGGCCGATGGCGAGCGGCTACGGGAGTACGTGCAGGACCGGCTCGACAGTGGGATCCCAGGCTCCGGCCGGAACGCTGGTGCCCGGTCCCACAACGCCGCAGTGGCTTCTCCCCCGCGTGAACGTGGGGGCTTCTCGCTATGTCGGCCGAGGCTTCGCGACGGCCAGCCCAGTTCGTAGAACATGACGGCGCCCACCATGTCAGCGTGCGCGGTGTGACCGCAGCCGATGCAGCGGAAAGCGGCCCGTAAGGGCCGGTTCTCCTGGGCGGTGTGCCCACGCGCGGGGCACCTCTGGAAGATGATGTGGTGGTCCACGGCCAGCGCCTCCCGGCCGGCGCATTCTGCCCCGGCGATGAGGATCGTCAGGAACACCCCCATCCGGCATCGGCAATCGGACGGTTCAACCCGAACTTCGCCGCGGCCTGTTGGGCAGGAATGCACTGGCCAGCGCGGTCAGGCTTGGGGCAGGAGCCCAGCGCATGTTGCGGCTCCTGAGGTCTCGTACGCGATGAAGCTGTGATCGCGGACCAGACTGAGGGTGGTCCTGTGGGTGTGGTCGAGCCGTCGGCGGCGCTTCGAACCGCGTTTGTACCGGGAGAGCGTCCGCTGCTTGGCTTCCGGCTTCGCGCTGGCCTTCCGTGGCGGGGAGGTTGGACACGAACCCACTGGTGGAGTCGGCGAGGAAGCTGGCGATGCCCATGTCGACACCGACTGCGCCGCCCGCCTCCGGAAGTAGCTCGGACCGGACCCGGCTAACCGTGAGAACGATGTACCAGCGTCGTCCCTCGCGCTTCACCGAGATCATTTTGACCTTCCCGGCCACGGGCCGGTGCCGGTGCACCTTGACGCGTCCGATGCCTTGCAGGCGCACGCGGGTGACGGGGTCGTGCAGGGTGGCATCCCAACGGCAGCTGTCGCCGTTCCGAGGGAACTCCACAGTGTCGGACCGAGTGGAGGAACGGCCCCACAATGGTGGGCGGTGGCGCCGAAGCAATGAGAAAGGCCCTCACCGCCCGGATGGCCACGTTCCCGGGCAACTACGAGGCTCGTTGACCTGGGACAGCGGCAAGGAGCCGGCCAGCTCGCCCAGCTGAGGGTCGACACCGGCATGGCTGTCTCGGCCGTCTCGGCCCGATCGAGTTCGAAAAGCGGACTACGGCATCCCGTGAGATCACGCTCACCGCACGAAGCTCAGGTGTCCATGTCCCGGGAGGCTCAGCCTGCAGCTTTCACCTGCGCTTCGGACCGGCCACTGGTGCCGACTCCAGCTCCGGCTTTGGAGAAGAATTGTCGGCGGCGGCTGAACCGTGACCCAGTTTGGGCGGTTGAGTTCTGACCCTCGCGTCGTCGGTGCTCGTGCTCAGTCGTTGTCGGTGGTGGGGA
>NZ_JBFBJZ010000152.1:0-6142 GCF_040686255.1 Kitasatospora sp. NPDC085879 | reverse complement strand
GGGGGGGGGCCGCCGGCGCCGCCCCCGCCCCGGGGGGCGCCCCCCCCCCCCGGGGCGCGGGGGGGGGGGGGGGGGGCCGGGGGGGGGGGCCCCCCCGGGGGGGGGGGCGGGGCGCCCGGGCGGCCCCCACCGCGAGGGGTGCGGCCCGCCGGGCGCCGGGTCAGGAGGCGGGGCCGTTCTTGCGTCGCAGGCCGGCCACACCGAGCGCGGCGCCGATCACGCCGACGACGATGCCGACCACACCGAGGGTGCGGGCGGTGGAGTCGGAGGACTTCGCGGCGGCCATGTCACCCGAGGCGTCCTGGGAGGCGTGGTGGTCGGCGGCCGGCGCGGCCGAGGCGCCGGCGGCGGCCTTGGTGAGGGTCAGCACCGGCGCGGGCTTGGCGGGCTCGGGCTGGCCCTCCTTGGACTCCTCGATCCAGCGGACGACGTCGCCGTTGTCGTAGGTCTGCAGCGCCTTGAAGGTCAGCTTGTCGGTGTCGGTCGGCAGGGCGCCGAGCGAGACCCGGAACTCCTGGAACTGGCCGGGAGCGATCTTGGTGCCGGCGTCCGCAGTCCACGTGATCTTGGAGACGGCCTCGGTGATGTCCTTTCCGTGCGAGCTCAGCGGCTTGTCGAGCTTCGACTTCTCCAGGACGGCCGTCCAGCCCGGCAGCGGCTGGATGCGCACCGACGCCATCGGGTGGTCCATCGGCAGGCTGACCTCCAGCTTCACGGTGGAGGCGGTGTCGCTCTCGTCCGGCACCCGGAACGCCACGGCGGTGTAGCCGCCCTGCGGGACGCTGCCCGGCTGGACGGTCACGTGGGCGGCGGCCGGTCCGGCCAGCGCGAGAACGGCGGCACCGGCGACGACGGCGGCGAGGGCTGTCCGGCGGGCAGGAGTGGTACGCATGATGGGCTCTCCCTGGGGAGCGGGGCGCACGGCGGAGACAGGCCGCGAGGAACGTGCGCCGGGCTGGTGGTGGGGCTGGTACGGGCCGCCCGCATCGGTGCGGTAACGGCCGGCAGCGCGCGCCACGAGCCAGGTCGGGCCCGTCAGCGCGCGAACGCCGCCACCGGCGGTCCGCGCCGGACGAGGCTGTGCACCAGGGCCACCGCCCCCGGCAGCGGCACGTCCTCCGCACGCCGGCGGGGCACGGCCGGAGCGGCCGTGGGCACACCCAGCAGTGCGGCGGCGAGCATCGCCACCGCGCGGTTCAGCGGCAGTGCCCACTCCCGGGCCGCCGCCGCGGTGAGCTTCAGCAGACGCCACAGCGCGGCCTCGCCGCGCCGCAGCCACCAGCCGGCCACGACCGCCGCCGCCAGGTGGCCCAGCAGCATCGCCGGGCTCGTCCCGAACAGGCCCGAGGCGGCGTGCCCGGCACCCGCGGCGGCGTACGCGTGCGGGTCCAGGCCGGCGTCGCTGATCACCTGCTCCGCGGACGTCCCCGGGGGCAGGTGCGTCACGCCGTTGCCGGGGACGTCGTCGCAGAGCAGCCGCCCGGCGGCCTCCGGCATCGTCATGCCCGCCATGTGGTGGGCGCGGGCCGGGGTCAGCGTGTGGAAGAGCAGGTGCAGGCCCAGCTGGCCGACGCCGAGGGCCCCGACGATCGCGGTCAGCGAGCGCTCCCGCCCGCCGAGCGCCGCCGCCAGCAGCACCACCGCGGCGAAACCGGCCGCCAGCGCGGAGGGTGCGACGTCCCCGCCGCCCACCGCCGCGTGCCCGGCGGCCGCGACCAGCGTGCACACCAGCGCGAACGGTACCGCGCGAGCCACCCGCAGGTCCCAGGCCGCGGCCGGCACCCCGTCGGAGGGTGCGGCGGCGCCTGCGAACGGGGCGACGGGGTGGGCAGTCATGGCCGGGCCATCATCTCACCGCTCACACCGCCCCCACGGGCAGGGTGGGAAATACGCCGAATGACCCTTTCGGCCCGGCGTGCGGGCCGAACCGCGCGCCGCGCGGCACACTGTTCCGCATCAGTCCATCCGCCGAACGAGCGGTCCCGGCCTGAGCCGACGGTTCACCGTCGAAACCCTCGGAGATACCTAGGTGTATGTGGAGCCGCAGCCAGGAGGGACCTCCCGTGGACATCTGGTGGACTCTGCACCTCAAGCGCGACCCGGCCAGTGTGCCGCTCGCCCGCCGCATCCTGCTCGGTGCCATGGACACGGCCGGTGTCGACCCGCAGATCGCCTACGACCTCGGCGTCGCCCTGACCGAGGCCTGTGCCAACGCCGTCGAGCACGCCGCCACCGGCCGCCCCGACGACGGCTTCCAGGTCACCGCCTCCATCGCCGGCGACCGGCTGCGGATCGAGGTCGTCGACTCGGGCCCCGGCCTGCCGCCGATCGCCCCCGCGGTCCCGGGCGTCCTCCCCGCCGCCGGGCACCGCGTCCAGGCCGCCCCCGCGCCCCGGCCGGCCGGCCGCCGCCGCCGCACCCGCCGCGGCCGCGCCACCCTCGGCCCCTCAGCGCTCGCCGGGCACCGCCCCCGCCGCACCGACCGCCCCGCCCCGTACGACATGCACGTCCTCCCCGCCGGCCGCCCCGCCCCGGCCCGCACCCCCGACCCGGACGTCCTCCCCGACCTCTCCGCCGAGTCCGGCCGCGGCCTCTTCCTGATCCACGCCCTCACCGACCACGTCCAGCTCCGCAACCACCCCCTCCGCGGCGCGATCGTCAGCTTCGACAAGATCCTCAAGTGGCAGGACGACGCCCTCCTGCGCGCCGCCTCCTGACTGCACCCGGCCGGCCCCCGCCGTTCCGGATTGCCGGTCGCCCCGCCCCGGCGCAGCATGGCGGCATGAGGTATGAGATGCGCGCCGAGTACGGCCCGACCGGCCCGTCCGACGGGGTGAAGACCTGGCACATCGCCCACGACGGCTCCATGACCGCCCTGTGCGGACGGGAGCTGGACGCCACCGCGACCGTCCAGGACCCGGAGCTGTGGTCCCGTTCACCGGACCTCAACTGCCACACCTGCGGGGCGCTCTTCCTGCGCGAGACGCCGTACATGCCCGCCGAGCACGAGTGATCCGGATCGCCCCTGCGGGGTGCGGCGGACCCGTAGCGTGGGCGCCATGGAGCCGATGACGCCTCTGGTCCCCGCCGCCGCCCGCCTGCGGGCCGGCGATCCGCCGCTCACCGAGCACGTCGAGCGGCTGTGCACCCGCATCGACCGGATCGATCCGGCGCTGCGCGCCTTCGTCCCGGAGCCGGGCCGGCACGACCGCCTGGCCGCCGCGGCGAAGGAGCTGGAGGCGCGGTACCCCGATCCGGCTGCGCGGCCGCCGCTGTACGGGGTGGCCGTCGGGGTGAAGGACGTGGTGCACGTCGACGGCCTGCCCACGCACGCCGGTTCGGCCCTGCCCCCGGGAGTGCTGGCCGGTCCGGAGGCCTCCCTGGTCGGACGGCTGAAGGCGGCCGGGGCGCTGATCGCGGGCAAGACGGTGACGGCCGAGTTCGCCGTCCTCGCCCCGGGCCCGACCCGCAATCCGCACGACCTGGGCCACACCCCGGGCGGGTCGAGCAGCGGTTCGGCGGCGGCGGTCGCGGCCGGGCTGGTGCCGCTGGCGATCGGCACCCAGACGGTCGGGTCGATGATCCGACCGGCGGCGTACTGCGGCGTGGTGGGCTTCCGCCCGACGTACGGGCGGATGCCGGTGGACGGGGTGATCCCGCACGCGCCCACGCTGGACACCATGGGCTGCTACGCGACCGACCTGGCCGGTGTGCGGCTGGCCGCACCGCTGCTGTGCGACTCCTGGGCGGAGCCCGGCGGGGCGCCACCGGCGGAGCCGGTCCTCGGTGTACCGGTCGGCGGCTACCTCGACGAGGTGGACCCGGAGGCGCTGGCCGCGTTCGAGCGCACCGTCCGGGGGCTCGGCCTGCCGGTCCGCCGGGTGGACGTGCTCGGCGACTTCGACGCCGTCAAGCACCACCTGCGCACGGTGATCCGGTACGAGCTGGCGCAGGTGCACCGCGACCTCTTCACCCGCTTCGGCAGCCTGTACCGGCCGGAGACGGTGGCCGCGATCCGGCACGGCCGGGAGATCGACCGGGCCGACCACCGGGCCGCGCTGGCGGCCCGCGACGACTTCCGGCGCCGGGTGGCCGCCGTGACGGCCGAGCAGGGCGTGGACCTGTGGGTGACCCCGGCCGCCACCGGCCCGGCGCCGCTCGGCCTGGACTCCACCGGCAGTGCGGTGATGTCGCTGCCCTGGAGCCAGGCCGGACTGCCCGCCGTCTCGCTTCCGGCCGGCGCGCTCGGCGGGCTGCCGCTCGGCCTGCAGTGCGTGGGCGCGGAGGGCGGCGACGAGCGGCTGCTGGCCGCCGCGGCCGTGATCGAGGCCCGGCTCGCGGCGTAGGCTGGCCGCCGACGGCGACGGCTGCGGCGGAGGAGCACGGTGGAGACGCCGACCACGGACGGGCGGGTGCAGCGGGGCAACGAGACCCGCCGCGCGGTGCTGGGGCGCGCCGTGGAGGTCGCCTCCGTCGAGGGCCTGGAGGCACTGTCGATCGGCCGGCTGGCCACCGACCTCGGACTGAGCAAGAGCGGGGTGTTCGCCAGCTTCGGCTCCAAGGAGGAGCTGCAGCTGGCCGCCGTGCGGGCGGCCCGGCGGATCTTCCAGGACGCCGTGATCGCCCCGGTCGCGGACATGGAGCCCGGGCTGGGCCGGCTGCGGGCGCTCTGCGACTCCTGGCTGGCGTACTCACGGCGCCGGGTCTTCCCGGGCGGCTGCTTCTTCTACGCCGTGTCGGCCGAGTTCGACGCCCGTCCCGGACCCGTCCGGGACGCCCTCGCGGCAGTGGCCCGCGAGTGGGAGGAGCACCTGACCGAGCTGGCGCGGGCGGCCCGCGAGGCCGGCGGGCTCAAGGCCGACACCGACCTGGAGCTGCTGGTCTTCACGCTGGTCAGCCTGCTGGAGACGGCGAACGCCCAGTCGCTGCTGTACGGCGAGGACAGCCGCTACGACCTGGCGGCGGCGGGCATCCGGGCGGCGCTGCGCGGTGCGGCGACCGCCCCCGAGCACGTGGCCTGACCACTCCGCGACGCGTTCCGTCCTGCCTGCGGCCCGGAGAACTGGCGCTAAAACTGCACGAACGGTCGTGCTAATATCTGGATCCGTCAGGCTCCACCCACCCCGCACCTCCACCGGGGAGACTCCATGGACCGCACCAAGACCCTCGTCGGCGCCGCGCTCAACGCGGCCGCGCTGATCTCCCCGGACCTGGCCGGCCGGGCCGCCTTCGGGATCTTCTGCCGACCCGCCGGGCGCAGCCGCGTCCGCCCCGCCGAGCGCGAGGTGCACGACCGCGCACGGATCTCGCACCTCACCGTGGCCGGCAAGCGCGTCGCCGTCTACCGCTGGGGCGACGGCCGCCGGCCCGTCCTGCTGGTGCACGGCTGGCAGTCCCGGGCGTCGCGCTTCGCACCGCTGGTCGCCCGGCTGCTGGCGGCGGGGATGAGCCCGGTCGCCTTCGACGCGCCGGGTCACGGCGACTCGGCCGGCTCGACCACCACGATCCTGGAGTTCCGCGAGATCATCGGCCGGCTGCACGAGCAGGACGGCCCCTACGAGGCGGTCGTCGCGCACTCCTTCGGAGTGGCCTGCGCCTTCGCCGCCCTGGCCGAGGGCCTGCGGGCCGGCCGGCTGGTGGCGATCGCCGGGGTCACCGACCTCCGCTTCCTGATCGCGGGCTTCCGCGCGCAGCTGCGGCTCTCCGAGCGGGTCGCACGGCAGGTCGCCCGCCGGATGGAGAAGGTGCTCTTCCCCGGGGCCGCGGCGGACTGGGAGCGCTTCGACGTCGCCGGACGGCCGCCCGGGGCCGTTCCGCCCACCCTGCTGGTGCACGACGAGGACGACCCCGTGGTGCCGTTCGGCCAGGCCGACCGGCTGCGGGCCGCCCACGGGGAGCGGGTCCGGCTGCTCGCCACCCGCGGACTCGGCCACCGCCGGGTGCTCACCGAACCCTCGGTGCTCGACAACGCCCTCGGCTTCCTCACCGCGCCGCTCGCTGCCGGTACGGAGCCGCTTGACCGGTCCGCGGGCGCCGCGGTCTGACGCTCCGGTGCCGAAAACACGGCGGGCGGGCCCCGTCCGGGGCCCGCCCGCCCGGAGGGGCGGGGGAAGCCGGCGCTCTTTGGGGGGAAAGGGCGGTT
>NZ_JBFBJZ010000151.1:0-6263 GCF_040686255.1 Kitasatospora sp. NPDC085879 | reverse complement strand
CAACTACGCATCGCCATGCGCGCCCGCGACCTCGTCGACCAGGGCACCCCCATCGAAGCCGCCTGCCGCATCGTCATCCTCGAAGACCAACTCGAGGAAGCCCTACGCCTCAACGAACAACTCCGCCGCTCCCAGCACGACCAGGAGCCCACCACGGACACCTGACCGGACCGGCAACCTCCCCTGCAGCCGCGGGCGGAGCCTATGGACAGATTCCAGCAGGCTCCGTCGCGCGCTCCGTGTCCGTTCCGTCAACGCGGTGCCCTGGACGAAACCGCCCGGCCAGAGCAGGCTCATCACCAGAAGGGGCTGCCCATGTCTGCCGGACACGGCGTGCGAGCCGAGAACACCGTCCCCACCGGATTGCCACTGCGGATTACGACCACGAGAACCGGCGGGAGCGCCCAGCTCCTCCACCTCGCAGGCGAGGTCGACCAGGACCAGCGCCGGGCGCTGGAGCACGCACCCACTCGCACGCACGGTGGCCGATCGCCCCACGCGGCTGGTCGTCCACATGGCGGCCCCGGCGTTCTGCGATTCCACCGCCGTGAACGCGTTGCTCGGGATCCGAGGCACCGCCGAGGCGGCCGGGGTGGAGCTGACTCTGGCCGCGCTGCCGGCACAGGCCAGGCGCCTGCTGAAGATAACCGGCGTCAACGAGGTCCTCGCCCTGTTCGGAAGCGTCCGTGCCGCCCCGCGGCCGGCGCGGGCGGGTGAGCCGGCCATGGACAGGCCCTCACGCTACGCGGTGACCATGCCCGGGCCGCCGCCCGGCCGGCACGGCCCGCCCGAGGTCGTCATCGTCCACGCCACCGGCGAGGTGACGGCCGACGGCACACCGATCTACCAGGACGAGGCCGGCGCCTTCCGGGTCGCGATCACCGGCGACGTGGCCCGCCCGGTGTCCACCGCGACGGGCCGCGGGCCAGCACACCTGCCTGCACGCCGTACCACTGCCGTGAGCCGGGCCGTAGCCTGCGCGACCGCCCTGTGCCCCAGGCACGAGGGCCGACATCTTTTGCCGCACTCTCTTCGAGGTTCGCTTCGGGACGATCCACTTCTGGACCGCGGGGGCGGTCCACGCGAGGGTTCGGCAGCCGGCGGGAGCGCTGGTTCAGGAGGCGTTGGAGCGCCAGGCATCGCGGGCAGCTCTGGATGCGGACACGGCCTGACGGGCACTGCGGGAGAGCACCTGCTCATCGAGGGCATCAGGCCGTCGGCTGGGAGCGCCGGGGACGCTTACGACTGTCAGTCTTTTCGCACCGGATCCCGCAAGGATCGGGTAGCCCCGGCTGAGGCGGTCTGACTCTTGCTTATGACTGACCCAGTCAGGAGCCTGGAGCCGACTCGCCAAAGCGTCCCCGTGACAGTCCTGTCCGTCCGGCCGGCGACAGCGTGAACCCCACGTTAGCGACCGGAAGGACCAACCGTGCACCACAGCGAGCAGCCCAGGTCCGGGCATGTCGTGATCGGTGTCGACACGCACAAGCACGTGCACGTCGCGGCGGTGATGGACGCGATCGGCGGGATCCTGGCCACCTTGACCGTCCCCACCGACACCGGTGGCTTCCAGCAACTGGCCGACTGGGCCGCCTCGTTCGGCACCGTGTTGGCATTCGGGATAGAGGGCACCGGCTCCTACGGCGCCACGCTGACCTCGTTCCTGCGCAGGGCCGGCCACAAGGTGGTCGAGGCCGGACGCCCGGACCGGCGGCTGCGGCGCATGAACGGCAAGTCCGACACCCTGGACGCAGAGAACGCCGCCCGTGCGATGCTGGCCGGCTTCGCGACGGCCACGGCCGCGATCAGGACCCGCTGGGGCCTCACGGTCGACCAGGCCGAGGCCGACACCGCCGACTGCCCCAACGAGCCGCTCACCGTCATCCGCGCCCGCTGACCCTCACCGGACGGCGCCACCCGGCGATGCGGACCGTCTCCGGCCGGGTGCGGGCTGTTCCAGCGGCCGGAGCAGAGCCTCCCCGTCGGCGAACCGGCCTGCAGTGCCACAAGCCGATCGGGCGTGCCCGGTCTCTGGGAGGATCGTGTCCTGACCTCTGAACTGTCAGAAGAAGGCCGGAGCCGGTTTTTACTGACCGCCGCCGTGCTCCATGGTTTGTCCGGACAGGGGCTGCGTAGAAGCCGGGTGTTCCGCTCGGATGCGCCTGTTGCATGCGGGCCCGAGGAGGGCGGCAGCGTGGGCTGCGGCCGGACACCGGGCCGTGTCATGGTGGAGAGGACGTGATCGCCGTGACGCAGAACCGCGCCGACCGCTGGATGCTCACGTTCCCCGGGCCCGCCGGGTGCCACGGGGAGCAGGACACTGTCGTGGTGGAGCGGCAGGCCGGATTCGGGCCGCACGGGCATCCGGTTTACGCGGATGCCGATTTCACTGTCCGGGTCGAGATCGAGGACGGCGGTCTGGTCCATGTCCTGGACTGCGTTGGCCGACCTGTGCCGGACAACCCCGTCCACGCCCAGCCCCTCTATCGGCCACCGACCTCTCCGCAGTCCCCGCGCAGCCCGCGGACCGTGCCGAAGCCGACGATCAGCCCGTAGTGCAGGTCATGCCGTCCGTACCGGGCGCCGCAGAGAAAGCCGTCCGTTCGACAGGTCCGAGCAGGTCGTCAGAGTTCGCGACAGCCATCGACGTCCGGTCCTGGCGTGTTCCGGAAGGCGGACCCGGACCAGGTTCCGCGCCGGTGTGCGGTCCTGCACCGGGCCCTGGTTCGTCGGTCCCGGTTCAGACAGGGGTGGAGCGCCAGGCATCGCGGGCAGCGCTGGAGGCGGACGCGGCCTGGCGGGCGGTGCGGGCGGCCATCTCTGCAGGGTGGGTTTCCCAGGCGGTGACCATCCGACGTCCGGCAGTGGCCAGGGCGGTGGCGACCAGGGCCACTCCTGCGACGCCCACGAAGGCCCCGGCACCGGCCATGGCAGCGCCTACGGTGAGGAGACGGACGTTCGGCCTGAACTGCTTGGCATGGAAGTGGTTGTTCGGCATGCCTCCACGATGCGCGGCGCGGCCTTCCGCCGCATCCGCGGGCCGTCCGGCGTGTGCCGCCGCGGTGCCGGCCACGCGCCGACCAGGCGCGCCTTGGTGGGGCGGTTCTATGTCTGTCGACCGTCGCGCGTGTCGGGTTCGGTGCCCGGCGCCACGAGTACAGTAGTGCTGCATCTTCGGCGACAGGTTGAAGCCGCCGGCGCTTCCCTGACGAAGAGCGCAAGGCCCCGACTGGGACCGGTTGCGGAATTTGGGGCTACCGCACGGTGCGGTGACCGGTCTTGCGCAGGCGTGCGCCTCCGAGGGCGAGGGCGGTGACGAGGACGATGACGCCGATGAAGAGGAGGTAGAGGAGGTAGAGGAGGTCGTGAGCGGTCACGCCGATGAGGCCGAGCACGACGCGCCACGGGGTGAGGCCGCGGGCGGCCGGGCGATCTGCTGGTTGCGGGTGGCGAGGTCGGCGCGTGGGCGAGACCGCCATTGGCGTGCCAGGTGGCCGCCTGGTCGATTGCAGGCCGCCGTACGAAGGCGAGGGCCGTGTGGCGGTCAGCCGGGTCGGTGAGGCCGATGGCCGGTCAGCTGTCCGGCTTCCCGCTGCCGCCGGTGCGGGCGAGCATCGCGGCCAGCAGCCGCACCGCCCGCTCGGCGTCGGCAAGTTGGTCCGTGGTAGGGAGGACGGCGCCGAAGGCGCGGCCGTCGGGCGCGGGCAGGGCACGCCAGTGAAGAACCGGGGCGAGCTCGCTCGCACACTGCGCGAGGAACCATGCCAGGTGGCCGTGGATGCGCGCGACAGCCAGAGCGAGGCCGGCGAGCGCCTCCCGCAGCCCGGCAAGACGCTCGATCCGCGGCAGCGACTCCTGCACGTCCGCCGGGCCGACAGCACCATCGAGCGCGACGGCAGTCTGCCGGGTCAGCAGCAGATCCGCAGCTGTCGGCTCCCACCCGCCGTCCTCCAACTGCAGCTGCGCCTCCAGGACCGCCTGCTCGATGGCCGTGAACATGCCCATGCGGGGCAGCCTATCGGCTGCCCGCGACCGGCTCCGTGGGCCCGGAGTCTTCCCGGAACGGCCGTCGGCGGACCGCCGCCGGAAGGAGACGCGCGCCAATGGGCACACGCACTCGTCCGAAGCCCGGGCGGCGGCGTGTCTGACGCTGTGTCGGTTTCGTGGTGCCCAGCTGGGGCGGTGGGGCAGACGGAAGCCGTCCGGCGGTGACCGGATCCACCGCCCGCTCCGTGTGCTGACCGTAGGGTCGGGGTCGGGGTCAGTAGTAGTGGCGGCGGCCGCCGACGGCGTGGCCGAGGAGGCCGGCGACCCACAGGATGAGGCCGATGACGGCCAAAACGATGCCGATGGTCCACAGGATCGATATCCCGGTGACGAAGCCGATGACGAGCAGGATGACGCCGAGGATGATCACGGGAACTCCCGAGTGTGGTGCGCGGTGAGTGGTGCGCAGGAGCGGCCCGGTGAGGGGTCGCCGGCATCCTGATTCGCCGGGCTTGCCTGCAGGTGGGCGTATGCCGCAGGGTGCTTGGGCCAAACCACTCCACGGGCCCCGGGCGAGCGTTGAGGTGCCGGCGCAGAACGGGTCGGCGAGGTGGCGATGTGCACGCTCGCGGGCGGCCTTCTCCGGGCACCGAGCCCCAGGTTCGTGTCGTGAAACATCGGGGGTTCTCGGCGGGCTCGGCGGGCCGGGCCGAACGGGTGGAAGCCGGCCGGGGCACGCATGCGGCTGGCGGGCGGGAGAAGACGGTGACCCGCCTGGGGGCATGCGCGGCCGCCGAGAACCGCCGCGCCCCACCACCGCCGAACCGTCGGAGACCTGTAACGAAGGACGGAGGCCAGTGAACCGACCCCACCCGCTGCACCACCGTCGCGCCCGACTCGCCCATCTGGTACGGCGGCTGCTCGCCGCTGACCTGCACGGCGCCATGGATCGCGCGCGCCAAGACCTCGTAGGGGATGCGCCTGCCGGGGCTACGACGGCGGCCCGGTCGCGTTCCGCACCAAGAGCACTCGGTCGGCTGCAGGCCCGAGCGCTCGCGACCCCATTTCTCACGATTCCTTGCGGCGGTCGTGGTTGAGGATGGGCCGGGTGGACAGGCGCCGGGTGAACGCGGAAGCACGAGGAGGAGCGGGTCGTGAACGTTTCCAAGATCGTCTACCGGCCGGTGGGCATGGTGGTGGGCGCCCTCGGCGGTGTGCTGGCGGGAGCCGTGTTCAAGCGCGTGTGGAAGGTGGCCGGGCACGAGGGTGCCCCGAACGCGACGGACGAGGACCGCACCTGGCGCGAGGTGCTCCTTGCGGCGGCGCTGCAAGGCGCGGTGTTTGCGCTGGTGAAAGCGGCGCTCGACCGGGCGGGTGCAGTGGCGGTGGGCAAGGCCACGGGGCACTGGCCGACCAGCGACGACCGCTGACCGGCGCACCGGCGCGGGTGCAGGCCCTGCCACCTTCGCAGTCAGGTGTTCGCTCGCCGCGCCCAGTACCGCCGTCTGCGCCGCGGTGCCGGCCAGGTCCTCCAGCGCGAGGCGCAGCACGGCCCGTGTCCGGGCGGTCAGCGACCAGCCACCCTCTTCGTCGTAGTCGTCGTGGTCCTCCCAGCCGTCCACGTTGTCCGGGCCGGGCGAGCGGAAGAGCCGACGGGGTCGGCGCAGCCATCCAGCTGCGGCTGCTCGGCCGGCACGGCGGCACCGGCCGGGGCCTGTCCGACCTGACGCGTGCGAGTGGGACGGCATGCGCTAGGGGTAGGCGGCCAGCCGTGGCGAGCCCTGGGTGCGCGAGCAACTCGTCGACCTTGCGTGGCGCGGGGTGGCCACCTACGTGCGGGCGCTGGACTTCGGGATGGACGCGGTCGCAGACCAGCGGCGCGCCGAGGCGGGGATCCGGGGGCTGGAGGCCGCTCGTGGCCACGTCCGAGCGTGGGCATCGGTGGCCGGTGGGCGTCCGGGAGATGCTCGCCGCCGGTGTCGACCTGTACGACCCGGAGGGCAAGGAGAACTTTCGTCGGTTGGTCGGGCGGTGCAGGCATTCAGCCTCGGCGCAGGGACTGGGCATGCGCGGGTGTGTCCGGCTCCGGCGGCGATGAGCACCAGGATGTGGACGAGGCCGTTGTCCTCGATTTCCACCCGGACGGTGTGTCCGAGAACCCGACGCGATAGAGACCCGGGGGGGGGGGCCCCCCCGGGGGGGGGGGGGGCCGGGGGGAGGACTGGCCCGCCGCCGCGAGCCCCCCGGGGGGGGGGGCGCGGGGGGGGCCCGGGCGG
>NZ_JBFBJZ010000150.1:0-6291 GCF_040686255.1 Kitasatospora sp. NPDC085879 | reverse complement strand
GGGACCCTGTGGGAGAGTAGGACGCCGCCGAACAATTCTTCTGAAGAAGCCCCGCCCGGGTTCCGGGCGGGGCTTCTTTGCGTTCACGGGCAGTCAGTGGCGCAGGAGCCGGCCGAGTGTGTCGTCGGCACGACAGGTTTCTTGCAGGGCTGGAACATTCGTTGACCCGGGATCGGGCCGGCTGGAACGCTGAGAGCGTGAGTCAAGCCGAGAGCCTCGTAGGCCGCCTGCACGTCGATCTGCGACGTCACGCGAGCGCCATCTGTGCTGCCTGCCACTGACAGGCGGCCCCGCACCGCGCCGTGACGGCGCACCGCCTCGCTGTCCTCACCCGAGCTCCTGTGGCGAACCGCCCTGCGTGAGCTCGTTCTTCACACCCGTCCGCCCGGTCATTCGTGGCGGCCGTGGTCGTTCACTCCCGCTCTTCCGCGTCGCCGTTCTCCCGTCACGGGCTGCCGTACGCCGTCCCGGCCTCCGCCGGTGCCGGGCGCCGCCCGCGGTTGGGGCGCGGTGTTCCGCTCTTCCGCAAAGGATCTCCGCCATGCCCGCCACCTCCCGTCGCCAGTTCCTCGCGCTTGCCGCCGTGGGGGTCGCCGCCGCTGCCTGCGGCCGGGCCACCGCCTCCGGCGGCGCCGGCTCCGAGACCAAGAAGCTGAGATACCAGGGCTGGGCGGGGCAGGTGACCCTGCCCGAACTCGCCGAGGACCTCGGGTACTTCGGTGATGTGAAGCTCGAATGGGTCGGTAACACCATCAGCGGCCCGCAGGACATCCAGTCCGCGGCGACCGGCCAGATCGACTTCGGCGGCGCCTTCAACGGTGCGGTCGTGAAGCTCATCGCCGCCGGGGCGCCGGTGAAGGCGGTGATCAGCTACTACGGCGTCGACGAGGCCGCGTACAACGGCTTCTACGTGCTGGAGGACAGCCCGATCCGCTCGGCCCGCGACCTGATCGGCAAGAAGATCGGGATGAACACGCTGGGCGCCCACAGCGAGGCGATCCTCGACATCTACCTGCAGCGCAACGGCCTCTCGCCGGCGGAGATCGCCAAGGTCGAGCCGATCGTGGTGCCGCCGGTCAACACCGACCAGTCCATCCGCCAGAAGCAGATCGAGGTCGGCGTGCTGGGCGGTGTCCTGCGGGACAAGGCGCTGGCCGCGGGCGGCATCCGTCCGCTGTTCAGCGACTACGACCTGCTCGGCAGGTTCAGCGCCGGCACGTACGTGATCACCAACCGCTTCCTCAAGCAGAACCCGAACACCGCGCGGACCTTCGTCACCGGTGTCGCCAAGGCCATCGAGTGGACCAGGACCACGCCGCGGGAGGAGGTCATCGCCCGCAGCGTCGAGATCGTCAAGAAGCGCGGCCGCAACGAGGACACCGCCGCGCTGAAGTTCTGGAAGTCCGCGGGCGTCGCGGAGACCGGTGGCCGGATCACCGACGAGGAGTTCAAGATCTGGGTCGACTGGCTGGTGGAGCACGGCGACATCAAGGCAGGCCAGGTGAAGCCGGGCGACCTCTACACCAACGAGTTCAACGGCTACCCCGCCTCCGCGGCGGCAGCCGTCTCCCCGAGCCCCTCCCCGAGCCCCTCTCAGAGCAGGAGCTGAGCGATGAGCGCCGATATCTCCTTCCGTTCCGTCAGCAAGGTGTTCAAGGTCCGCGGCGGAGGCGACTTCACCGCCGTGGACCGGGTGGACCTCGACATCGCCGCCGGTGAGTTCGCCGTGCTGGTCGGGCCGAGCGGCTGCGGCAAGTCCACCCTGCTCGACCTGCTGGGCGGGCTCACCCGGCCGAGCTCCGGCGAGATCCTGCTGAACGGCAGCCCGGTGACCGGGCCGGGGCCGGACCGCTCCACGGTGTTCCAGCAGTACGCGCTGCTGCCGTGGCGGACCGCCCAGGGCAACGTCGAGTTCGGCCTGGAGTCGATCGGCGTGCCGAGACGCCGACGCGCCGCCCGCGCCAAGGAGTACCTCGCCCTGGTCGGCCTCACCGGCTTCGAGGACCGGCACCCGCACGAGCTGTCCGGCGGTATGAAGCAGCGGGTGGCGATCGCCCGCAGTCTCGCCTACGACCCCGAAGTGCTGCTGATGGACGAGCCGTTCGCCGCACTCGACGCGCAGACCCGCGAGTCGCTGCAGGACGAGCTGCGGCGGATCTGGCAGCAGACCGGCAAGACGGTCGTGTTCATCACCCACGGCATCGAGGAGGCGGTCTACCTCGGCGGGCGGGTGGCCGTGCTCACCTCCCGCCCGGGCCGGGTCAAGCAGGTCGTCCCGATCGACCTCGGTGACCGCAGTGCCGCCCGGGACCTGCGCTCCAGCCCGGAGTTCACCCGCTACCGGCACGAGATCTGGAGCCTGCTGCACGACGAGGTCAGCCGCGCCCAGCAGTTGGAGAGAGAGGTCAGCGCCGCATGAGCACCGACGTCCGCCCGTCCGCCCCGCCCGTCCTCACCAAGTCCAGGCCGCCGGCCGCTACGGCGCCGGCCGCCGCACCCCGACCGGCCGAGGCCGTGCGCCGCCCCTCGCGGCTCCCCGGCCTGCTGCTGACCGGGCTCACCAAGACCGTCGCCATCGCCGTACTGCTGGCGGTCTGGGAGGCCGCACCGCGGCTCGAACTCGTCGACCCGACCTTCCTCCCGCCGTTCAGCCAGGTCGTCGACGCCTGGTTCGGCCTGCTGGACAGCGGCCAGCTCGCCACCAACACCCAGGCCAGCCTGACCCGTTCGCTCAGCGGCTTCGGCCTCTCGGTGGCGGTCGGGGTGCCGCTCGGGCTGCTGATCGGCTGGTACCGGCCGATCGCCAACCTGCTCAGCCCGCTGCTCGAACTCTTCCGCAACACCGCCGCGTTGGCGCTGCTGCCGGTGTTCGTGCTGATCCTCGGCATCGGGGAGACGTCCAAGATCTCCATCGTGCTGTACGCGTGCATCTGGCCCGTGCTGCTGAACACCATCAGCGCCGTCCGCACGGTCGACCCGACCCTGCTGCGGCTCGCCCGCTCACTGAACCTCTCGCCGTTCCGGCTCTTCCAGAAGGTGATCCTGCCGGCCTCCGTGCCGACCGTGTTCACCGGGATCCGGCTGGCCGGCGCGGTCTCCATCCTCGTCCTGGTCGCCGCCGAGATGGTCGGCGCCAAGGCCGGACTCGGCTACCTGATCAACGCCTCGCAGTTCAACTTCGCCATCCCGCAGATGTACGCGGGCATCGTCACCATCTCCGTGATCGGCGTGCTCTTCAACCAGCTGCTGGTCGCCCTGGAACGCCGCTTCACCCGCTGGCGCGCCGCGGTGGGGAACTGACCATGGGCGAGCCGATACAGGAACTCACCGCGGACGTCCTGGTCGTGGGCGGCGGCCCGGCCGCCACCTGGGCCGCCCTCGACGCGGCCCGGGCCGGCGCCGACGTCGTCCTCGCTGACAAGGGCCACTGCGGTACCAGCGGCGCCACGGCCGCCGGCGGCACCGGCGTCTGGTACGTGCAACCGGACCCGGCGGCCCGGCAGGCGGCGATGGCGAGCCGCGAGGCGCTGGGTGGCCACCTCGCCGACCGCGGCTGGATGGGCCGGGTCCTCGACCGGACCTACGCCAACATCAACGAGCTCGCCGAGACCGGCGGTTACCCCTTCCCGACCGCACCGGACGGCAGCCAGCCGCGCAACGGCCTGCAGGGCCCCGAGTACATGCGGCGGATGCGGATCAGGACGCGCAGGGCCGGGGTCCGCATCCTCGACCACAGCCCGGTCACCGAACTCCTCACCGCCGCCGACGGATCGGTCGCCGGAGCGGCCGGCCACCGCCGACAGGCCGGACACCCCTACCGGGTGCGGGCCGGCGCGGTCGTCCTCGCCACCGGCGGATGCGCCTTCCTCAGCGGCGCGCTGGGCACCGACACCGACACCGGTGACGGCGCCCTCTACGCGGCCGAGGTCGGCGCCGAACTCTCCGGCATGGAGTTCTCCAACGCGTACGGCATCGCGCCCGAGCACACCTCCGTCACCAAGACCGCGTTCTACTCCTTCGCCACCTTCTACCGGGAGGACGGCAGCGTACTGGAGGGCGCAGCCAGCCAGGGCGGCCGCTCGGTGATCGCCCGGGAACTGCTCGCCGCCAAGGTGTACTGCACCCTCGACCGGGCCGACCCGGCGGCGCAGCAGGCCATGCGGCTCGCCCAGCCGAACTTCTTCCTCACCTTCGACCGGCTCGGCATCGACCCGTTCACCCGGCGGTTCGCGATCACCCTGCTCGCCGAGGGCACCGTCCGCGGCACCGGCGGTATCCGGATCGCCGGCGACGACTGCCGCACCACCGTGCCCGGCCTGTACGCCGCCGGCGACGCCGCCACCCGGGAGCCGATCTGCGGCGGCTTCACCGGTGGTGGCAGTCACAACGCGGCCTGGGCGATGTCCTCCGGCAGCTGGGCGGGCCTCGGCGCCGCCCGGTACGCCCTCGCGCTCGGCCGCGCCGCGCACACCAGGCCGGTACGGGCCGCCGGCGGCGCGGGGCTGCGACCCACCGGCCGCAGCGGCGGCGCCGACCACCGGGAGGTGATCGCCGCGGTGCAGGGCGAGGTGCTGCCGTACGACAAGAACTACCTGCGGCACGGCGACACCCTCACCGGCTCACTGCGGGTGCTCGACGACACCTGGCGGCAGTTGCGGGCCGGTCTGCACGGCGAGGGACGGGACACCGTCCGCGCCCGGCAGGCCGCCGCGCTCGCCGCCAACGCCCGCTGGATGTACCGCTCCGCGCTCGCCCGCACCGAGAGCCGCGGCATGGCCCGTCGACTCGACTTCCCCGACCAGGACCCGGCCCAGCACCACCGGATCGCCACCGGCGGCCTGGACGAGGTCTGGACCCGCCCCCTCAAGGAACCCGTGTGAAGGAGCCTGCGTGATCGAACTGGTCTCCGCCGCCCGCTGCATCGCCTGCGACAAGTGCATCAAGGTCTGTCCGACCGACGTCTTCGACCGCGGCGAGGACGGCATCCCCGTGATCGCCCGGCAGGACGACTGCCAGACCTGCTTCCACTGCGAGGCCAACTGCCCCGTCGACGCCCTGTACGTCGACCCGCGCACCCGGCCACTGCCCGGCCCGCACGACGAGGACGCACTCGCCGACGCCGGCCTCCTCGGCAGCTACCGGGCCCGCATCGGCTGGGGCCACGGCCGTACCCCCGGCGCGCAGCTCGCCATCGGCCCCGCCTTCGGGACCGCACCCATCACCTCCTGAACTCCCCGCAACCCCGACGGATCACCAGAGAAGGAGCACACCCATGACCGCGTTCGAGCTCCACAAGGTCGGCGGCCGGATCGGCGCCGAGATCACCGGCCTCGACCTCGCCCAGCCGCTCGACGAGCAGACCGTCACCGCGCTCAACGAGGCCCTGGTCGCCCACAAGGCGCTGTTCTTCCGTGGCCAGCACCTCGACGACGAGGGCCAGACCCGCTTCGCCGCCAACTTCGGCCCGCTCACCACCGCCCACCCGACCGTGCCCTCGCTCGACGGACAGCCCAACGTCCTCGCCGTCGACAGCGAGGACGGCGGCCGCGCCAACCAGTGGCACACCGACGTCACCTTCGTCCGCACCCCGCCCAAGGCGTCCACGCTGCGCAGCCTGGTCGTCCCGCCCTACGGCGGCAACACCCTCATCGCCAACACCCAGACCGCCTACCGCGACCTCCCCGAGCAGCTGCGGGAGTTCGCCGACCGGCTGTGGGCCGTCCACACCAACGACTACGACTACGCCCAGGGCAAGGAGCTCGACGACGCCGAGGCCGAGCGCCGCCGGGTCTTCACCGCCCGCACCTACCGCACCGCCCACCCGGTGGTCCGCGTCCACCCCGAGAGCGGCGAACGCGGCCTGTTCATCGGCGGATTCGCCGAGCGCATCCTCGGCCTGCCCACCGCCGCCTCGCACGACCTGCTGCGCACCCTCCAGTCGTACGTCACCCGGCCGGAGAACGTGGTCCGCTGGCGCTGGGCGGTCGGCGACGTCGTGCTCTTCGACAACCGCTCCACCCAGCACTATGCGCCGGACGACTACGACGACCTGCCGCGCCGCCTGCACCGCGTCACCGTCGCCGGCGACGTGCCGGTCGGCGTCAGCGGCGAGCCCGCCTACATCGTCGAGGGCGACGACGCCGCGCACTACACCGGCTGAACCACCACCCGGCCGACGCACCGGCCGCGCCGCGGGGCACACCGCCCCCAGAACCCGCAACTCGCCGCGCTCATCGAGGAGTCCGGCTTCTCGCACGCCGGCCTCGCCCGGCGGGTCGACCAGCTCGGCCT
>NZ_JBFBJZ010000149.1:0-6338 GCF_040686255.1 Kitasatospora sp. NPDC085879 | reverse complement strand
ACCCAGAACATCATCGACACCCAGATCATCGAGGTGCCGTCGGGCGTCGGCAACTTCCGCTACGTGCGGGCCTCCGGTGACGGACAGATCACCCTTGAGGGCAGCAACTCGATCCTCGGGACGTGGACCAACCTCGGCAACCTCTCCGGCATCGGTTTGACCGGGTCCCAGGTCGAGGGCCCGATGTGGATGAAGTTCAACGGCACCGACAAGTGGGCCCTCTACCTCGACCAGTACGCCTCAGGAGGCGGCTACATGCCGGTCCTGACGACCGATCCGTCCAACCCCGCCGCCTACCAGAAGCAGGCATCGCGAAGCTACAACATGGGCGGCACGAAGAAGCGCCACGGCTGGATCCTCAACCTGACGGCCGCCGAGGAGAGCCGCGTGCTCGCCCGCTGGCCCAACACCCCCGCCCAGCGGCACCAGTCGTTCAACTTCCAGGACCGGTACGTGCGGCACACCAACTTCGACGTGCGCATCGACCCGAACGTCAACCCCCTCGACGACTCCCGGTTCCGGCTGCGGACCGGCCTCGCGGGCTCCGGCACCGTCTCCTTCGAGTCGGTGAACTTCCCCGGGTACTTCCTGCGGCACTCCAACTTCGACTTCCAGCTCGTCTACAACGACGGCAGCAGCCAGTTCGCCCAGGACGCCGCCTTCCGCCAGGTCGCCGGGCTGGCCGACTCGACCTGGTCGTCGTTCCAGTCGTACAACCACCCCGACCACTACATCCGGCACTACGCGTACGAGTTGCGGCTCGACCCGATCACCACCGCGACCGCACGCGGTGACGCCACCTTCCGCGTGACCAGCTGACCCGACCGGGATGCCGGCGCCTCCGAGGAGAGCGCCGGCATCCCCTATTCACACGGCCGGCTGTTCGCCTGGTGGAGCGGGCGTGAATCCGTAGACCGCTCGTCCACGTGCCGGCAGAATGCACCCGATCGCGATCACCCGTGGATCAGGCGGGTCAGCGCTGCAGGGTGAGGACGCCCGGCCGCCACGGCAGTCGGTCGTAGGGGCCGCTCGCGGTGGGGGACTTGCCCTGGTAGAGGAACTGCAGATTGCAGGGGTCGATGGTCATGGTCTGGTCGGGGTTGTTGCGGACCAGGTCGCCGTGGCTGATGTCGTTGGTCCAGGTGGCACCGCTGTTGGCCTTGCCCGCGAAGGGGCTGCTTTCGGTGCTGGCCTGCGGGGTCCACGAACCGCCCAGGCTGGAGGCCGTGAAGGAGCGGAAGTAGCGCCCGTTCGCACCCTGCGCCTCAACAGTTTTCGTCGAGCCGGAGATCGACGCGGCCCTCATCCCGTCAGGGCGAAGCCGCCCCGGACCGCGAGGGCACCTGCAGCGGTCCCGGCGTCGGCGCGGCCGCCCGGTGGGCACCTTGGCCAGGGAGTCGTACCGGAAACCGCCTTGGTCGCCCATCGAGGTGATGAGGGTGGCGCCGCCGGGCGGCGCGATCGCGTCCGCCAGCGCGGTCTTCTCCAGCCCGCGGGCTCCCGAGGTCCAGTGGCTGGTGCCGCCGCTGTCGGTGGTGGCGGCGTCCTTGCTGCGCCGGATGCCGCTGCCGTACATCAGGTGCCCGGAGTTGAGGGGATCGATGGCCAGGGCGGTCAGTGAGGGCCGCCGCACAAGGGGCGACCGTTAGCGCACGGGCGCCACGGGCGCTACCACCGAGCGGTAGAACGACCGGTCTTCCTACCGGTTGGGCTGCTGATAAGGCCGTCCCGACCGGGCCACCTCCCTGGGGAGCTGCCATGGGTCGCCGATGCACATCGACGAGCGATCAGAGGATTCCATGAAGTCAGTCCGAGTCCCGGCCCGGCCGCGAGGCCGCACGGAGCCGATGCTCTGCGCGGCCGTGCCGGGGTCAGCCACCGGATCGGATCAGGCGGACCGCGTCCAGCAGCGTCTTGTGGGCGGCCGTCGAATCGTCCAGGTAGCCGGCCGCCATCGCCCCGTCGTACAGCATCAGCAGGGCACCGGCCGCCGACTCCGGGGCGGTGTGGCCGAGGCGGGCGAGCAGGTTCTGGAAGAGGCTGCGGATCCAGTCGCGGTGCGACGTCACCAGGCGGCGGACCGGGTGGTCGGCGTCCGGGTACTCGGCGGCCGCGTTCAGGAACGGCGATCCGCGAAAGCCCCGCTCGCGGGCGTGCTCGGCGATGGCCTCGAAGATCAGGTCGATCGCTTCGGCGGGCGGGTACGCGGCGGCCAGCGGTTCGGCCACCTCTTTGTAGTAGGCGTCCTTGGTCAGCAGGTAGGCCACGACCAGGTCGTCCTTGGCGGCGAAGTGGCGGTAGAAGGTCGCCTTCGTCACCCCGGCCTCGGCGATCAGCCGCTCCACGCCGATCGCACGGACGCCCTCGTAGTAGAACAGCCGCGAAGCGGCCTGTACCAGGCGCTCGCGGGGCGACAGCCCTCCGTCCGCCTTGGTCCCCTGACGCGTCGTGTCGGTGGTCTGCTGCCTGCTGATGCTCACGTCCTCATTGTGCCTTCGACTCGGCCCTGGACCGACCAGGGCCGTATCCCTCAGTCCAGTACGCCCCGTGCGACGCGGCCGTACTCCATCGCAATCGAAAGGCTCGAACCATGACTCGTCGTCTCGAAGGAACCGTCGCCCTGGTCACCGGGGCATCCAGCGGCATCGGCCGCGCCACCGCCCTGGAGCTGGCCCGCGAAGGCGCCTCCGTGGCCCTCGTCGGCCGCCGCGAGGACCGCCTCGCCGCCCTCGCCACACAGATCAACAGTGCCGGTGGCAAAGCCCTGGCCGTGCCCGCCGACATCACCGACGCCCAGGCCGCCGCGGAAGCGGTCGAGCGGGCCGTCGAGGGCCTGGGCCGTCTGGACACCGTGGTCAACAACGCCGGCCTCATGCTGCTCGGGCCCGCCCCCAGTGCGGACCTGAACGAATGGCGCCGCATGATCGACATCAACCTCATGGGCCTGCTGTACACCTCCCACGCGGCCGTCCCCCACCTGGTCAGGCCGCCGCCGACGGGCCGCGTCAGGTCGCCGACATCGTCAACATCGGCTCGCTCTCCGGGCGCAACGCCTACGCCATGCAGGCGGTGTACTGCGCCACCAAGTTCGGTGTCGGTGCGTTCAGCGAGGCGCTGCGCCAGGAACTGGCCCGCCAGCACGTTCGCGTGTCCGTGGTCGAGCCGGGCAGCGTCGACACGGAACTGCGCAGCCACAACTCGGACGTCGTACAACAGCAGCTCGCCGCCGTCATGGGGGGCATCGAGCGGCTGCAGAGCCAGGACGTCGCCGAGAGCGTCGGCTTCATCGTCACCCGCCCGCGGCACGTGGCCGTCGCCGAACTGCTCGTACGCCCCACCGAGCAGGTCTGAGCACCGTCACTGCCACCGCGCTCGGAGCCGGCCCTGTCCTGTAGGCGCAGGGAACTCCGGCGGGCGGAGGGCCTCGCGCCCTTGGGGGCGGCCGACCGGAGTGCCCCCGGCGGCGTCGACGCGGAAACCGCCCCATCGGTCGATGCCACCGGTCGGTGCGCCGAACTCGACAGCAAGGAAGAGAGAAGCATCATGGACGACACGCTGCTGAAGCAGCTCGGCACCGGCAAGTACCTGCTGGTCACCAGCTATCGCAAGAACGGCACCCCGGTCGCCACCCCGGTATGGGTGGTACGTGACGGTGACACGCTGGGCATGCGAACCCCCGCCGACTCCTGGAAGGTCAAGCGGATCCGGGCACGCAGCGACATCCTCATCGGCCCCTGCGACCGGCGTGGCAACCCGACGGGCGACCAGGTCCCGGCAACTGCCGAGGTCGTCGACGAGGCGACCGGTGCCCGCTACCGCTCGCTCATCGCCCGCAAGTACGGCATCCTCGGCCGCCTCATGATCCTCAACAGTCGGCTGAGCCGGGGAGGAGACAGGACGCTGGGCATCCGTGTGCGCCTCGCAGCGTAGCGGTCCGGCGGGAGCCGGGCGCGACGCCCGAAGCCTGTGAGGTGCCCGCCCGGACGGACGCTGGTGAGCAGCAGGGGCCTGCGTCGCGCAGCACCCGGGCGAGCGGACCGGTCGCACTCTCCGGCGTCCCCGGCTGCTCAGCGCGGCCGCCGTGCTGCGGGGTGCCATGGCGCGCGGCGCAGGTCCGCTGCAGGCGCCCTTCGTCGGCGAGCAGGTCGATCGCGCACCAGTCGCCCAGCCGCTGCGCGAGGATCCGGCAAGCCCGCTCCAGCCCGGCCCGGGCGTCCAAAGTTCCGGCCAAGGCAGAGCTGATGTGCGCGAGCGTGGTCAGTCGGTCGAGTGCCTGCTGCATCGCCTCGTTCACGTCGTATTCGTCCACACATGCACCCTGCCCCAGGTTGGCGGCCCAGAGCCGGATCCTGCCGCGGCGACGCGGCGGTGCGTTGTCCGGGGCCGACTGCCCGCGGCACCGCGGGCCGGGAGGGGTTCGCGAGCCCGGGCGGACGCGGGCCGCGGGCGCTGCCGGTGCCGCGGCGGTTCTGTCCGGTGCGGCACCGGCGGTGACGCAGCCGGTCGTGGTGGGGACGAGCGATCGACGCCGGCGGCGCCGACCTGGCCGCGCACGGACACGCCTACGTGGGTTGCGAACGCGGCATGACGGCAGGCGGAGGTCCCGGTACGCAACGTCGCCCGGCCGGTGATCCGGCGCGCCTTCGCGGTGTACGAGCTGCCGCCGACCGCGTCCACCGCGGCGGTCACCGGTGCCCCGGCGGACGTCGAGGTGCGCACTGGTTTGCCGCCCGGCACCGCGGGCAGTCGCGGAACGGTGCCCGGCTCCGGAGAACCGTGCGGTCGACGACCCGCGGATCGAGGCACCGGGCGACGCGCTCGTCCGCACCACGCCGGCGAACGGCTGCGGATCTGGCCTCCACCGGTCCGAGGAGTGCGCCCCGGTCGAAACCGGCGAGTTGCTCGGCCCGGCCAGGGAACCCGGGCACCGTCGTCCCGCTGCGGGCCGGTCCCGCCGGCCGCCTGATGAGAGGACCCCTGGTCGTGGAGGCGTTCGAGAGGTTCGTCGCACTGCTGGACTACCCCGTGTTCGTGGTCACTGCCGCGGCGGAGGACGAGCGGGCGGGCTGCCTGGTGGGCTTCGCCGGACAGTGCTCGATCGATCCGCCACGGTTCGTCGTGTGGCTCTCGAAGGCGAACCACACGTACGGGGTCGCCTGCCGGGCCAGGGTCCTGGCCGTCCACCTCCTGCCGCGCGACCACCGGCTGGCGGAGCTGTTCGGCGGGGCGACCGGCGACGAGGTGGACAAGTTCCGCGAGGTCGCCTGGTTCGCCGGGCCCGACGGTGTGCCGGTCCTCGCCGGCGTCCCCGGCTGGTTCGCCGGCCGGGTGCTCGACCACGCCGACTGGGGCGACCACACCGGCTTCCTCCTCGCCCCGGTCGCCGCCCGGGTGCCGGAAGCGGCCGATCCGGTGCTCTGCTTCGGCGACGTCGACGACATCGACGCCGGACACCCGGCCTGAGGTCGGCAGCCCTGCCCGGTTCGCTACAGCGTGCTGGTGAAGGCGCGCCGGTAGGAGCGAGGAGGCGCGCCTCCCTGGCGGCCGCGCAGGAGCTGAGGGGCGAGCGGCCCTCCCAGGGCGAGAAGCGCTCCGGGCTCAGCCCGCGGGAACTCGACGCCCACTACGGGCAGGCACTGGCCACCAATCCGAACCAGGCGAACGTGATGCGCTCGGCCGGAGCCCGCGGCGGCCGCGGCGCCTCCCGCGAGGGCACCGGCCTACGGGGTAACCGGTTCGGCCTGCTTCATCGGGTTGGTGCGGCCCCGTTCAGCGAAGTCTTCGTCGACCTCCGCCCTGCGCCCACCGCCGGTTGTCCGCCGTTCGGCACTGTCGACGACTGCGCCGGCTACTGGGCTGCATCACCCGCCCCGGCCGGTGCCGGCCCCACCGACCGTCTCCACAGACTGCGCGGTCGAAACACCAACGGAACCGAAAAATCGGTTCGGGCCAACTCCCTCGTGCCGGGCATCCGGCCGCGACCGCTCTGGGCCGCTACCCCCACCACAACAGACCGCGCCCACCCCGCCCTCGGGCCTCGGCTCGGACGTGATTCCTCTCAGCGCAGCTTCGGGTCGAGTGCGTCGCGGACGGCGTCGCCGAGCATGATGAACGCGAGGACGGTGAGGCTCAGCGCCCCGGCCGGGTAGAGCAGCATGTGCGGCGCGTTGCGGAAGGTCGTCGAGGCCGAGGAGATGTCGATGCCCCAGGAGACGGTGGGCGGTTTGAGGCCGACGCCGAGGTAGCTCAGGGTGGCCTCCAGGGCGATGTAGGTGCCGAGCGCGATGGTGGCCACGACGATGATCGGGGCGACCGCGTTGGGCAGGATGTGCCGGAGC
>NZ_JBFBJZ010000148.1:0-6566 GCF_040686255.1 Kitasatospora sp. NPDC085879 | reverse complement strand
CACGGCCGCGGCCGGTCGAACGGGCCGGCCCGGCGCCGGTTCCCCGGCGGGGGAGCGGCGGCCGCGGACCCCGGCCCGTGGCGGGGCGTTCGTCGACGAGTCCGCGCCGCGGATCACGCTGCTGGCCCGGGACCGGACCGGCTGGGCGAACCTGTGCGTGCTGATCACCGCCGGCTGGGCCGCCCGGGCCGAGCGCGGCGGCGGCCAGCCGGTCGTGCCGTGGGAGGCGATCCGGGAGCATGCCGAAGGCCTCACGGTGCTGCTCGGCCCCGCCTCCCAGCCGGTGCGTGCGCTCGCCGCCGGCCGGCCGGACACCGCGACTGAACTCCTCGCCCCCTGGCGCGAGGCCTTCGGACCGCACCTGCGACTGGAAGCCGTCCACCACCGCCGCACCGGCACCGGCCCGGGCTCCCTGCGCCTCGCCGCCCGCACCGTCGGCCTGGCCGCCGACCTGGACATGCTCGCTGTGATCACCAACGCGGTGCGCTACCTCGACCCGGCCCAGTCGAGGGTCGCGGACGTCCTGGACTCTGCCCGGCTGCTGATGCCGATCCGGCCGGGCCGGACCTGCAACGGCGAGCGCACCCTGAAGGACCACCGTGAGATGGCGGCGCTGGCCGAGGAGGTCGCCCGCGCCGCGGGGCAGGAGCACGGCGGGGCCGCGCACCTGCTTGCGACGACCGCCCGCACCGCTTCCGACTGCCGTCTCGACCCGGTATCCGACCTGGGCATCGGGCAGGTCCACTTCCCCGAGGAGCACGTCGTCGGCGTCGCCCCCGGCACCTCCGCGCGGGTGCTGCGCGAGCGGTGCGACGCGGCGATGGTCCGGAACGGCTACGACCGCAGCCCCACCATGCGCACCCGGCTGGAGGAGGAGCTGCGGGTCATCAACACGCTCGGCTGGCCGACGTACTTCCTGACGGTCGCCCAGGTCGTCGACGACGTGAAGGACATGGGCATCCGGGTCCAGGCCCGCGGCTCGGGCGCCGGATCCTTGGTGGTGCACCTGCTGGGTATCAGCTTCGCGAACCCGCTCGACCACGAGCTGATCATGGAGCGGTTCCTGAACCTGCGGCGCAAGAGCCTGCCGGACATCGACATCGACGTGGAGTCCGCCCGCCGCCTGGAGGTCTACCGCCGGATCATGACCCGCTACGGCACCGAACGCGTCTGCACCCTCTCCATGCCCGAGACCTACCGCGCCCGGCACGCCATCCGCGACACCGGCCTCGCCCTCGGCCTGCCCCCCGACGAGGTCGGCCGCCTCGCCAAAGCCTTCCCCCACATCACCGCCCGCTCCATCAAGACCGCCCTCGCCGAACTGCCGGAACTGAGCAACGTCCGCGAACACGCCCACCGCTACGGCGCCCTGTTCGACCTCGCCGAAGGCCTCGACGCCCTCCCGCGCGGCACCGCCATGCACCCCTGCGGCGTCATCCTCTCCAACGACACCCTCCTGCGCCGCACCCCGGTCGTGCCCACGCCGACCGAGGGCTTCCCCGCGATGCAGTTCGACAAGGAGGACGTCGAACTCGACGGTCTCGGGCTGCTCAAGCTCGACGTCCTCGGCGTCCGTATGCAGAGCAGCATGGCCTATGCGGTCAAGGAGATCGAGCGCACCACCGGCAAGCAGATCGACCTCGACGACCGCGCCACCGTGCCGCTCACCGACCCCAAGGCGTTCGAACTGCTGCGCAGCGGCCAGAACCTGGGTGTCTTCCAGCTGGAGTCACCCGGTCAGCTCGATCTCGCCGGCCGCCTCCAGCCCGAGACGTTCGAAGACCTAGTCGCCGAGATCAGCCTCTTCCGACCCGGCCCCGTCCAGGCCGACATGATCAAACCGTTCCTCCTCGGCCGGCACGGCCAGAAGCCCGTCCACTACCCGCACCCCGACCTCGAACCCGCGCTCCGCTCCACCTACGGCGTGGTCATCTTCAACGAGCAGCTGATCAAGGTGTTCGCGACGATGACCCGCTCCGACCTGGCAATGGGGGAGGAGGCCCGGCGGGCGCTGGCGAAGCCGGAGCGGCTGCCCGCGCTGGAAGCGTGGTACCGGCAGCGTGCCACCGAGGCCGGCTACAGCCAGGCGGTCGTCGACGAGGTCTGGCAGATGATCGAGAACATGGGCGCGTACGGCTTCGCCAAGTCCCACGCGGTCGCGTTCGCCCTGGCCACCCTGCAATCCGCCTGGCTCAAGGCCCACTTCCCGGCGCCGTTCTACGCAGGCCTGCTCGAACACGACCCCGGCATGTACCCCAAGCGCCTGGTCCTCGCCGACGCACGCCGCCGCGGCGTCCCCGTCCTCCCGGTCGACGTCCAGCACTCCGCCGCGACCTACCGCACCGAGCAACTCCCCGACGGCCGCCTCGGCCTGCGGATGTCCCTCGCGGACGTGCACGGCATGAGCGAGGAGATCGCCGAGAGGATCGACGCGTGCCGCCCCTACACCGACATCGCCGACTTCTGGGCCCGCGCCCGCCCCTCCCAGCCGATCGCCGAACGCCTCGCCCGCATCGGCGCCCTCGACCAACTCGCACCCGGCGCACACCGCCGCGAACTCCTCCTGCAGATCGACGAACTCCACCACCAGCACCGCACCATCGCGATCCCCGCCCAGCTCGTCCTCGCACACCCCACCGCACCCGCGCCCGGCTCCACCGGCCTGCCCGTGATGAACCCGCGCGAGGAGATGCAGGCCGAACTCGACGTCATCGGCATGGACGCCAGCCGGCACCTCATGGAGCCCTTCCACCCACTGCTCGCCGAACTCGGCGTCACCCCCGCCCACCTGCTGAAGGAACACCGGGAAGGCGAGACCGTCCTCGTCGCCGGGGCCAAGGTCGCTATCCAGACCCCGCCGATGCGCTCCGGCCGCCGTACGATCTTCGTCTCCCTCGACGACGGCTCCCAAGGGGACGCCGGCCAGGTCGACCTCACCTACTTCGACGACACCCACGCCCAGGCCGCCTACCCGCTCTTCCACCACTTCCTGATCCTCGCCCGCGGCACCGTCTCCCGCCGCGGCAAGTCCGTCACCGTCATCGGCACCTGCGCCTGGAACCTGCAAGAGGTCGCCGACGCCCACGCCGCCGGTGGCACCGCCGGCGTCCGCGACTACCTCGCCCGCACCGCCACCCCCACCAGCACCGACGGCGACGACGAGTCCGGCCCGGACGGACAGCGCGGCACAGGCACGTCCGGTCGCGACGCTTCCGGCGGCCGGCCGCCGGGCGGTGACGGGGGCCGCCGTGGCCGCGGTGCCGGCCGGCTGTGGCACGCGAGCCCAGGGAGCGCAGGCTGATGACGACGCGTTCGATCCTCCACGTCCGTCTGCACCGGGTGCCGTTCGCCGTCTACGGCGAGACATTCCGGCTACTCGGCGACATCACCCCCGTCGTCCAGGCCCTCCCACCGGACTCCGCCCTGCTCGACGTCACCGGCGCGCTCGGCTACTTCCGCCGCACCCCCGAAGGCCTCGCCGACCTGATCGCCACCCGCCTCCTCGCCCGCTTCGGCCTGCTCGCGGCCATCGGCGGCGGCGACAGCCCACTCCTGGCCGGCCTCGCCGCCGACACCTGCACCCCCGGCCAGACCCGCATCCTCGAACCCGACACTGACGAGACCCGTCGCTTCCTGCGCTCACGCCCGGTCGAGGCGCTGCCCGGAATCGGCCCCAAACTCGGCCGCGCGCTGGCCCGCTACGGCATCACCACCACCGGCGAACTCGCCGACCTGCCCCTGCCCACCCTGCAGCGGATCGCCGGCACCAGCACCGCCCGCCTCCTCCACGACCGAGCGAACGGCCGTGACCCCCGCACCGTCGCCCCCTCCGGCCCGCCGGCGAGCATCACCGCGACCCGCCGCTTCCCCACCGACGTCCTCGACCCCCACCAGGTCCGCCGTACGCTGCTCGACCTCGCCACCGACCTCGGCGCCCGCCTGCGCAGCCAGCACAAGACCTGCCGCGCCGTCGAGCTCCAGATCACCTACGCCGACCGCAGCAGCACCACCCGCACCCGCACCCTGCGCGAGCCCACCAACCACAGCCCCCGGCTCGCCGACACCCTCTACGCCGCGTTCACCCCCCTCGGCCTGCAGCGGGCCCGGATCCGCGCCGTCACCGCGCGCGTCGCGCACCTCGCCCCGGCCGCGACCGGCCACACCCAACTCACCTTCGACCCCCAGACCGAGGACCGCCGTACCCTCGAACCCGTCATCGACAAGGCCAACCACCGCTGGGGCACCGGCACCCTCCAACCGGCCACGCTCGCGGTCCCGCGCTCCAGCCGCCGTTGAACAAGCGGCGCGGCATGTCCGGGCTGGCTGGGCCGGGCGGCGCACCGGTGATCGCACGAGAGAGCGATCGGATGCCCCGCGCGGTGCAGTTCGGACCCGACGTCGAGCAACCAAGGCGCGAATCCTGGAGGACGCGTCGCAGATCCGCCGCCCGCCCGGTGTGGTCGAGCGAGGCGTTCCTGCTGCCGACGGCCTGCGGCACGTGCTTCAGTTCGGCAGGTGGCCGCTTTCCGTGCACCAGCGCAGGAACGTTGCCGCGGCATGGTTCGAGTGGACGTGCCAGGCGTCCAGGTCCTGCTGGCGGCACTGGTCCGGGCTGCGGCCCCGGCCGGCCAGCCAGGCAAGGAAGCCCCTGGCCTCGTTGAACTGCCGACGGGCGTGGCTCGCCTGCGACGTCCCCAGGGGCTGCTTCTCCGCTTTTCTCACGCAGCCGACGGAGAAGGCGCCTGGTGACGAAGTGCTGCAGCAGCCGGTGGTGGCCGGGATCTTCGACGCCGGCAAGCTGATCGGACAGCCGCCGGCCGGGCCGAAGCTCGGTGTACGGCTGCCCCTGCCTGCACGGGGGCCAGCCGGCCCGTCAGACCTACGACATCGAGAACGTAGTGTCCCCGCGCAGGCAGCGGCAGCCGGAGCGTCCCCGATAGCGGTGGCGATGCCCGCCAGGACACCAAGGGCCGCAGGAAGGCCTTCCTGCGGCGCCGTCACGGTTCTACTGGCCAGCAGCGGCGCAACGACGACTGTCAGAGCCCGGCTTTACTTCAGCCCTCAGCCCGGCTTGAGGCGTCCCGCTCCCAGCGCCTGTCCGCGACCACCCACCACTTGCTGAAGATGAGGATCAGCGTGCCCATCCAGAAGAACGACAGCGCGGTCCACAGCACCGGCTCCGCGCCGCGCCGCAGAAGGGCGAGGCCAGCGAGGAATGCGACGCCGCCGGTGATGGACACCGAGTATCCCCATCGCATGACGTATCGCGCGCGCGGCCCGATCGGGTGGCGGACCGGCGCAGAGATCACCACGATGAACGTGAGGAACTGCATGAGCGCGAAGCCGATGAGAAGCATTTCCGCCGTCTTTCGTTGTTCGTCAGGATGGTAATGCCGCAGAGGGAATATCCCCCTGCGGCATTACCGCTTGAAGCTACATGTCAGCCGCCGTAGGACGTGAACGAGGTGGCCTTGTCATTAGCGTCCGCCCCGACGAAGGAGCTGTGCGCCGGCTCGGAGAAGAAGTTGTCGCGGGCGGGCTCGAACCAGAGGCGATCGCCGTTCGGGCCCCAGACCTCAACGACCATCTTCTGGCTCGTGTTCACCCAGCCGCTGGCCTGGTAGTTGAAGTTCCAGGCGTCCAGCCCCTGGGAAAAGTTGTAGGCGTCCTTCCACTGCAGCCGCCGGCCGCCGTACCCCTCGTCCGCGTAGAGGCAGTACCACTGGTCGCGGAACCCGTACGGGCACTTCTGGTACTGGCACGTACCGGTGTCGTAGCAGGTGCCGGTCGGGAACCCCGCGGCGATGTTCTCGGCTGCCTTCGGGCCCTGTGTCGCAACGGCCTGCAGAGCCTTCGAGCTAGTCAGCGGGGCCTGCTTCTCGCCGGGTACCGGAAACTCCATCACGACGTTGCCGTTGCCCCAGGAGATCTCGGTCGCGCTGATCTGGGTGCCCCCGGGGGCCTTCCGCATCTGGTCGTCGATCTGCGCCTGAAGGTCGCGCGCCTGCGAGACCGTCATCCCCGAGACCTCCGACCGCAGGTCGGACTGCGCCATCACGTACGAGGCGGGCTTCGGCGGCGCCGCCTGAGCTCCCCCAGTGGCCAGTCCCGCGAACAGGAGGGCCACCGACGCCACCGTTAAGAACCTTCGCATGCCTTCTATCTCCAAATTCCGTCCGACCGCACAACGGAACATGCGAACAGCTCAACAAGCCGTTCGCAGACCCCCCATTGCCGGTGCTCTGTCAACTTCCACAGAGTCTCGCAGCGAAACCCTCACCCTGTCGCACAGTTGAGCGAACGTTGAGGAAATCAGCCGATCGGCGGGGGCGATCCCCGCCGATCAGCGGGGGCCGTCAGCATAAGGAGCAACTCGAGGATGTCCTGACATAGCGGAGAAACAACGACACCTGCGCCTACCCCACCGGCCGGAAGGCGCTGCGCCCCAATCGGCGTCTGCCGAGGGAACAGCGGGCTCGTATCCGTGTGCCGGACCGCTTCTGGTCCTGACCGGCCTGAGCGACGCCGGTGTGGTGGGGGGGGGCGGGCGGCCCCCCCCCCCCCCC
>NZ_JBFBJZ010000147.1:0-6638 GCF_040686255.1 Kitasatospora sp. NPDC085879 | reverse complement strand
GGGCCCTTCGAGGACCTCGAGGTGATCCGCGTCGAGGCGGGCATGCCGACCGCGAGGTTCTGCCGTCTGATCGGCGTGCCCGAGCGGACCTGGCGCCGCCACCAGGCCCGCGCCCGCCAGGGCGCGCAGGCCAGGGGGTCGTGGCCGCGTCCGGCCCGCGAAGGCGTCCGCGACGCGGCCCGCCGCCACGCGCTCGCGCACCCGGCCTGGGGGCACAGGAAGGCCTGGGCGATGTGTCGCCACGACGGCCACCGCGTCTCGCAGGCCACCGTGCTGCGGCTGCTGCGCGACGAGGGCCTGCTGCTTGAGGCGAACTATCAACGCGAACGCAGACAGCTCGCCGCGCGGCGCAAAGCGGCGTTCGCCACCGAGCCGAGCGGCCCGAACCAGGTCTGGCAGCTGGACTTCTCCGAGTTCGAGACGACCGGCGGCGGCACCTGGCGGCTGGGGGCTGCCGGGACTATTGGTCGAAGTACGAGCTGGGCTGGCACGTGGCGCCGACCGCGAACCAGCACGACGCGATCGCCGCGGTCGAGCTCGCCCTCGCGGAGGCCGAGTGCCTGACCGGCTTCCGGCTGGTCGACCTGGCCCCGCGCGACGCGGACCGCGCGGTCCAGCCGATGGTCACGATCGTGACGGACAACGGCGGGCCGTTCCGGTCGTTCCGGTTCGAGGCGTTCATCGCCACCCACCCGGAGCTGCGGCATGTGCGCACCCGGGTCCGCACACCGGGCCAGAACGGCTCACGCGAGCGCGGCTTCGGCTCCTTGAAGTACGAGAAGCTGTTCCTGGAGGAGATCCCCGACGCCCTGGACCTGGTCCGCCACGCCGAGGACTACCGGGTCGAGTACAACACCGTCCGCCCGCACGACGCGCTCGCCTGGAACCGGCCCCACGACGTGCACACCGGCGCCGCCGACCCCCTCGTCCCCAACTTTCCCGAGCCCGAAAACCTGCCAGTTACTTGACGCGGGACACGTCCAACGCAGATGCCGCAGGCACATCTGCCTGAAGTTCCACCTGCGCTCGGACACCTGGACACTGGGACATGTGAGCCCGGAGGAAGCAGTTTCAGGTGGGAACGAACAGCAACATGAGTAGGCGGTACACGGCGGAGTTCAAGCGGGACGCGGTCGCTCTGGTGCGCTCGTCGCCGCACCGAAACGTCACCGAGATCGCCCGTGAGCTGGGGGTCAGCCCGGAGGGGCTGCGGGGCTGGGTCAAGCAGGACCGCACGGACCGTGACGAGGGCCGGCCCGGGGATCTGACCAGCGCCGAGCGCGAGGAGCTCACCCGGCTCCGCCGGCAGACCGTCGAGCAGCAGAAGACGATCGAGATCCTCCGCAAGGCCGCCGCCTATTTCGCGGCCGAGACGACACGGTGAGGAGCCGTCAACTAACTACTGCCTGATTTGATGTTGCTCTCGTGGTCGGTGATCGCGTTCTGGAGGGCGTCGATCGTGCGGGGTGGGTGGGTCCGCCGGGGATGGGCGAGGGCTGCGGTGATGTCCGGGGTGGCGAAGGCGAGCAGTGGCCTGGTGCGGTGTGCGTGGTAGTTCAGGCTCGTGGGTACTCGGCCGAGCAGTTGGGCGGCCAGGGTCAGGGTGATTGTGTTGCGGTGGTGCAGGACGGCGACCAGCACGCGGTGACGGTGGTCGAGGAAGCCGACCCCGGGGTTGTATCCGCGCCGGTTGATGCCCTTCCTCTTCTCGCGCTCGGTCTCGGCCAGGACCCGGCGGAAGGGCTCGAGTTCCTCCACGAGCCGGCCGAACTGCTCGCGGGACATTCCGGTCAGGGCCGGATGAGTGAGCAGGAAGGTGGCCTCGGCCGGGATCGGGGGTGCCTTCGCTTGTTCCGGCTCGGCCGGCGGTGCCTGCTGGGGGTCGTAAGGGGCGATGGTGTAGTTCCACTCCCCGTGGAAGCTGTCGCGTTCGACACGCTGCAGGACCGCCGATCGCTCGGCTTTGGTGAGCGTCCGGCCGGTGGGGTACTCGTTCTCGTCGAGGACGGCCTGGACGGTCAGCCCGGTGCTGGTGCGGGTGGCCGAGATGGTCTGCAGCAGCACTTCGTAGCTGGTCAGCGGCTGACCGCGCAGGCTGTGGGTGATCCGGGAGAACAGTCGGTGTTCGACCTTGTTCCATTTTGAAGTCGCGGGCGGAAAGTGCATGACGGTGACGCTGAGCCCGCACTCGTCGGCGAAGGCGGCCAGGTCCTTCTTGAACAGGTGGGAGTCCGCGGAGTTGGCTCCTCCGGAGTCGGCGGTGACCAGCAGGCGGGTGGCACTGGGGTAGTCGATGCGCCCCTGGCGGTTCCACCAACGGCGCAGGGATTCCACCGCGAAGGCGGCGGTGTTGCGGTCGGTGCCCACGTTGACCCAGCCGGTGTCCAGTCCCAGGTCGTAGACGCCGTAGGGAATGGCGATCGGGGTGTCTGGGTCCAGGAAGTCGTGGTCCGGGGCGGTGATCGGCCGGCCCTTGGGGCGGTAGGTGCGGCCCGCGCGGGCGAAGTCGCCGATCGGCTCCTTCTTCTTCGCGTCCACGCTCACCACCGGAAAGCCCTGTGCCAAGAACCGCTCGACCGTGGTGTTGATGTGCCGGAACTGGGCGTCACGGTCAGGGACTTGGCTCCCAGCACGAGTCTTGACCATGCCCTGGAGGCTGAAGCCCATCGAGCGCAGCAGCTTGCCCACGGCCGTGGCGCTGACCGGATGGCCTGCCTCGGTCAACTCCCGGGCCAGGTCCCGCAACGAGGCGGTGGTCCAGCGCAGTGGCGAGACCGGGTCGCCGATCTCATGCGGCTCGATCAGGGCCTCGAGTGCCGGCAGCAGGCCAGGGTCACGTTCGGCGGCCGGCCTGCGTCCGCCGCCGGGGCGGCGAACCCGTCCCAGCACCGGCGCGCCGCCCGCGAGCTCGTCGCGCCCCCGGGCAATGGTCGACTCGGACACTTCTGCCAGCCTGGCCACCGCCGCGACTCCGCCATGGCCCAACGCCCCGGCCTCGGAGGCCAGATACAAGCGGCGCTGCCGCTCGTCCAGGTGCGGCAGCACCGCCGCCAACTTCGCGTCCAGCGCGGCCAGCGTTACTTCCGTCATCCCCACGGAAACCATCTACCACGTCACAGGCCGGAGCAGGGCCGAAACAGGCAGTAGTTAGTTGACGGCTCCTGATCCGCTTCCGTTTCGTTGAGGATCACCACGGCGGCTGGGGCGTCAAGCGGATCTGCCGCGTCCTGGGCATCGCCCGCTCCTCGTTCTACGACTGGCGCGCCGGTGAGCAGGCCCGCCGCGCCCGCGAGCGGGCCGAGGACCTGCTCGCCGCCGAGATCACGGTGATCCATCTCGCGTCCAGGGGCGCCTACGGCGTCCCGCGCGTGCATGCGGAACTGCGGCGGCAGGGCCGGGCGGTCAACCGGAAGAGGGTGGAGCGGATCATGCGCGAGCGCGGGATCGCGGGTGTCACCCGCCGGCGGCGCCGCGGCCTGACCCGCCAGGCCCGCAAGCCTGTGTTCGCCCCGGACCTGATCGGGCGCGACTTCACCGCACCCCGTCCGGGGATGCGGCTGGTCGGCGACATGACCTTCCTGCCGACCGAGGAGGGCTGGCTCTATCTGGCCACCTGCATCGATCTGGCCACCCGCGAGGTGGTCGGCTACGCGATGGCCGACCACCACCGCGCCGAACTGCCGGTGGCCGCCCTGCGGATGGCGGCCAGCCGCGGCGGCCTGGAGGTCGGCTGCATCTTTCACTCGGACCGTGGCAGTGAATACACGTCGAGTGAATTCCGCAGTGAGATAGGCAAGTTGGACGTGCGGCAGTCGATGGGGAGAGTCGGCTCCTGTCACGATAACGCAGCCGCCGAGAGCTTCTTCGCTGTACTGAAGGAGGAGATCGGCACTCGGATCTGGCCGGACCGCGCCACCGTCCGCGCGGAGGTCTTCGCGTTCATCGAGACCTTCTACAACCGCAGGCGTCTACGCAGACACCCCGAGTGGGGCTACCTCACGCCACTCGAGATCCGCCCGCGGTACCAGCAAGGTCACACCCTCGCGGCGTAGACGGAGAGTGTCCGAGCGCAGGGTGGAACTTCAGCCAGTTGTCCTCCGACATCAGCCACACCGGCTCCCAGATCCGGCGCGCGTACCCACACAGTGCGCACCTGCGGACCAAGAAACCCCCCTCCGTTTCCCACGGCCACTGCCACACCGCTTCCCCGTCACTCGGCAGCACATACCGCTCGGCCAGGCTCGGAAGCGCTCGCCGCAGCATGTCCGCCGACAGGCCGGACAGAACCGCCAAGTGCCGCAGACCGGCCTCGTAGGCACGCTGCCAGGGACCGGCCAGGTCGGGCCCTACCACAGATCGATCTCCGCTACTGGCCGCTGGATTCGTGAAAGAAGATCGCGGACAGCGGCCCGGGGCCGCCATGATGGAGCACCCGCCGGACCCGACCTCGGCCGGGCAGAAGGGAGCCGGCGATGCCGAACCTGGGACAGACGGGCACAGCCGAGCTGGCCGAACTGCTGGACGGCCACGAGAAAGTCCGCGCCCGACTGGTACTGGTCGCCGACGGGGACCAGTGGCAGCTCCACCATGGCGAGGTCGTCCTCGACGACGCCGACACGGTTCAAGAGAGGATCTGGCGCTACGAGAAGGCAGCGTTTCTCGAACTGCCAGCACCCGGTTCGACGGTAGCGGCACTGCTGCGCGGCGAATCCCAGGACGTCGCCGGCCTGCGCGTGATCCTGGGCGAGCGGGGTGCCGGAGTGTCCGTCGAGCGCCTGCGCGGAAGCGAGGAACGGGGCCCGACGACGACGCCCTGGCCGCGAATCGAGTGGACCGTCCACAGGAGCACCACCACCGCCAACCAGGGCTACGACGTGCTGGTCGGCGACGGGACGCGCCCGTCGTTCGTCAGCTTCGACCACGCGATGAGCGCTTTTCTCCACCAGCGCCCCTATGACAGCAGGAACCGCACCGATCAGCTGTGGCGTGTTGTCGAGCCTCAGCACGGCGCGTGGTTGCGGAAGGTCACCGTCGCCGCCGACCGGCTCATCGCCGAGATCGAGGGCGAAGCTCTGGGCGGCGTGGTCCTGGAGCTGAGCGAACCTGCTGGGCACCAACACCGTGCCGTTGAAGGCCCGGGTGCATACTCCTTCGACCTGCCCGAGGGACTGAGGCCCGAGAGCCTGCTGATCGCGTACCGCGACGGCCAGTGGCTGGATATGCGGCACTTTCCCGCCCCGCAGTACGGCTTCGTCCGTGACGCCTCGGTGGTGTGGGAGCAGCCTGGCTCGGAACTGGACGTACTCCTGGCAGCCGGCGAGGGGCGGCACCTGGAGTGCAAGGAGACGATCCAGACCGAGCACGCGGAGAGGAAGAAGGTGCTGAAGACCATCGCGGCGTTCGCCTCGCAGGACGGCGGCGGAACCGTTCTGTTCGGCGTTCGGGACGATCTGACCGTCAAGGGCCTGCCCAAGGGACAGACCGAGGACACACAGACCCTCCAGGTCGTGAACATGATCCGCAACGGCCTGGAACCCGAGCCGCCCTACACCTACAGGATGATCGAACACGACCACCGCCGGGTACTAGTCCTCGAGATCGTCGGCGGCGGCCAAATGTATGGCCTCCGCGATGGCCAGGGCCTGGAGTTTTACGTTCGGCGTGGCCCCAACACCGTGCTCGCCCGCCACAACGAGATCGCTGACGGCTTCCGCCAGTAGCCGCAGAGACCCCGCCACTGACCGCGGGGGCCTTGGGCGCCGCTGGCAGTAAGCCCCCTGGGCCGGTGGCTGCTCCTGCTTATTGACGCAGCAGCCACCGCCAGGGCATGGGGCGCCCGGGTCGACCGGAACATGACAGTGCCTTCGTCGACCGCTCCGGCCAACACGCCCTCTATGCCCACTCCACGCCGTGTTCGGCGAGCTGCGCTGGGCTTGGCACGGCGGGCCTTCTGGTTGTTCAGCCACGCTCCCAGGCCGACCTTGACGGTCTCGACGTTCTCCTCGCCGCCGGGGCCAGCCACGGGAACCTTGAGCAGCTCCTTGTGCGGGCGTGGGACGCGGACATGGCCTTCCCGCCCGACGAAGGCTGCGAGGGCGGCCAAGCCCTGCTGGAACCGGTCCGCGTGGGAGATCTTCGGCTTCGCCTCCGCCGCGACCAGCTCCGGGTCTGGCTCGATGCCGATCGCGGAGAGCAGGTCCTGCTGGTCCGCCTCCAAGCCGGGCCAGCCGGCCCGCTGCGCCATGACCCACCGGCCGAGCTGCTCGCCCTCGACGGTCTTCTGGGGCAGCTGGGCCCAGTCGACGCGGCCGTCGGACTCGAGCCTGGCGGTAGGTGCGCTGCCAGGTGATCGGCCAGGCCGGCGCCCACCACGGGGCGATCTCCTCCAACGCCCGGCGCCGCTCCGGCGCCAGGCTTGTCGCGGCCCGGCGCTGGGTTTTCGCAGTTTGAGTGGCTGAGTGCGGCGGCTGGTATGCAGGTGAGTGAGCGGGCTGTTCAGGTGCAGGTTGGTTGGGCAGCATGCAGATTCACCGAGCGGCTGAGTGTCGGCGGCGGCTGAACCGTGACCCAGTTTGGGCGGTTGAGTTCTGACCCTCGCGTCGTCGGTGCTCGTGCTCAGTCGTTGTCGGTGGTGGGGA
>NZ_JBFBJZ010000146.1:0-6793 GCF_040686255.1 Kitasatospora sp. NPDC085879 | reverse complement strand
GTGGACCGGACGACCGTCGCACTCGGATGGCCCGAGAACAGCGGAAGCACGATTGCGGCCCGCGCCGAGGACTTGACCTCCTCCGAGGAGGACGACGATCGCACCTGGGTCGTGATCCGCGCCGTGTACGACGACCCCGACCTGTTCGAATTCACGGCACGCTGCGTCACGACGGCCTTCCCGGCGCAGTACCTGTGGGGCCCGGGAACGCGGGCCGAGGCCGCGGCCTGGCTGATCCACCATCAGCCACAGCCGGACCGGTGCGACTACCTCGACCAGGTCGTCCTCGTCCCGGTTCGGGACGACCTGGTCGGCCTGCCCGTCTACCCCGCGGTCGCCGCAGGGCTCCCCGCTACCGAGCAGAACGGCAGCTGGCATGCGGTGCGCGTCGACCGGCCTCGGGATGCCTTGGGCCATGTCCGGGCCGTCATGGGGACAGGGCAAGGACACAACGCCGCCGGCGTGTGCCGGGACTGCCCCGCCGAGACAGTGGCCGTCGGCGACATCGCCACGGTTCTGGAAGCGGCGCGGAACGCGGGTGCCGACACGGTGCCCGTGACCGTGCCGGACGTTCGCACGCCCTTCGCCGACCGGTTCTCGCGGTCCCCTGTGTGATCCCGGCTTGCCGGCCTGGTTCGGGTGCAGAGCCCCTGGGCCCGGCGACGCACTTCAGCAGTCTTAGCCGGCGGCCTGGGCCAGGCGTCGCATGATCGTCATGAGGTCGTCGGACGGGGCGATGCTCATCGTCCGGGTCTCGGGGTCGCAGACCGTGATCGATGTCAGGGTTCCGTTGCGCCACCAGAACACGCGGGGCGAGATGGATCCGGGTCCGTCCTCGTAGGCGCCCTGCCCGAACTGAGCCAAGGCGTTGACGGCTTCGACCACGTGCCGGTCGGCGAGCGGGTAGAAGACGAGGTTGTGGCGGTTAGGGACGACGAGCAGCACGCCTTCGTCTGGGAACGCGGGGCCGCCGGCGGCACCCACCGCCTCCTCGAGGACGAGCACCTTGCTGGCCGCGAACGCCGACTCGGGGTGGCCGAGGATGTGGAGGACGGCGCCATCGGGGAGGTCGACGGTGTCGTAGTTGACTGGCGTGTTGAGCAGGTTGGAGCGTGCGGCAGCCATGAGGGTGTCCCGCTCCACGAGGGCCACGTCCTGGTCGTCGAGGACGCGGACGTTGTCCGGGGTGTCGAGGGCGATGCCCTCCAGGAGGTCCGTGGCGAGCGGGCGCAGGTGGCTGAAATGCTGTCGCGCCTCCGCCGGTATCGACTCCTCGGAGACCAGCCGGAGGTACACGTTGCCCAGTGGGTCGGGCCCGCTGGCGGGGCTGGAGGGGGCTGACAGGTCGGTCATGGGCGGCTCCTTCGGGAGTATGCCGCTGCGGTGGGGCCGGGGCTTCGTCTGGTGGGCCAGTGCGTCGGCGGTGCACTGGCGGATTTTCCTTGATCAGATCACGCCGCTCCGACATCGCCCGCCACGAGTTGGCCTGCCCAACACGAAGTGGGGCGGGCAGGCTGGGTACGGCTGGAGGGGGCCGATCTGTGGAGGGGTCAGCCTGCTTGCAGCAGGGCTTGCACGGCGAACTGCTGCTCGTGCTCGGCGCGCGCGGCTTCCAGCAGGCTGCGCCAGGAGTCGACGGTGGGACGTCTGCGCAGCAGGGAGCGGCGGTCGCGTTCGGTCATGCCGCCCCAGATGCCGTGCTCGATGCGATGGTCGAGGGCGTAGCCGAGGCACTCGGTGCGTACCGGGCAGCCAGCACACAGGGCCTTGGCGCGGTTCTGCGGCGCGCCATCGACGAACAGGTCGTCGGGGTCAGCCTGTCGGCACAGCCCTGACGTGGCCCAGTCGGTCTCGTCGTTCACCGGAACCGCCCTTCCCCCAAATCCGGTCTCGGATCTCCCACCCTACGCAAGGTGCGTGAGGGGTGAGCGTAGGGCAGGTCGGGTGCTGGGCCTGGGCGCAGGGCGACGGCATGGTGCTCGTTGGGTGATGCGGGATCAGGGTGCGCGTGCCAGCGGTGTTGGCCGCTGCGCGGCTGGCGACCAATGCCCTGCGGATCGCCGTGGTACTCGGAGCGTCTCGCGGCGGACAGCTCCCGCTCCCGATCGTGGGTGACCGGGAGCGAGAGCCGCGCCGGCGTGCGGGATCGGATCGCCCAGGCTGCGGGTCAGTTGCCCTTGGCGGCTTCCTTCAGCTTGGAGCCGGCGGTGACCTTCACGCTGTGGCCAGCCGGGATCTGGATCGACTCGCCAGTCTGCGGGTTGCGGGCGGCGCGGGCGGCACGCAGGGTGCGCTCGAAGGTCAGGAAGCCGGGGATGGTGACCTTCTCGTCGCCCTTGGCGACAACGTCACCAATCACCTCGGCGAGCGCGGCCAGGACAGCGTCGGCGTCCTTGCGGGTCACCTCGGTGCGCTCGGACAGGGCGGACACCAGTTCGGTGCGGTTCATCTGGACACTTCCGATCAAAGTAGACAATGAGCTGCATGGTGCCAGGCCGCACGGTCCATGGACGAATAACGCGGCCGCAGCTGGCCGGTGTCGTGGCAGGTCGACACGCTGGCTGGGCATTGGCAGGTTTGCGGGAGCGTCCGGTCCGGCGTGCGGTGCGGGATCAGGTCGGAGGACTGGGCACTCTGGGTCCTGAAGGGGTGGGCTGGCAGGGCTGATCCCCGGCCGGGAAGTGTGCGGGCTCACCCGGTCGGGTGAACAGGGTTGTCCACAGCCGCCAGTTATCCACAGCCTTCCGGGGCCTTGCCCCGCGAGGCCGCAGGGTCGGGCAGAGTGAGTGGGAGGCGTCGATCCGCAGATCGGGAAGCCGGCGCTGGCGAGGATCGGGATCGCCTCGTCTTACAGGTCGAGTTCGCGGCAGGTGGTCGGGGCGTCGTGCTCGACCTGGTCTCACAGGCGCAGCGGGCTGCGTTGGATGACGGTCCAGCCGCCGCCGGGCTTGGGGGGCGGTGCGGGCCTGGGAGCCGGTGGCGACGTCGTTGAGGATCTGCCGGCCGCCGGCGCCGATCCGCTCTGCTGAGGGTGCGGCGAGCTGGGCGACCCAGGCGCCGGTCCACTTCGAGATGATCTCCATCAGCACCAGGAGGACGACGCGGCACCGTCCGTCGGCGGCGTTCGGCCGTTTTATGCGAGGACGCGGTCATCCGGCCACCTTCCCGGCGAGCTCGTCGGTGATCTTCGAGGTGGTCGGAGCGTCGTCGCCCGCCTGGCAGACGGCGACCTGCACCAGGCTTGTGCTCTTCACCCGCGCCTGGTGGTAGCAGGCCCAGTTCGCGGCGCCGACCTGCGCCGCCTTCCACGCCACGACGACCTTGTAGGGAGGGTGGGCCGTGTAGGCCCATTTCGCGGTACGGCAGGCCTGGTCGGTGACCGTCGAGAACGCGCACTTGGTGAGACCGTCGGTGAGCGTCCGGAAGGCCACGGCGGCCTTCCCTGTGTCCGGGAACACGCCGATCACCTGGTTCACGGTGTAGGCGCCCCCGCCCCCGGTGTCCTGGTAGGTCGCCGACAGGAACGCCGTCCACGCCTCTCCGTAGACCGACTGCGTCGTCGGCCCAGCGGCGACGGCGCACTCCGAGGCGATCACGTGGTCGGGTCGGGTGCGAGGTCGGCCCGACCCGACGCGTGGGACACGGATGGCCTGCATGATGTGCTCGAAGCGGGTGCAGTCGCTGGTATTGCCGCCGGTCAGGACGCGGTCACCCCTCTCCAACCTGCGCGACCCCTCGCAAGCCGCCGCGCAGCGCGATCGAAGATCGTGTTGACGGTCCTCTCCGTCTTCAGCTCCAGGAACGCGGCGATCCCGCTGTCGTCCACCGTGACACCGTTGGTCATGGCGTGCCTCCTCGCTTGGTTGTAGAGGGCGCGGAGTTGATCACGGTGCGGATGTGGATGGCTGACGGCCCGTCGTTCCCTGGGTGAACGATCGGTGTCCGGACTGGTGCGGGGGTGGGCGGGGCTGCTGTACTTCGCCAGGCGCTCCACTGTGGCCTGCGGGTCCGGCGGCGGCGGTACGCAGGCATGACGGTTCTTCGAGATGGGGGTCTTTTGATCAGGTCTACTTCGGCGCGCCGCATCGCGGCGCTGCTGCTGCCGCTGCTGTTACTCGCCACCGTGGTGTTCGTGGTGGCACCGGCCCATGAGGCGGTGGCGGCTCCGGCGCGCTACTACAAGTCGATGGCGGACACCCAGCGTCCGGACTGGATGGGCTGGGTGGGTGACGGCACGTCGCTGGCGCGGCTGTCGATCCCCGGCACGCACGACACCCTGGCAATCCACGGCGGTGACCTGGCGGTCACCCAGGAGGACCACGGCGACGGCGCGGCCACGCTGCAGGCGCAGCTGATGTCCGGCATCCGGGCGATCGACATCCGGGTGCACGCGATCGGCGGCAAGTTCACCGTGCACCACGGCGCGATCTACCAGAACGCCAACTTCGACGACGTGCTGACGGTGTTGAGGGACTTCCTTGCGGCACACCCCGCCGAGACGGTGCTGCTGAACCTGAAGACGGAGTGCACCGGCAGCCTCGGCTCCTGCACGGACGACCCGCCGTACGACACCTTCGAGGCCAAGAAGGCCATCCTGGAGAGCTACTTCGCCCAGTACGCCGGCGTGTTCTGGCAGCCGTCCGTCGCCGGAACCGGCCCGGCCGACGTTCCCACGTTGGGCCAGGTGCGCGGCAAGGTGGTACTGACCCGCTACAACGAGCAGGACACGTACGGGCTCAAGGACATGTTCGACCGGGCACCCAGCGACTACGACGCCGCGTACGACGGGGTCCGGTACTACCAGGACGACTACGTGGTCTCCAGCCTCGACGCGATCTCGGGCAAGTGGGACAAGGTCCGCCGTCACCTGGAGGCCACCGACAAGGGCGCGGCCGACAAGGTGTACGTGAACTACCTGAGCGGCTCCAGCATGCTGGCCTACCCGTATTCGGTGGCGGGCGGCACGCTCGGCTACCGCGGCGTCAACGAGTTCGCACTGGACCACCTGTTCACGCAGGCCGCGTCGCGCACCGGCGTGATGTTCATGGACTTCCCCGGCCCCGGGCTGATCGGGTCGATCGTCGCCCGCGACTACGCGCTGGCCGCGCCTGCCAAGGCGCAGCAGGCGCAGGCCGACGCGGCGCTGACGGTCCGCGACCTGGCGAACTCGACCAGCGGGACGGCGGACGTCCGCAACGAGCAGCTGCGCCGCTTCCTCGACTCGGTGTACCCCGCCGCCGAGTGGGACGTGGTGGTCGCCAAGGGCGACGCGGGCGCGGACCTGCAGGGCCTCGGCGCCGGCACGGTCGGCCAGCCGACCTGGGCGGACGAGTACCTGGTGGCGGCGGCCCCCACGACCGGGCAGAGCGACCTGTCGGACGCCGACCTGCAGGCCGCCGTGGAGGCGGCGGTCGGTACCGGACCATCGGGCGACGCGCAGACCCGGGCCTCGGCGCTGGCAGGCGCGCTGCGCGCCGCGTACCCCGGCCGGGCGTGGAACGTGGTAGTCAAGCGGTCGCCGGGCGGGTTCTCGAACTGGTTCGTGAGCGGCTACGGCACCATGTACAAGAAGACCACCGAGGACTGGAACTACATGGTGTGGGCCACCGGCGGCACGCCCGCGACGGTCGGTGCCCAGATCGCCAAGGCCCCGCGCTCCTCGACCGACCCGGCGTACTCCTTCATCGCAGGGGCACAGGACAAGTACGGCTCCAGCGGTCTCGGCGTGCCGCAGAGCTACACCGGCGGCCACTTCTCTCCGGGCACCGAGTTCGGCCCGGACGGCTACCAGGCCTCGTTCACCTACGACAACTCGGTGGTGATCGCCGCGCTGCTGGCCGGCCAGAACCGCGACGTCGCCCGGGCCGTGCGGCTCGGCGACAGCCTGCTGTACGCGCAGGACCACGACCCGAAGACGGTTGACGGCCGGATCCGCGCCTCGTACGAGCCGAACCCGTTCATCACCCGGGACGGCACCCCGTACGTCGGCGGGTTCTCGGTGTACACCGGCAACATGGCGTGGGCGGGCATGGCGTTCTGCCGCCTCTACGCGGTCACCGGTGACGGTCGCTACCGCGAGGGCGCGCTGAAGGCCGCGAACTGGATCCAGAGCAACACTGCGGACAGTCGCGGCGTCGGCGGCTACACCGGCGGCTTGGTCGACTACTCCGGCACCGGCGACGAGATGGTCCGCAAGGAGTGGAAGGCCACCGAGCACAACATCGACGTGGGCGCGTTCTTCGCGATGCTCGCCCAGGTCACCGGCGACGGCGTCTGGAAGTCCCGCTCCGACAACGCCTTCGCCTTCGTCCGCTCGATGCAGGCCGACGACGGCCGGCTGTGGACCGGCACCGGCAACGACGGCGTCACCCAGAACCGGGACAGCGTCCCTGAGGACGTCCAGGTGTGGAGCTACCTGGCCACCCTCGACCCGGCGTTCTCGCGCTCGGTGGACTGGGCGGCCACCAACCTGGCGGCGAGTGACGGCCCCTTTCGGGGCGTCAGCTTCGCCAAGGCCGACACCAGCAAGGTCTGGTTCGAAGGCACCGCGCACCTGCTCGCCGCCTACCACGTGCGCCGCGCGCCCGGCGACGACGCCAGGGCGGCCGTCTTGCAGCAGACCCTTCAGGACGCGCAGTCGCAGGCGCCGAACGCGGTCGGCGGTGCGATCGTCGCCGCCTCCAGCGACGGCCTGACCACCGGTGAGGGCGACATCTACTACGCCGCGCCGCACACCGGTGCCACCGCGTGGTACCTGCTGGCCGGCGCGGGGGCGAACCCCTTCCGGCTCTGA
>NZ_JBFBJZ010000145.1:0-6962 GCF_040686255.1 Kitasatospora sp. NPDC085879 | reverse complement strand
GGAGGCCGTCCACGCCCTCCCGGTCGGTGGTGGTGTCGTCCGCGAAGCGCCGGTCACCGGTCGCGTCGGGCACGTACTTCACACAGACAACGATCCTCAAGCTCACGGCCTGTCTCCTGTACTGGTCCTGTCCGGCGGCTGCGGCTGTGCAGTTGGGCGGAACGCACGCTCCTGCCCACACGCGGGCCGCGTATCCCTGTGCCCGTCCGGAACGTCCTGGCAGCATACTCACCAGTAGCTCGGTAGGGCTACTGGCGGGTAGCTTAGCCCTGCGGTGCCCCGGACCGGGCGCCCCGACCACCGCCGAGCACCCTGGCCGGCAGGCTTACGGGACGGCTGCACTGCCGTCTGCGCCCATCCTGCCCCAGGCGGCGCCCGGTACCACCTGACCTGGCGGCAGATCCGCTGTGAGATTGAAGGTCTTGACAACGCCGACGATGATCGGCGCTGCCGCCGCCCCGCTCCGGGGCCGGTCAGACCGCCTCTCCGAGCGCCGCGATCACGTCCGCCCGGCGCGGCTGGCCGGACGCGCGGCGGATCACCCGGCCGGTCGCATCGAGCACCAGCACGGTCGGGGTGCGCAGGATGTCCAGCCGGCGCACCAGGTCGAGCCGGGCCTCCGCGTCGATCTCCACGTGAGCCACCCCCTCGACCATCCCGGACACCTCGTCGAGGACCCGGCGGGTCGCCCGGCAGGGCTGACAGAAGGCGGTCGAGAACTGCACCAGCGTCGCCCGCTCCCCCAGCTCGCCGCCCAGCTCCTGCGCCGACAGCCGCACCGCCCCGTCCTTCACCCGCACCCGCAGCCTTCCGTCCCGGTGCGCGCGCAGCAGCCCGAAGGCGCTCGCCAGCACCAGCACCACACCGCACACCACCAAACCGGTCACCGCTCCAGTGTCCCGCACCGCCCCCGGCGCTCGGCCGGCACCCGTACCCCCCCCACCGGCCCCCCTTCACCGCTCGACCGCGCGGCCCCGCCGGGCCTACCATCGCCGGATGGACTCCCCGCGACCCCGGCTGCCCCGGCTGACCACCCGCCGTGTGGTCGACCTGTGCCGGGCCACCGCGTCGCGCTGTCGCTGACCCCGGCCGCCCGAGCGGCCGACCAGGTCCCCGACCGGCCCGTGCCCACTCGCGTACCAGGAGTCCCCTCCGTGCTGATCGACCCGCGCGGCCCGCGCTTCGCCGCCGCGCTCACCTCCGCCGTCCTCGCCGCCGTCCTGATCACCGGCAGCGGCGCCCTGCTCGCCCTCCAGGCCGCGGTCTTCGCCGTCGGCGCCGTCGCGGGCGTGCCCCGCTCGCCGTACGGGCTGCTCTACCGCACCCTCGTCCGGCCCCGGCTCGGCCCGCCGCGGGAGCTGGAGGACGCCCGGCCGCCGCGCTTCGCCCAGAGCGTCGGCCTCGCCTTCGCGCTCGCCGGCACCGTCGGCTTCCTCTCCGGCGCCGACTGGCTGGGCCTGGCCGCCACCGGGCTCGCCCTGGCAGCCGCCTTCCTCAACGCCGCCTTCGGCTACTGCCTCGGCTGCGAGGTGTACCTGCTGCTGCGCCGCGGCACGGACCGGGCCGGGGCGAGCGCCTGACCTGTCCGTCACCCACCCCGCGCGGGCGGGTTCGGCGGCGGGCCCACGGGTTCCCGGGTGAGACGCAGGTCTCACGTGACGTAGAACTCGCCGCCGAATCCCGCCCCGCTGGACACCGCAACGTGACACCGGGCACGTCTTCGGGGGATCATCTGGCTGTAACACCCGTGGCCGCCGCGGCGTGCCGCGCCCTCGCCGGTCGGCTCCGACGGCCCGGGTACCGCCGGAGCGGGCATGGGCCCGACGAGAAGTAGGGCTGACCGTGGCTGAGTTCGTGTACCCGCCGGTGATCCGCGCCGCACTGACCGCGTTCAAGGCGCTCGACCTGCGGATCTCGATCGTGGGCGCCGAGCACGTCCCCGCAACGGGCGGCGCCGTCCTGGTCAGCAATCACATCAGCTACCTCGACTTCATCTTCGCCGGCCTCGGCCCCTGGCGCGGCGGCAAGCGGCTCACCCGCTTCATGGCCAAGGACGACGTCTTCAAGCACCGCATCTCCGGCCCGCTGATGCGCGGCATGCGGCACATCCCGGTGGACCGCACGGACGGCCAGCCCGCCTACGACGCCGCCGTCGAGGCGCTCCGCGGTGGCGAGATCGTCGGCGTCTTCCCCGAGGCCACCATCAGCCGCTCCTTCATGCTGAAGAAGTTCAAGACCGGCGCCGCCCGGATGGCCGCCGAGTCCGGCACCCCGCTGCTCCCCGTCATCCTCTGGGGCACCCAGCAGCTGTGGACCAAGGGTCGCCCGAAGACCCTCACCAAGCGGCACGTCCCGATCACCGTGATGATCGGCGAGCCGATCGAGCTCACCCCGCAGGACAAGCCGGTCATGGTCACCCGACGGCTGCGCGCCGCCATGACCGAGATGCTGGACCGCGCCCAGCGCGAGTACTCCGGCAAGCCCTCCGGCGCCGACGACACCTGGTGGGTCCCGGCCCACCTCGGCGGTACCGCGCCCACCCTCGAGCAGGCCGAGGCCGCCGAGGAGGCCGAGGCCGCCGCCAAGGCGGAGCGCCGCGCGGCCACCTCCGGCTGACCTCCCACCCGTCGCACGCCGCCGCCCGGTCCGGTACGCCGGGCGGCCGTCCGTACTCTGGGCGACCGCGTGACTTGCAGCTCAGCGGGCGTTGTCCGCGCCGGCGCCCAGCTGCCTCGCACGAGCCCGCTACCGGTTTTGGCCCGAGCGGGGTGTCCGGTCAGGCGATCGGCGACAGGACCTTGAGGGCGGCGGTGTGGATGCCGGGGGCGGCGGCCAGGAAGTCGCGGCTGCCCGTGTTCCAGGGCTCGCCCGCCAGGTCCGTGACGGTGCCTCCGGCCTCGGAGACCAGCAAGGCGCTGGCGACCAGACCGGAGCGGACGTCGGAGAACTGCCAGAAGGCGTCCATCCGTCCGGCCGCGACGTGGATGAGCTGCATCGTGGCGGGAACGGACACGCGCACGACCAGGCCGCTGATGAGCATGGCCGTGACCGAGTCACCGATCCGCCGGAAGGTGCGCTCGTCCTCGCCGGGCCTGGCCTGGCCGGTGCCGACGAGCGCGGCGCCCAGATCGGTCTTGGCGGACACCTCCAGGGGCCGGTCGTTGAGACGGGCACCGCCGCCGGCGACAGCGGTGTAGGTGTCGCCGGTCAGTGGCAGGTGGACGACGGTGAGCACCGGCTGGTTGTCGCGGACCAGGGCGGCGGTCACGGCCCAGTCCTCCATGCCGTGCACGTGGTTGATGTTGCCCTCGGCGGGGTCGACGACCCACCACTCCCCCGACGGGAGCGCACCGCCGGCCAGCTCGTCCTCTCCCCACTGCGATCCCCGCCGGGCCCACAGCAGCGGCTCCCGCAGCACGTCCAGCACCGCGTCGTCGTTGGCGTGGATCTCAGCGACGACCTCGTCCAGACTCACGCCCCGGGCCTGCGGGGTGTGGCGGTCGCGCAGGGTGAGGCCTGCGGTCTTCACTGCGGCGATCACCTCGGACAGGAGCGTCGCGTCGGCGGCGAAAGGCATGGCTGTGCTCATGGCGGGCTCCCTGGGTTCGATGTGTGCGGGGCGGCTTGTCTCGCGCCTGCACTTCGAAGGTAGGCCCCCGATCATTAACAACAAGTGCATGCTATTTACTTGTAGAGTTACTGGCATGCAACTGGATCTGAACCTGCTCATGGCCCTGGACGCACTGCTGGAAGAGGGCAGCGTCGCCGGCGCCGCAGCACGCCTCCACGTCACCGCACCGGCGATGAGCCGCTCCCTGGGCCGCATCCGCAAGGCCACCGGTGACCAGATCCTGGTCCGCACCGGCCGCAGCATGGTTCCCACCACCCGCGCGCTGGCCATGCGCGCCCAGGTCCACGCCCTCGTCCAGCAGGCCCACCAACTCCTGTCCGCGCAGCAAGAACTCGACCTGGCAGCACTGGACCGGGTGTTCACCGTGCGCTGGCACGACGCCCTGACCGCCGCCTGCGGCACCGCCCTGATCACCGCCGTCCACCGCCAAGCCCCCGGCGTCCGGCTGCGCCTGTCCGCCGAACCCGGGACGGACGACGCCGAGCTGCGCCGGGGTGAGGTCGACCTCGAATCGAGCTCCAGCGCTCCGACGCTCCCCGACATCCGCCACCGCCTCGTCGGCAGCGACCGGCTGGTCGTCGCCGTCCGACCAGGCCACCCGCTCACCGAAGGCCCGCTGAGCATCGAGCGCTACGCAGCCGCCGAACACCTCACCGTTTCGCGACGCGGAAGCCTGCGCGACCCGATCGACGACGCCCTGACCACCCGCGGCCTCGAACGACGCGTCGTCGCCGCCGGGCCGACCGCCGCCTTCGCACTGCAACTCGCCCTCGACACCGACCTGGTCGTCACCCTCCCCGACGCGGTCACCCGCGCAGCCCGGGAACAACTCGGCCTGGCCACACTGCCGCCACCACTCCCGCTGCCCGAGGTCCCCCTGTACCTGCTGTGGCACCAGCGCTACGACGACGACCGCGCCCACACCTGGCTGCGAGACCTGGCCACCGAAACCGTCCAGGCACTGTTCGCGCCACCGACCGCCTCTCAACAGCCCCTCACCAACCGGACCGGGCAGTAACGGATGCGCCGGGGGAGGCCTGCGAAAGCTAACTCCCGTTCTCGTGAACATCACCTAGTCGTGCGAGCGGGCGACTCCCAATCTCACGTCGAAACGACGTCGTAAATCCCGTGCAGAGCCACCCGCACCGAGTGGCTCCCGATCTGACACAGCGGCAGCTCCCCCAGGGGGCTCGACGGTCCGCGAACCGGACCGCACCGGTGACGGCGACGACCGACGTGACGCGCTGCTACCGACGCCCCGCCGCCCGGCTCGCCGCCGGCGCCCCTGACCGCCCTCACGCTCCTGGCCGCCTGCACCGCCGACCCGGCCGCGCCCGGAGGGCTCACCCTCGCCCGGCTCGCCGTCCACCGGCGCGTCGTCACCGACCGGGGCCTCCGCGTCCCCGGTCGACGGGCTGATCGCCGGCCGCGTCTACCCGGACAGCGAGAAGCGGACCTGCGCGATCTTGTTCCTCGTCAACAGCGACGGCAGCGGACTGCGCCGGCTCACCCCGTAGGACCTACGGGCCGGCGACCGCGCCAACTGGTCCCCGACGGCAGCCGGATCGCCCTCACCACCTACCCGCCCGCCCCCGACGCCACCCCGAGCGGCGCCGTCTACACCGTCCACCCCGACGGCAGCGGCCTCACCACCCTGCTGCCCGGCTCCCCCGACGTCTTCCACGGCGTCGCCTCGTACGCGCCCGACGGCTCCGCGATCGCCTTCGCCAAGGCGAGCTTCCCGGGCCCGGCCTGGCCCACCGCAGCCTCCGATGCGACCTCCTCCACATGATCGAGGAGGTCGCCGCCACGCCGGCCACGCGGACATCATCCGGGAGACCCTCGACGGAACCCGCAGCAGCTGACTCCCTCCGCGGCCCGCCCGCACGGCCGGCCGGACCTGCGGTTATGCTCGCCCGCATGGCATCCGACCACAGCTTCACCTGCACCTGCTGAGGCGAGCCGCACGCCGGTGTCCCGATGAACTTCTCCAGTCCCGCGCCGGTCTATTGGGACGAGTCGCTCGCCGAGGACCGGGACAGCATGCTCACCTCCGACCAGTGCGTCATCAAGGGCGAGCACTTCTTCGTCCGGGGGCTGGTCGAACTGCCCGTGATCGGCAGCGATGAGGTCTTCTCCTGGGGCGTGTGGGTCTCGCTCAGCCCGGCGAACCACGCCCGCGCGGCCGAGGTCTGGGACACCCCGGGACGGGAGAGCGAGCCGCCGTACTTCGGCTGGTTCTCCACCGAGCTGCCGATCTACCGGCCGACGACCGTCAATCTCAAGACCCGCCTGCACACCCGCCCGGTCGGTGAGCGGCCGTGGATCGAGCTGGAACCGACCGGCCACCCGCTCGCCGTCGAACAGCGAACCGGCATCACCATGGACCGCGTCCGGGAGATCGCCGAGACCGTCCGCGACTCCGGTCGCTGACGGCACCGGAGGACGGACGGCCGTCGAGCCCGCGCACGAGTCGCACTCCGCCGCTGAGACCGCCTCAGTCCTGGTCGAACGGCTCGTCACTCCACCTGAACCAGGCCCGGTCACCGTCGATGTGCAGCAGGAACTCGGCGACCGGACCCGTCGGCGCGGACAGCGTCAGCTCGGCGGAGACCCGCTCGTACGCCTCATCGAAGCCGTCGTACTCCTCCGTCTCCAGCAGTGCGAGCGTCTCGGCGAACCACGGCGCCACCGCCGCCCAGGCCGGACCCGGACGAAAGGTGCCGGCCAGCCAGGGAAAGTCGGCCTCGTCGATCCCGATCTCGCCGACGAGTTCCGTCCCCCGGGTCAACCGCCAGACCCCACCCTGCACCTCAGCTCTCCTCCCGTGCCGCACGCATCCTGCCACCCGCCTCGGACAGGCACCGGTGCACCGCCCAGCAGACCGCGGCGCCGACGGCATACCAGAGGAGATCGGGCGCGTTGAAGGTCGACCCGAGGACCAGCCGGGCGACCCCGCTCTCCGCGGACCACCGCGCCGGCCACTCCGTGAGCTGAAAGAACTCCACGCCCCAGCTCACCAGCGCCGCCACCACAGCCGCCCTGGCCGGCCGGATCCGCGGCGCGACCAGGACCACCAGCGTGTACACGAGCACGGCGTACAGCGCATCGCCCGCATACTTCGCCGCGCTCCCGGTCACCCCCGCCCGGACCCCGAGCCCCGCGGCCACCGTCAGCAGCCCGGCCGCTGCCGCACCGCAGCGTATCTTCCAACCCACCATGCCCCCCTCGAAATACAAAGAAGCCCCGCCCGGAACCCGGGCGGGGCTTCTTCAGAAGAATTGTTCGGCGGCGTCCTACTCTCCCACAGGGTCCCCCCTGCAGTACCATC
>NZ_JBFBJZ010000144.1:0-7053 GCF_040686255.1 Kitasatospora sp. NPDC085879 | reverse complement strand
GCCGCGTTCCGCACCTGGCTCTACCGCATCGTCACCAACCGCTGCCTCAGCCTCCTGCGCAGCCGTCCCATGCCTGCCGTCCCCCTCGACATCCATCCCGAACCCGCAGCCCTCGCCGCGCTCGGAGCCCCCGAGCAGGTGGCAGAGGCCCACGCCGCCACACGCGCCCTCGCGCGCGCACTGGCCCGCATCGACCCCGGCCAGCGGGCCTGCTGGATCCTGCGCGAACTCCACGGCATGCACTACGGCGAGATCGCACGAACCCTCGGCATCAGCGAACAGACGGTACGCGGCAGACTGTTCCGCGCACGCCGATCCCTCGCGGAGGCGATGGCCCCATGGCGCTAGAACACCGCCCACCCCGCACAGCCGACCCGACCCGGCCCCGGCCCGGCACCGACCGGAACCCGGACAGTCCCGACGACCCCGCCGACGCCGACAAGCAGCGCCTCCTGCGTCAGGCCACCGAGGCCCTCCGCGCCCAGGGACCCGACAGCTGGAGCACGGCCCTCGCAGAGCGGGTCATGCGCGCGGTACGGGCCGAACACCGACGAGGACGACGGCTCTTCCGTGGCGACCCCGCCCACGGACATCACATCGACGAGAACACCGCCGCCAAAACACTGCGCCGCGCCGCCGACAACGCCGGCACCGCCCGGGCCGGCAGCTGCCGCCTCACACCCACCCCCGACGGCAGAACCATCCACGCCACCATGACCCTCACCGCCGACCCGTCCCACCCCCTGCTCCCCCAGGCCGACCAGGTCCGCCAGGCCGTCCTGCACAACGCACAACACACCCTGAAACTCGCCGTCACACGCGTCGACATCACCATCAACGACCTCCACACCCCGAAAACACCCCCCAGCCCCGACCGCGATGCCATGTGCCACGACAGGAAATAACGAGTCCGGACCCTGGACCGGCCCTCGAATCGGCCTCGTCACCTCCCTGGCCACATACGACGGCGCCGCCGAACTCGAACGCGGCCTCGACATCCTCCTCACCGGCCTCACCACCACCCTCACCCCACACCCCTGACCACCGCCGACACCGGACACGGGAGAGCTAGCTCCGGCGGGCCGGACCGGAACGGCACCGCACGCAATTCCTCAGAGACACCGGCGGAACACAGGAGAGGCGAAGCATCACCTCCGCACCGACGGAGAACCCACATCGGCAGGGGGGGAACGCACAACGGAGGTCATCGTGATCATCCTGGGAGTCATCCTCCTCGTCATCGGATTCCTCACCAGCATTTCCATCCTGTGGACCATCGGCATCGTCCTGGTCGTCATCGGCCTGATCCTCTGGATCCTGGGCGCCGTCGGCCACCAGGTCGGCGGCCGCCGCCACTACTACTGAGATGCACCCAAGGCCATCCCAGGCCCGGCGGCGCGGTCGCGAGTCCGCACAGCGGGTTCCGACCGCGCCGCCGGGGCGCTCAGTTCCGATCCCTCCGGACCGGCCGTGGCAGGGCAGCGGTTCGGCGTGCGGCAGCGCCCCCGACCCGCCGTTGGCAGCCACCCACCGTGGGCGCGTCGCCGCCAACGGCACATATGACGGCAGCAGAGCGGGGCGGCCCGCCTGTGCGTCACCCCAGGAGCGCGTCGGCGGCCTTCTTGAGCGAGCCCGGGTGCTCGGGCCGGTGGGGTGCCGTCGCGCGGACCTCCAGCATCCGGGCCCCGATCTCCTGGAGTTCCTTGCGGCCCAGGGCGTCGCGCACCTTGGGAAACCAGTCGTTCTCCTCCTCGTCGATGTGGTGCCCGACGGTCTCGATGAGCACGGTGGTTTTCGCGTCGAACCGCTCGTCGTCGGGCGTCATCACGTCGAGCTCGGGCGCACAGGAGGTCGGCTACGTGGTGCTCCTCGTAGGACTCCAGGACGTCCTGCTCCAGGCTGGGAACGCGTTCGCGGACCGCCGGGTACATGACCTCGTTCTCGATGAAGGTGTGGACCGTCAGGGCCTCCACGATCCTGCTCACCAGGTCGGCCTTGACCTCGGCTGCGTCAGCATCGGCGGCCTCGAACTCCCGGAAGAGCCGACGCACCTCCTTGTGGTCCTCCTTGAGCAGAACGATGGCGTCAGTGGACATGGTTGCTCCTCGCTTCCGTGGCCGGCGGGCCCGGCCGGGCGGCAAGGCCGTCCGCGAAGCCGCGCCGGGGCCGTCGACCAGGATCTGAACTCCACCGGGTACGTCACCCGCCTGCCAGACGGATTCCTACTTCCTGCCGGAAGACCTCGGCAACGGGATCCGCCGGACAACGCAGGGCACAAACGGGTCCGTTGTGCGGCGGGCCGCAGGTTGGTGGGATTAGGGTGCTCCGCCGGTTTGTGTCGGATGCCAGCGCCTGATGACCGGCAGGCCGAGGAGACGCACGAGCAGATCGACCGGCGGCAGTGCCAGCAGACCGCCCACGTACGACCATGCCCCGCCCGAGCGCATCAGCAGGCGGGCCACGGCCTGCACACCGCCATAGACCTTCCCTGATGGAGTGAGCCAGAGCGGACCGCGCTGGACGCGCTCGGCCATCACTTCGCCCCGTCCGCCGGCCCGGGCATCCAACGACGACAGATCTGCGAACTGGCAGGCGACAGCCTCCCAAGCGCCGGACGACCGGGCAGCCCCCAAGTGGCGCTTCGCCCACGCCACCCATCCCGTGCACAGGGCACAATCACCGTCGAAGATCAGCACGGGTTCCCGGACAACATCATCGGCCATACCCCCGATTCTCCTCCGGCGGCGCATGCCGGCCCGGGCGGCTCGCGGTCCTTGCCCGCTGTGTCAGCGGTGCAGCCGGCAGGGCGGGACGCCGACGGAATTCAGAGGCCGTTGAGGGTGTCTTTGAGTAGGCGCCATGCCTGCACGCCCCCGACCCCCACCGCATCACTGGTGGCCGCCATCGCCGAAGCCGTCCGCGACCGGGACCAGCGGGGCCCACGCAGGCTTCTGGCCCGTTTCGCCGAACAGGCCGCCATCACCGGCCTGCCCGCCCTGCGTGACGCCATCGACACCGCCGGCCACCACCGCGGCCACCCGCCCACACCCCGGCCGGCCCCGAACCACCCGGCCCCTGGGCGGAATACGCGATGGCGACATCACAGATCACCGGCGTCCAAGCGACGGACTCATCTCATTGGCACAACTGAAGCGGCCCGGCGCGCGAACGGGCCCGGTGCACCGCAAGCTCAACACCGTGGCCGGACCTCGCCCCCAGGCCTGGTCGCCACTCCCCCGGCCACCCACACCCCTCCCAAACCATTCGGGGATGCACACGGAGCCGCTGGTCGTCTGCGCGATCTGCTGCACGAGGCGGTCTGTGCTGGTGCCGATCGGCCTCGAAGCCGATTTCGGGGAGCGGGCCGTGGGCGATGTCATCCAGCACGATGCGAATCGTCTCGGGGCGGCGTCGGCCGCACTCTCTTCCGCCTTTTCCTAAAATGAGCGCGTGATCGGCGAAGACGCCCAGCCACCGGCACACGGACGGGAGTCCGCGCCTTGCCCCGGCACCCCCCGTACCCCCGCAGCCGACTCGCCTGCCGAAACAATCGCCCGACCGGCTGCCAGGCAGACAGGCGGCGGGCCGGAGGGCGGCGTGGAGCACGCGGCGGCTGCAGTGAGGCCGCGAATGCGCGGCTGGCTGCATGCCGGCGTGTTCCCCCTCTCGCTGGCCGGCGGCATCGTCCTGATCGCCCTCCCACGCCGGGCTCCCGCAGCGGCGGCCTGCTCGGTGTACGCACTGTCGGCCTGCCTGCTGTTCGCCACCAGCGCCATCTACCACCGGAGAACATGGGGCCCACGCGGGGAGGCAGTCCTACGGCGGCTGGACCACGCGAACATCTTCCTGATCACCGCCGGCACCTACACCCCGCTGGCGGTGCTGCTGCTACCCGCGCGCCCGCAGGTGGTACTGCTGACCGCGGTGTGGGCGGGAGCCCTGGCCGGCATCGCCTTCCGCACCCTGTGGATCGGGGCGCCCCGATGGCTGTACACCCCCTGCTACGTCGCCCTGGGCTGGGTGGCCGTCCTCTACCTGCCCGACTTCGCGCGCACCGGCGGCACCGCGGTCGTCGTCCTCGTCATCGCCGGCGGCCTCCTCTACACCGCGGGCGCCGTCGTCTACGGACTCAAACGCCCCGACCCGTCACCGTACTGGTTCGGCTTCCACGAGGTCTTCCACGCCCTCACCATCGCCGCCTTCACCGCGCACTACACGGCCATCCTCCTGGCAGCCACATGAGCGTGCCCAGGCACGTGCGGAAGCACAGGCCCCCGGGGGCAGCCCCCCTGGCCGCATCGCGCTCAGCAAAGACGCGACGACCGCGAGGCGGGCGGTGAAGGACGCAACCCGCTCCGCGGACAGGCAACTTAGGTCACGGGGGTTGGAGGATCAGGCCGGTGCCTCCGGCCACTGACCCGACGGCACCATCGCGTGCTCCGCCCGGTTACGGCTCATTGCCGGGGACGATCGTGCAGACCTGGGATTCGACGGCCTGAAGGTGGCCAGGCCGCAGGATCGCCATGGCAGGGACCATCCACGGGCCCTCGGCTGGCCCTGGCTACGGTTCCTGGACGAAGGTGTAGGGCGGTAGCGGACCGTGTAGCCGAAGCCGGCAGTCCTCGCCCCATCGCTCGGCGAGCTCTTGCCCGGCGGCGGTGAATTCCTCCCTCCGGTCCTCCTCCACCAGGAAGGAGGCGCTGAGGAAGTCCTCGCCGCGGGCCTCGTTCTCGTGGACGGCCCGCGCGAACGGGCGCAGCGCCTCGATGGCCTGGGCCGCGGTGGCCTGCTCGCGGGCTTGGACTTCGCGGGCGACGAGTTCACCGAGCCGCATCTTGAGATTCGGGTCGCCGGTGCGGCGGCTCTCCTCGTTCAGTTGTCGGGCCTCGGTGGTGTCCTGCAGGATCTGCCGGAGCAGGGCGGCTTCCTCGTACGGTCCCTTGAGCAGGTAGTCCGTGCATCCCGCTAGGGCTTGCAGGCGCTGGTGGTAGGTGTTGGCGTTTTCCTCCAGGGTGTCGCGGATCTGCTGTTCGTCGGAGGCGAGGGCGCCGAATCGGAGCGGTAAGACGCTGCCGTCGGCCATCAGGTGGCGCAGTACTTCCTGGTGGGCGAGGAGGTCGCGGCGCCGGGCCCGTAGGTCGTCGGGGGCGGCGCTGACGATCGCGGTCAGGTCTGAGGTGCTTATGGTGGAGAGTTTCTCGGGCGGTCGCCCACCCCGGCGACGTCCTCCAGCCGCGTGGGGTGGCTGTGCGAGGTGATCGCGTAGACGTAGAGGGCCATGCCCACTCACTCCTCCCGCGGCCGGGTGCGGCGCGGTCTGGGGGCCGGCTCCTCGTCGCGGTCCTGCGTGTACTGCCGGATCGTGTCCGTCACCGCCTCCACCGCGCCCGTGATTGCGCCCTTGGTCTTCCCGTGCGCGCCGCTCTGGTTCATCTCGCCGGGCAGGTCCACCAGGCGGGTCGGGGCCTTGCGGCCGGATTCCAGGTCCAGGCGGTTGCAGGCCTCCGCGAATCGCAGGTAGGTGTCCACGCTGGCCACCACGATCCGTATGTCGATCTTCAGGAGCTCGATTCCCACCAGGGAGACGCGTATGAACACGTCGATGACCAGACCCCGGTCCAGGATCAGCTCCACGACGTCGTACAACGTGCCCGAGCTCCTGCCCCCGGTCGCGACAGCGCCTCCACCTCCCTGCGGCACTACCGTCATGACGCTCTCCTCTCACCGGACGCGCCGACCGCGCCGCGGCCCGAACCGGCCCGCCGGTCTCGGTCGGCTTCACCGCCAACGCGGGCCCCCCTCTAGGCCACCCGCCGGTGTTCAGTGGCACCCGCCGGTGGCCGGCACAACAGCCATCCCGGACAGACATCGGCCTGCGGGGCTCCGACTCGAAAACCTGCGTATGACCCGGTCCTGCTGATGCGCCAGCCGTCCAGGGCGCCAACCAGGCGGCGGCGCATCCGGGGAAATGCGCTGCCGCCTGCGGCGACACCAGGCTGGCCGCTCGCAGGGAAGCAGCGGAACGCGAAGCGGCCGAGCGCCGACGGGAGCAGCACTCAGAACTCCGGGCGACCGGTGGCAGTGTCCACCGGAGCCGGTTGGCGATCTGCTCTCTCAAGTTTAGGAGCTGATCCAGAGCGAGGACACCTCCGCCAGCGAGCGGACCCTGGTCGACACCATTCGGGTCGACGTCGTACGCCGGGCGCAGCGCGAGCGAAGCCCTCGCGGCCGCACAGGCGAGAGCCCAGGCATAGCAGGCCCGCGCTGAACGGCAGGCTCATGCCGCGTTCCTCGCGGATGTCGCACGGCCGGTCCGCGGGGCGCTGCTCAAAGCAGCCGCCGATGGCCACACCGTGAGCTGGAGCGACATGCAGCGGCGAACCGGCGACGCCCGGATCGGTCGGCTGACCCGCAACGAGCAGCTCGAGGTGCTCGTCCTCGTGCAACGGTCCACCAAGCCGGGCGAGCCGCCGCTGTCCGTCCTCCTCACCGAGCCCAGCACCTTGCAGGCGCTGCAGCTGTTCCGCGACCTCGCGGACCGAGTACCCGTGGACGACGCAGGACTCGTCGCACAGTTGGCAGCCGAACGCGATCAGCTCCACCAACGACGGTGACCCCACCGTGCGGTCGGCTGCGCCGGGAGCAGGGGCCCGCCTAGGACCGCGTCCGCCGTCGTCCGTGGCACCCGCACCGGCCGCACCCCTCGGGCGCAGCAGTCGGCGCACCAGGGTCACCGACACGCCGGACGCGTCCGCCATGTCCTGCGCCGACATGCCCCAGCGTTGCAGTACCCGGCCACCTGTCCGGCGTCCACCCGGGCCGGCACGCCCGCCGCCCGGTCCCGGCGCCGCCGCGCCCGCACCGCAGCCAACGTCACTCCACCCGGACACAGCCGTAGTCCGCACACGACGCCTGCCCGTGCCACACCCGGCTCCGTACCGGGCGCCGCCCACCGATGCCTCCGGCGTCGGCGGCCGTGGTCACGGCCGCCCCCGCCCCGCCGACACACCGGCGCGCGACCCCCCGAGCGGGGTGGGGGGGGGGGGGGGGCGC
>NZ_JBFBJZ010000143.1:0-7305 GCF_040686255.1 Kitasatospora sp. NPDC085879 | reverse complement strand
GCCGACCCGCCGCCGCGCCGCCCGCGGGCGGCCGACGGGGCACACGCCCGGAGGCGGCGCTGGCCGCCGTCACTGCGCCGGTCTACCTCAACCAGCTGCTGTTCACCGTCTACATCCTGCGGGTGCACGGCGGTGACACCACGTTCGTCGCCCGCCTGCTGCCGCCCGGCTGGTTCGACCTCGCGGACGGGCCGCTCGTACGGGCCCTCGCCGCGCACGTGCCCGCGCCGGAACTCCTCGCACCGAGCCTGCTCCGCGTCCAGGCCTTCCTCGAACTGCCCTTCGTGCTGCTGGTGTTCCTCACCGTCCTGCGCCGGATCGACCCGGCCGTGTACCGGCGGGTCGCACTCTCGCCGCTACCCTGGCTCGCCGCCGCCTCGTACACCGCCGTCTTCTGCACCGTCGAGTGGGAGCTGCGCAACCCGTGGACGGTGCAGGACATCGCGCTCCGCCTGCTCTCCGCCGCGGTCACCCCGTTCGCCCTCGCCGCGCTCGCCCGGCGGGAGAGGCCGGCCGACCACACTCCGGCCGGGCCGCCCGGGACCGCTCGGCTGCTGCTCGTCGCCGTCGACCTCGGGGCGATCGGCCACCTCGTGCTCACCGTGTACGACACGGCCCTGCTCTACAACCTCGGCCATCTGCCGGCCCGGCTGCCCGCAGCGGTGGTCGCACTGGCGCTGCTCGCCACCACCGCGCGGCTGCGCCGCCGCCCAGCCTTCGGCCCCGCCGCGCCCGGGCCCGCCACCGCCGTGCTCGCCGAGGGACTGCGCCGCGCCCTGGTGCTGTTCTTCGTCCCGGCACTGGCGGTCCGCTACGCCGTCACCTTCGGCACCCCGACGGTGGCCGCCGCAGCCGGCGCGCTGACCCTGCTCGCCGCCGCAGCGGCCGCCCCGGCCGCCCACCCCGACGGCCGCCGCCCGCGCACCCTGGCCGCCCTCGGGCTCGCCGCAGCGGCCGCGGTGCTCACCGCCGCCGCCGCGGCACGGCTGATCACCGGGACGTACTACGAGGCGGCGCTGCTCGGCGCGATCGTCGCCGCCTTGGCCGCGGCCGTGCTGGGCTGCGCGCTCGCCGACCGGCTCGCCGTCCGGCGCACGGCGCCGGTGCCGCCCGGCCCCGGCGGCTGAGCCGCTGCTCCGCCCGGGTGTCCCGTGCGGGCTGCGGACGTGCCCGGTGCGCGACCGCTCAGCGCAGCGCGCCCGTCTCCGGGTCCCGGGCCGTCAGGCAGTAGGTGCCGCCCGCCGGGTCGCGCATGACGATCCAGTGGGAGTGCTCGGCGACGAAGGCCGCACCGAGCCGCTCGTGGGCGCGCCGGGTTGCGGCGCGGTCGGCGCAGGCGAGGTCCAGGTGGGCGCCGGTCGGGCGCGGGGTGTCCAGGCGCTGTAGCAGGATCCGGATCGGGAGCTCCGCGGGCGGCTTGACCACCCGGAACTCCGGCCGGGAGCCGGTGAGCACCGGCCAGCCGGTCAGCGCGCCCCAGAACTCCGACTCCGCCGCGAAGCCGTCGGCGGCGACGTCCACCGAGACCTGGTCCAGGCGGGTGCCGTCGACGACCCCCCGGCGCTTGGCCTCACCGTTCCAGGGCACCGCGCAGAACGGCTGCCCGGCCGGCGAGGAGAGCACCACCAGGTCGCCGTGGTCCGCGACGACGGCCGCACCGAGCCGGACCGCCCGGTCGGTCAGGGCCCGGACGTCCTCGACCGCGAAGTCCAGGTGTGCGCCCCCGCCGTCGGTCACCGCCTGGAGCTTCAGGCAGGCGTCCGCCCCGTCCGCCAGCAGGGTGGCGAACTCGCCCTCCGCGCCCCGTCGGGCGGAGAGCGAGGTCCCGGTGACGGCCGTCCAGAACGAGGCCGCCGCCTCGAACCGGTCCCGCGGCCGGTCCACGAACGCGTACACCCAGTGGATCATCCGTGCTCCCTCGCTTCGATCGATCATTCGAACGGTCATGTGGGAGTCATCGTGCGGCCTGCGGGCCGCCGGGCACAAAGAATTTCGCCGCAGGCGCCGCGCACCCGGCCCTACTGGGTGGCGATCACGATGCAGCGCCGCAGCTCCGTCACGGCCTCGGGATCGCCCTCCACCACCACACCCGGCGACGGATCGCCGTCCTGCCGGTTCCACACCCAGCGCAGCACGGCCGCCGGGGGGCCGCTCACGACCGCGTCCACCGCGCCGCCGCCGATCCGGCCCGGCCCGCCCTCGGCCGTGAACAGCCCGGGCCCGGATCGCAGCCGCCAGGACGCGCCCTCCGTCCTGACCTCGTAGTCGCGGCCCGGGGAGTCGCCCAGGACGTCGGTGAAGTAGTCGCCCCACTCCGCGACGCTGTACGCCACGAAGACCTTGAGCAACTCGTCGATGCCGTCCACCGCGAGATCGGCCGGGACGGGCGCGACCGGTTGCCCGGTGCCGAGTTCGGCGTCGATCCGGTGGATCACCGTCTCCTGCGCCATCCGCCGGATCCAGAAGCCCACCGTCGGGTCGGGGGAGTACCAGGAGCCCGCCGGGTCCTCCGGCCGGTGGGCGGCGAACTCCGCGAGCAGCGCGGCGTGCGCCCGGTCCAGCAACGTGAGCGCCTCCTCCTCGGCCAGCGCCTTCGGCGGCCACGGCTCGGGCTCGGCGCCCTCCCGCATCGCGGCGGTCTTGTGCAGGTACACGGTGCCGACGTGCCGGGCCAGGTCGGCGACCGTCCAGCCGGGGCAGGTCGGCACCGCCGCGGACGGGGCGAGCGGCACGACGGACCGCAGACGGGCGAAGTCGGCCGCGAGGCACTCCAGGTAGCGCGCATTCTCCATGACGACAGTTCAGCACGGACCGGCCGTCCGCACGGGCGCCGCCACCGCGGGCGTCGCCGGCTCTCAGCCGCCGAAGAACTCCGCCAGCACCGGCGCCAGCGCCTCCGCCGCCACGTCGTGGGTCTGGCCCTCCAGCGTCCGGAACGCGGCGCCGGGCATCGCCTCCGCGGTGGCCCGGGCGGCCTGCCGCAGCACCTGCGGACTGGCCTCGCCCGTCGCCACCAGCACCGGCACCTCCACCCGCCGGGCCAGGTCGCGCGGCACGAATCCGTCGCCCAGCGCCGCGTCGTCCAGGGCGAGCGTCGGGGCGATCGCCTCGAACGCGGACCAGTGCGGCTGCGCCCGCATCCCGGCCACGGCCGGTTCGGGGACACCCGCGTGCGCCATGAACAGCGCCACCGCGTCCCCGCGCCGCCCGGCGGCCAGCAGCTCGCGCAGCCGCACCGAGTACGCCGCTGCCTGCTCGGCCAGCCCCGCCTCGGCGATGAACGGCGGCTCGTACAGGGCGAGTCGGGTGACACCCGGCTCGGCCGCAGCGGCCCGCAGGGCGAGCGCGGCGCCGGACGACTTGCCGTACACGCCGGCCCGGCCGCCGGCCGCCGCGACCAGCGCCCGCAGATCCTCGACCTCCCGGTCGACCGCGCCCGGCGGGGTGTCCCCGCTCTCGCCGCGGCCGCGCCGGTCGTAGGCGTACACGGTGAAGTCCCGCTCCAGCAGCGCCGCCAGCGGACGGGCCGAGCGGTGGCAGAGCGCGCCGTCCACCAGGACGAGCGCCGGCCCGCGGCCGCCGTACTCGTAGGCGATGGCGGTGCCGTCGGCGGAGGTGAGGACAGGCATGGTGACTCCCTGCCTTTCGTGCTCTCGTGCTCTCGTGCTCTCGTGCTGTGCTGCCGTGGTGTCGGGCGGGTGCGGAGCTCAGCCGCGCCCGTCGGAGAGGCCGGCGACGTACGCCTCGAAGCGGTCCAGGCTGGTGGCGAAGCCGGCTCGGGCCTCGGCGCTCAGATAGGCGGCCGGGACGTTGGTCTGATGCGTGACCACCTCGGTGCGGCCGTCGCGCAGGTCGGTGAAGGTGACGGTGGTCCGCATGCCGCCCTCGACGTCGGCCTCGACCCAGACCAGCCGGTCCGGCCGGCGGATCTCCGCGTACACCGCCCGCATGGTGTACGTGCTGCCGTCGGCCTCGCTGACCATGGTGGTCTCGAAGGCGCCGCCCGGCCGCAGGTCGACCACGATGCCGTCCGGCGGGGTGGTCGTCCCGGCCGGGCCCCAGAAACGGGCCAGGTGCTCCGGCGTCGTCATGCAGTCGAACAGCAGCTCGGGCGAGGCGCGGTGGATGCGCCGGTAGGTGAGTTCGCCGGTGGTGGTCATGGTGCGCTCGTCTCCTCCGTGCCGCCCCGTTCCGCCGCGCGCAGCGCGGCCAGGTGCTCGTCGAGGCGGTCGTGGCGGTCGGCCCAGACACGGCGGTGACGGGTGATCCAGTCCGTCGCGGCGTCCAGGTTGGTCGGCTCCAGCACGCACGGGCGGGACTGCGCCGTGCGTGTCCGGGAGATCAGGCGGGCCTGCTCCAGCACCTTCAGGTGCTTGGAGACCGCCTGCTGGCTCATCGCGAACGGCTCGGCCAGCTCGCCCACGGTGGCGCTGCCGCCGGCCAGGCGCTCGAGTATCGCCCGCCGGGTCGGGTCGGCCAGCGCGGCGAAGACCAGGCTCAGCTCGTCGTCCACGACCGTCATGCCGCCAGCCTATCCACAACTGACCCTTTGCACAACCATGTGGTTGTGAACCGTCCCGGCCGGGCGCGCGGGCCGACCGCCGGACCTACAGTGACGTCGAGGGATGCCATGAACCGTCTCCGGGTACGCCCGGCCGCCGGCTCGACGGCCGCTCTGACCGTCCTGTCGGTCCTGGGCTCCAGCCTCGTCGCCCTGGGCGCCGCGCCCCCGCGCGCCGCGGCCGAGGGCGCCACCCCGCTGCCCGCCCTGTTCGACAGCACCGCGATCACCGCCGACGGCGCCGCCGCCGGCGACCTCGACGGCGCGGGCGGGAGCCTCGCCGCGGCCGACCTGGACGCCGCCGGTTGGTCCCGTGGGGCCCGGATCACCCTCAGCGGGACGACCTTCGCCCGCGCCGACGTCCCGCCCGGGCAGCCCGACAACGTCCGCGCGGCGGGCCAGACGGTGGCCCTCACCGGCCGGGGCGGCGCACTCGGCTTCCTCGCCACCGCGACCGGCGGACCAGCCACCGGCACCGGCACCGTGCACTACGGCGACGGCACCAGCAGCACCTACCGGCTCGCCGTGCGCGACTGGACCCAGGGGAGCGCCGAGGTGGCGGCGCTCACCCTCCCGCACCGGCACACCGGGGCGGGCACCGTCGACGCCGAGGCCCGGCTCTACACCGTCGCCGTCCCGATCGACCGCAGCCGGACGGTCGTCTCGGTCACCCTGCCGACACCCGGCGCGACCCCGGACGGCCCGACCCTGCACGTCTTCGACATCGCCGTCCGCGACACCACCTCCGCCCCCGGCGGCCGGAGCTGGGAGGCCGCCTGGACGGCCTCGATCGGCACGGCCTCCGCGGTCGCACCCGGCACCGGCTGGACCGACCAGACACTGCGGATGGCCGTCCACCCCAACCTCGCCGGCACCACCGCGCGGATCCGGCTGACCAACGCCTTGTCGCCCGACCCCGTCACCTTCGGCCGGGTCACCGTCGCCGTGCAGGCCGACCGCGGCGCGGCCCGGGCCGCCCCGGTGCCGCTGACCTTCGGCGGCCGGGGACGCACCACCGTCCCGGCCGGCGGCGAGGCCGTCAGCGACCCGATCGACCTGCCGCTCGCCGCGGGCGACACCCTGCTGGTCAGCATCCACCTGCCCGGCCACGTCCTGGTCGCGCCCCGGCACGAATGGGCGCTGAGCACCTCGTACGCCACCGGGCCCGGCGCGGGCGACCACAGCGGCGACACCGACGGCGCCGCCTACACCGGGCAGTTCGGGTACTGGGCCTTCCTCACCGGCGTCGACGTCGCGACCGGCCCCGGCGCCGGCACCGTCGTCGCGCTCGGCGACTCGCAGACCGACGGCGCCCACACCGCGGTGGACGCCGACCACCGCTGGCCCGACCTGTACGCCGCCGACCTCCGCCGGACCGCGCCGAACACCGGCGTCGCCAACGCCGGCCTCTCCGCGAACTCCCTGCTCACCGGCAGCACCGGCGCCGCCGGGCCGAGCGCGCTCGACCGCCTCGACCGCGACGTCTTCGCCCAGCCCGACGCCCGGACCCTCGTCCTCTACGAGGGCATCAACGACATCACCCTGCACGACGCCACGGCCGACGCTCTGATCGCGGGCATCCGCGAGATCGCCGCCCGCGCGCACGCCCACGGGATGACGGTGGTCGTCGCGACGATCCCGCCCTTCGGCGGCAGCGCCCACTACACCGAACGCCGGGAGGCCGTCCGACAGCGGGTCAACTCCTGGATCCGGTCCTCCCGGGAGCTCGACGGCTGCGCCGACTTCGACCTGGCGGCGCGCGACACCGCGGCACCCGACCGGCTCCGCGACGGCATCCACGACCCGCGCGACCACCTGCACTTCAACGACGCCGGCACGCGGCTGCTCGCCGACACCCTCGCCCGTCTCCACCCCGGCCCCCCGGCGCGCCGGTAGTCTCGGCGTGCCGAGCGGGGGCGCACAGGGCGCGGGACGGGGGAGCGATGACGGAGAACATCCGGAGGGTGTGGGCGCGTGAGGAGATCCCGGCGGGCCCGAGCGTCTTCCTGGCCGGGCCGACCCCGCGGTCGCCGCAGGTGCCGTCCTGGCGGCCGCAGGCCGTCGACCTGCTGGCCGCGCAGTGGGCCGGCCAGCAACCGCTGACGGTGCTGCTGCCGGAGGACCGCGACGGCTTCCGGGCCGTCGACTACGACGACCAGTTCGCCTGGGAGACCGCCGGCCGGGCCGCCGCGACCGCCGTCCTGTTCTGGATCCCGCGCGACCTGCGGACGCTGCCCGGCTTCACCACCAACGTCGAGTTCGGACACGACGTCACCACCGGACGGGCCGTGCTGGGCTGTCCCCCCGACTGCCCCGACCCGGAACGCAACCGCTACCTGCTGCACCTCGCCCGGCACTACGGCACGCCCGTCCGGGAGAGCCTGCCGGAGACGGTGGCCGCCGCCCTCGCCCTGGTCTCGAAGGGCCGCCCCGAAGGAGTCTGACGGTCGCTCGGCGCATCCCGCCGCCGCGCCGGGGCACCGGTGCGGGCTTAGGGTGAACCCGTCCGGGGCCGGAGGTCTACACCTTTCGGCGCAGCGGGGGTACCGTCCGCGGAACCGGACGGGCCGGGCCGACGCACCGTCCGCCCGGCGACCCAGCGCCGACACCGGAGGATCCATGCCCCGCTCCGCGATACGCCGCACGCCCGCCGCACGGGGACGCACCCGGCGCCGACCGCTCGGCCGGGCGGCCCTCGCGGCGGCCGCCGCACTCGCGGTCGGTGCGCTCGGCCTGATCGCGCC
>NZ_JBFBJZ010000142.1:0-7531 GCF_040686255.1 Kitasatospora sp. NPDC085879 | reverse complement strand
TCCACAGTCCGGGGGGAGACAGCAACGGCCTCGCCTACCAGCAGTACCAGCCGTGAACCACGCCCCGCTCGCCTAGCCGGGGTGCGGTGTCGCTGCCGCCGGGTGGGCCTCGATGATGTCGCGCCTCGCCGCGCCCGGGCTGCCACCACAGGGAGGGATCCGCTCGTCCACCAGTTCGCCCAGCACACCGCGCCTGCAGGCCGGGGCACCCCTAGCATGCTGGCTGTGCGACCCAATACCCCGAAGATCGAGGGTGGCCGGTTACAGGGCCTCCTGCAGCTCATCGAGGACGGCATCCACCTGGTCGTCGCGGCGCTCCTCGTACTGCTCGCGGGGCTCCTGACCGTCGGGGTCATCCACGACGTCATCAGGTCGATCCAGGGGCCGTATCACGAGGAGACGGTCGTTCTCGCCGCCCTGAACAACGGCCTTGTGCTGTTCATCGTGGCCGAGCTGCTCCACACCGTCCGCCTCACCGCCATGAACCAGACCCTCGACGCGGAGCCGTTCCTCGTCGTCGGCCTGATTGCCGGCATCCGCAAGGCGCCCATCGTGACGGCCGAGGCGGAGAAATCCTTCCGGTGAAACGTCGAGGGGATCGAACTGCTGGTCCTGGCGGGGCGGATCCTCGTGATGGCGACAGCGGTGAACGTGTGGCGGCGCTCCACACGGCCGGGAGACCACTTCCCGCTCCAGGAGCCACGGCGCTCGCCGCCGGAGCCGTCACCCACCCCGGCGCGTGACGACGGTGACGGAGAAGGTGAGCGCGGTGACGGTGATCACGGATCCGGCGATGGCTCCAGGACGGTCCGGGCTGCTCCCGCGCCACCGGCGAACAGGTTGTCGCTCAGCCATGCCGGCAGGTCCTGTTCAAGGTGGGCGTCGAGACGAGGCAGCGTCACCCCGGCGATGACGGCCAGCGCGACTCCCAGGGTCGGCAGCGGCCACAGCCGGGAACGAATGTGGTCGCGGCTTCGACCGACCGCTGTTTCTCGGCCCGTTCCGGTCACTGATCGTCCCCTCCTGGTGTCGTGCGTTGACGGCTTCCACCGGATCACACCTCGGGGGAGGCGATCGAGTCGACACACAGTCCATCGCGCGCTGCCAGCAGCCGGTCCCGCGGGCAGACCACGGCTGCGCGGTCGTCTGTGCGCGCCCCGGGGGTGGGCTGCCGTGCGGGTGCCAGGGCTGCTCCGTACGGCTGACCGGCCGGCGCGGCGTCCGCGGTACCCGGTGGGAGCGCGCCTAGCGTCGGCCCTATGGATCCCAGCCCCGGGAGAACGATGACGATCCGCCGCAGGCTCCGGTCGAGATGGTTGTCCGCCGGGGTCGGCGTGTGCGCGGCCGTGTCCGTGCTCGGGGGCTGCGGGAGCAGCGGTCAGGGCGGGCCGGTGACGTTGAACTGGTACAACTTCCCGGACGACTCGGGGGCGCTCCAGCAGGCGGCGGACCGGTGCGGTCAGCAGTCGGGCGGGCGGTACACCATCAAGTACAACAAGCTGCCGCGTGGCGCCGACGGCCAGCGCCAGCAGCTGGTGCGCCGGATGGCCGCGCACGACACGGGAGTGGACATCCTCGGCCTGGACGTCACGTGGCCGGCCGAGTTCGCCGAGGCGGGGTGGATCCGGGAGTGGACCGGGGCGATGAAGGAGCAGGCCACCGCGGACACCCTTGAGGCGGCCGTGCAGACCGCGACCTGGCAGGGCCGCCTGTTCGCGGTGCCGTACAACTCCAACACGCAGTTGCTGTGGTACCGGGACGACCTGGTGCCGAACCCGCCGAAGACCTGGGCGGAGATGCTGGCCCAGGCGGACGCACTGGCGAAGCAGGGCAAGCCGCACTACGTGGAGATCCAGGGCGCGCAGTACGAGGGTCTGACGGTGTGGTTCAACACCCTGGTCACCAGCGCCGGCGGCTCGATCCTCACCCCGGACGCGCAGGCGCCCTCGCTCGGCCCGCCCGCGGTCGTCGCCGCCGGGGTGATGCACGACACCGCCACGTCGTCGGCCGCCGACCCCTCGCTGCCCAACCAGATGGAGGACCAGAACCGGTTGGCGATGGAGTCCGGAACGGCGGCCTTCGAGCTCAACTACCCGTTCGTCTACCCGTCGATGAAGGCCAACCAGCCCGAGCTGTTCAAGCACTTCCGCTGGGCGCCGTACCCGTCGGTGCTGCCCGACCGGCCGGCCAGCGTGACGATCGGCGGGATCGACCTGGCCGTCGGCGCGTACGGTCGGCACCCGGACCTGGCGTACGAGGCCACGCTGTGCCTGCGGGACCGCGAGAACCAGCTCACCAACGCGCTGAAGGGCGGCCTGCCGCCGTCGTTGCGCAGCCTGTACCAGGCGGCCGAGCTCACCGAGAACTACCCGTTCGCCGCGGACGTGCTCGCCGCGCTGGAGACCGCGAGCGTGCGGCCGCAGACACCGGCCTACCAGAACGTGTCGATCGCCATCTCGCACACGCTTTCGCCACCAGCCGACATCCATCCAGAGAGCACCATCGCCGACCTCCGCGGGCAGATCGAGGACGCCCTCGGCTCCAAGGGGCTGATCCCGTGACACCTGCCACCGCACTCGGCGACCAGGCCGGGAAGAAGACCGCGGAACTGTCCGAGGGCGCGCGCCAGGAGCGCCGACTGGGCCTGCTGCTGTGCGCACCGGCCGCGATCGTGATGCTGGCGGTCACCGCCTACCCGATCGTGTACGCGATCTACCTCTCGCTGCAGCGCTACGACCTGCGGTTCCCGAACCAGGCCCACTGGGTGGGCCTGTCCAACTACGGCGCGGTGCTCAGCTCCCCGTTCTGGTGGCAGGCGCTGTGGGTCACCGTACTGATCACCGTGGTGTCGGTAGCGATCGAGCTGGTGCTCGGCATGGCGCTCGCGCTGGTCATGCACCGCGCGGTGTTCGGACGCGGCACCGTCCGCACCGCCGTCCTGATCCCCTACGGCATCGTCACCGTGGTCGCCGCGTACTCCTGGCAGTACGCCTGGACACCAGGCATCGGCTACCTCGCCGCGCTGCTGCCGGAGGGCAGCGCGCCGCTCACCGACCAGTGGCAGGCGATCGGCCTGATCATCCTGGCCGAGGTGTGGAAGACCACGCCGTTCATGGCCCTGCTCCTGCTGGCCGGCCTGGCCCTCGTCCCCGACGAGACCGTCCGGGCGGCGATGGTGGACGGCGCGACCTTCGGACAGCGCCTGCGCCTGGTGATCCTGCCGCTGATGAAACCGGCGATCCTGGTCGCCCTGCTCTTCCGCACCCTGGACGCCTTCCGCATCTTCGACAACATCTACGTCCTGACGGGCGGCTCCAACGACACCGGCTCCGTCTCGATCCTGGGCTACGACAACCTCTTCACCGCCCTCAACCTCGGCATCGGGTCGGCGATCTCGGTGCTGATCTTCCTCTGCGTGGCGATCATCGCCTTCGTCTTCATCAAGGTCTTCGGCGCCGCCGCGCCGGGTGGCGAACCGGAGCGCCGATGAGCAGCCGCACCCGCACCCTGACGAGCTGGGGCTTCGCCAACCTGATCGTCGTGCTGTACGCGCTTTTCCCGGTGTGGTGGATCGTGGCGCTCTCCTTCAAGGAGCCGAGCACCCTCACCGACGGCGACTTCATCCCGCGCGAGTGGACCTGGGAGAACTACCAGGGGATCTTCGAGACCTCGGAGTTCACCCGCGCCCTGGTCAACTCCATCGGCATCTCGGTGATCGCCACCACCATCGCCGTCGTCCTCGGCACCATGGCCGCCTACGCGGTGGCCCGGCTGCGGTTCCCCGGCAAGCGACTGCTGATCGGCGTGTCCCTGCTGATCGCCATGTTCCCGCCGATCTCACTGGTCTCGCCGCTGTTCAACATCGAGCGCGCACTCGGGATCTTCGACACCTGGGCCGGCCTGATCATCCCGTACATGACGTTCTCGCTGCCGCTGGCGATCTACACCCTGGCGGCGTTCTTCCGCGAGATCCCGTGGGACCTGGAGAAGGCGGCGAAGGTGGACGGCGCCACCCCGTGGCAGGCCTTCCGGATGGTCATCGCGCCGCTGGCCGCCCCCGGCGTCGTCACCACGGCGATCCTGGTCTTCATCTTCTGCTGGAACGACTTCCTGTTCGCCATCTCGCTGACCTCCACCACCCGGGCCAGGACCGTCCCGGCGGCGATCGCCTTCTTCACCGGCAGCTCCCAGTTCCAGCAGCCGACCGGATCCATCGCCGCCGCCGCGGTGGTCATCACCATTCCGATCGTGATCTTCGTTCTGCTGTTCCAGCGCCGCATCGTCGCCGGCCTGACCGCCGGCGCAGTCAAGGGATGAGACCGCCCCACCGGGCGGACCAGGAAGGCGAACCGTGGCCGAGATCGTCCTCGACGGCATCACCAAGCGCTACCCCGACGGCGCACTCGCCGTCCGAGACTTCAACCTCACCATCGCCGACGGCGAGTTCGTCATCCTCGTCGGCCCGTCCGGCTGCGGCAAGTCCACCACCCTCAACATGATCGCCGGGCTGGAGGACATCACCGAGGGCACGCTCAGCATCGGCGGACGAGTCGTCAACGACCGCGCCCCCAAGGACCGCGACATCGCCATGGTCTTCCAGAGCTACGCCCTCTACCCGCACATGACCGTCCGCGAGAACATGGGATTCGCCCTGCGCCTCGCCAAGACCGACAAAGCCACCATCGCGGCCAAGGTCGAGGAAGCCGCCCGCATCCTCGACCTGACCCAGCACCTCGACCGCAGACCCGCCAACCTCTCCGGCGGACAGCGCCAGCGCGTCGCGATGGGCCGCGCCATCGTCCGCGACCCCAAGGTCTTCCTCATGGACGAGCCGCTGTCGAACCTCGACGCCAAGCTCCGGGTCCAGATGCGCACCCAGATCGCCGCCCTCCAGAGACGCCTGGGAACCACCACCGTCTACGTCACCCACGACCAGGTCGAGGCCATGACTCTCGGCGACCGGGTGGTCGTCATGCGCGCCGGCGTCGTTCAGCAGGTCGGCTCGCCCCAGCACCTGTACGACGCACCGGTGAACCTGTTCGTGGCGGGCTTCATCGGCTCGCCCGGCATGAACTTCCTCGGCGCCAACCTGGAGCAGGGCACTCTGCGCACTTCGCTGGGCGACCTTCCGCTGGACGACCGGATGCGACGGGCCCTGGAACGTGCGGACGCGCCGCGCGAGCTCATCGTGGGCATCCGCCCCGAGGCGTTCGAGGACGCCTCGCTGGTCGACGAGCAGGCGGGCGGCATCACCTGCACCGTGACCGTCGAGTTGCGGGAGTCCGTCGGGTCCGACGTGTTCGTGCACTTCGCCGAGGAGGGCGGACCCGCCCGTAGCGAGGAGCTCGCCGAACTCGCCGCCGACTCGGGGCGGGCGGACACCGGCATGACCGAGCACACCGTCGTCGCACGGCTGAACACCGCAACTCGGGCCGCCGAGGGCGAACGACTGGACCTGTGGATCGACACCGCCCGCATGCACGTCTTCGACGCCGCGACCGGAACGAACCTGACCCGTCAGGAGCAGCAGCCAGCGCACTGACCGCCCCCACCGAGCCCAGCCCCAGGCGCTGGAGTGCCGGCATGACGGCGACCGGCACGGCGCGTTCGACGCGGTCGGTGCGCTGATGCCGGTCGCCGGCGCCGCGGGAGCCGCACTGAACGTGCTGATCGAGCTCGACCGCGTGGCGGTGATCACCGCCTGGCTGCGCACCTCCGCCACCGGCCTGCGCCTGATCGTCGGCACCTACGCCTCCGCGGACCGGCCCGCCGAAGCCGTCCGCGCCGCCGGCACCCCGCTGGACCTGCTCGTCCTGGACGAGGCGCACCACCTCACCGGCCGCGCCGACCAGACGAGCCGCCGCTGCGTGGACCGCGCCCACCTGCCGCCGCCGAGTTCGCCCGCACCCTGCCCATCACCGCGGTCCGGCTCGGCCAGAATCCCGAAGCGCTGTACACCGGGCACGTCCACGGCGAGATGCCCCACACGACCCGTCACCGGATCCGGCGGCCGGGACGACGAGCCCCGCCTTGTGGCGATCGGCGTGGCCGGCGGAGAGCGGGCACAGGACCGGTGGCTGCGCGAGGCGGGACTGTGGACCCCGGACCGGGCCGCCGCGGTCGAACTGGCCGCCTACGGCGACCGCGCCTGGCTGCAGGATCGCCCCCGCTCCTGCCCCGACCTCATGGCGCTGCACGACATGGCGGACGATGCGCTGGACCAGGTCTGGGAGCGGCTGACAGCCGCGCTGCCGGTCCTGCTCCGCCAGCAGGCCATGTCGGGCGAGCAGCTCGCCGAGTGCACCGACCTGCCCGCACCCGCCGCCTCGCCCGACTTCGGCTGACGTCACGCCAGTCCTGTACCGGACACTGACGCTGCCCACCACCGCGCCCCGCCCCCGTGCCTGTCAGGCGCGGCGGCGGGGCGCCGTGGTGCGCGGCGCGGCCGCCCGGCCGGACCCCGCAATCCCGGAGGTATTCGTGACCGACACCCTGCGCATCTGCCTGGCCCGCACCGCCCTCGCCGCCGTCCTCACCGACCACCACGCCCACAAGGCCCTCGCCCCGCTGCGCCGCCGCCTTGGTGCCGAGCACCGAGGCCCGGCCCGCGAGCCGGTCCCGGCGCCGACCCGGGAGCAGCTGGCTGTCGACGTCTGCGCCGACGCGGCCGCCCGCGCTGCCTCCGGTGCCGCCCGCCTCGACTACAGCCACGGCGCCCTCACCAAGGCGGAGAACTGGATTGGCGCGGAGGATGGCAGCGCGACCTGCGTGATCACCTCCACCGCACGCCTGCTGGCCGTCCACCGCCCGACCGGCCACGACGGCTACAACAGCCGCACCTACCTGCTCGCCCAGGACGGCGAGCAGCCGGTACAGATCCGCACCATCGTCGACCTGACGGTGCTCCTGGACCCTCCCGCCGTCGACACGGCGCAGCCCGCCGACAGCGAGGGCGAGGACGGCGACCCGTGAGCCGCGCTCGGCGAGGACCTCGCCATCGCCGAGCTCTGCCCCACGCGGCCGCCGCCGGTGAGGACCACTCTGACGAGGACGAGGACGTCGACTAGGAAGCGGAGTTCTGGACGGACAGCCGCCTGTAGCCGACCCGCTCCCGACTTCGGGTCGCCCCTCGCCTGAGGACCGGCCCGCCATACCCAGCCAACCGCGCCCACCCACCACCGCCCGGACCGGCCCGGTCCGCACCCCAGCGGGCCAGACCGATCCGTCAAAGGGAGACATCGCAGATGGCGACCAACCCCGCCCTGACCCAGCCCAGCCGCCGCGGCCTGTTCACCACCGACCCGGACGACCGGCTGCGCCCCGGAACCCTGGTCCGGTCCCGGGAGCTGTGGCTCACAGGTCCGAACACCCTGGTTGACGTCACAGCGGGACGCCGTTGTGGCGGGCGAGGTCATGAAGCGCGGTCGTCACCATGGCGGCGAGCGCGGCGACGAACGGTACGAATTGGCGGGCGTCCGCGTGCTCGCCGATGCGGAGGGTGAGGTCCTTCGGCTGCCCGGGGCCGCGATGG
>NZ_JBFBJZ010000141.1:0-7708 GCF_040686255.1 Kitasatospora sp. NPDC085879 | reverse complement strand
GCGCTGGTCAGCGTGGTGGCGTCGGCCAGATCCGCGAGCAGACGCGAGCCGGCGTGGTTGACCACCCCGTGCCCGTCGGCGCTGACGACGAGCTTGGGTCGGGACCGGGTAGGGTGCACGCAGAAAGTGCCTTCCTGCTGGTACGACTGGGACCTTAGACAAGCCTCATCGTTGCAGCTCAGAAGGCACTTTCGCTTTTCCGATCATGATCCGGACGCGCCCCCAGATGAAACGCGCAGGCTAACTCACCGGCATTGCAGCTCAGAAGGCACTTTCGCTTTTCCGATCATGATCCGGACGCGACCCCGGATGAAACGCGCAGGTCAGGCCGGTCGCTCCATACACATGCCCGGGCACCTGGCGCCGGAGCAGAGCGCCCGGGCTGTAACTGGCCGACCACGAGGGCGGCAGACCGCGGAAGGCCCTCACCAGGCCGGGTTCAGTCGTCCGGCGGAGAAGGTCTCGCCCCCGGGGATGGCAGCCAGATCGGAGCACGGGCCGGGCGCCTGGAAACGGGCCTCATTGCCGATCACATAGTAGTTTGCTCACGTTCTAGGCCTGTGGACCCAAAGGGAGATCTGGGCCCTTCCTCTCGATCACACCGATCACTAGGATCACACCTTTAAAGATGTTTACCAACGGTTAATAAAATCCCACGCGCTGCGCCATGCGGCCACTCGACCGGGCCAGCGCCTGACTTTCGGACTGCACTCTTCATCTGAGAAAGTACTGTGAAAACCGTGAATGGCCCTGACCGACTCCCGGCCGGCTCCCCCTCTAAGATATTCTGCCCGTTTCCGGCGGAGATTCACCCCAACGGATCCGCCATCGAGTCGGATCTCCTCGCCTGGGCCGAGCAGCATCGCCTTGTGGCCGGCGCCGGCCCGAAAGACCGGTTCACGTCGGCACGTTTCGGCTCGTGCGCCGCGCTGACCTACCCGAGAGCCTCGGACCTGTCCGTACCGGCAAAGTGGGTGGTATGGCTTTTCATGCTCGATGATCAGTTCGATGAAAACATCCTCAGCGGAGGGGAAGAGGAAGCCAGGAGAATCGTTTCCGAAATTTGCCATACCCTTGAGGAATGGGCGGCCGACTCTCCGCGCAAAAATGGCTCTGCAAGCCCCTTCCTGACATCCTTGCGCGACATACTTGAAGGTATTGACGATCTTAGTGTCCCAGCCCTCTGGAAACTTCGATTCGCCACTCATACCCGCTCATATGCCATGACTTACTGCAGCGACGCTGCAAATTCGCGCAACTCTGGACCCCTCGACCTCGCATCATATCGATCTTTTCGGCGAAACAGCGGCGCCGTAAAGACATGCATTGATCTCATCGAAGCCTCGAACCGCATCCGCCTCTCCAAGCACCACGAGGGCAACCGGAGAATTTTCGACCTCCAGGAGGCGGCGAACGACATAATCTGCTGGACCAATGACGTATTTTCACTTCGGAAGGAGCTTATGCATGGAGAGATGAATAATATCGTCGCAGTTCTCCGGAGTGAAGGTTGTGAAACTTGGAAGCAAGCCATGAACCGAACCCTGGAGATGATCGAACAGCGCACGCATGACCTCATAGCCGCGAAATCCGACCTACTACGACCCCATGCAACAAGGGGGGATCTTCTGAATTATATTTCAGGAATTGAGAATTGGATATCCGGGAGCCTCCGATGGCATCAGGAAAGCTCTCGCTACAGGCCCACATAAGCGTCAGTACCGCAGCCCGCTACGGGCGACCGAACATCGAATGGTGAACCTCCAATATGAACCACGCAGCGCCGGTTTCCGGAATGGCTCCGAGGGCGGGCTGGAAAATACCTATTGTTGGGCATGCCCTGGAGTTGGCAGCCGACCCGCTGGGATTCATGACAGAACTGCGGAAACGTGGGGAGTTGGTGCGCATCAACATTGGATCAAGAGAGGTATACGTAGCCAATTCACCAGGCCTCATCCACCGCATATTGGTGACAGATGGGAATAAGTATGACAAGGGGCGTCTGTTCGACAAATCACGCGATGCATTGGGGAACGGACTACCCTCGTCAGACGGCACCTTCCACAAGCGTCAGCGCCGGCTGATGCAGCCGGCCTTCCACCATGCACGACTCGATCAATATGCCGCACTGATGGAAGGACTGGCAAGGGAGGAAGCCGATTCGTGGAGATCCGGTCAGATAGTGGACATGAAGGAGAGGCTTCACGCCCTGACCCTCAAAATCGTCGCAAAGTCGATGCTCTCGGTCGACGCCGATGGGCTGTTCCTTTCGGAAATTCAGTCAGCGCTGCCCATCGTGCTGCGCGGGATAGCTTTGCGCACAATACTCCCGATCGATCGCCTCGAAAAATTCCCACTGCCGGAAAGTCGACGATTCAAAGCGGCCAAGAACAGCCTGCGGAGCGCCGTCGATCAGGTGATCGACAGATATCGGATGGGCGGAATCGATCACGGCGACCTGCTTTCCATGATGCTGACGGCGCAGGACGTCCGCACAGGCGAATCAATGACCAACGACGAGGTCGCAGCCGAGGTGATGACAACTATCATCGCTGGCACCGAGTCTTCAGCCCTAACCCTTTCATGGTTCTTTCATGAGATCAGCCAGCGAGCTGATGTGGAACGGCGGATTCTGTCTGAAGTGGAATCTGTCATGGATGGCTGGTCAATTTCATTCAGCAGCCTTCCCTACCTGACGTACCTGCGGAGGGCACTGACGGAAACGCTTAGGCTCCACTGCCCCATCTGGATTTTCATGCGCCGATCCAAGGAGTCGGTCGATCTGGGAGGCTGTACGCTCCCAGCGGGGGCTGAAATACTTATCAGCCCATATGCTCTACATCGCGACGAAGCTTACTATTCCAGCCCCCTTTCGTTCGATCCGGATCGCTGGACAGGGAAGGAAATGGCTGCTCGCTCCGGAACCTTCATCCCCTTCTCGGCCGGAAGTCGCCAATGCATTGGTGACTCATTTGCTTGGGCTGAGATGACCATCATTGCCGCTTCGATACTCTCCAGGTGGAGGCTCCATCGTTGCGGCCGGCGAGCGACGAAAGAAAAAGTTTCGGCAATGGTCTCCCCAGATCGGCTTCGCGTTAAGGTTACGCGTAGATGATGGGGCTGCATCGTGGCCGGAAGGAATCCCGGCCACGGCGATATATTAACGCCAACCTCGGCCATGACCTGTCTTTAATATCAGATCCACAGGGGCCTGGACTCGCCGTTGTGTGAGCCGATTGAAGCACCGCTCCACAACATTGGAGAGCTCGGAGGTCCGGCTGTCGAAGACCGATGGCCTGCCGCCGTACTGTCTGTGCCCAATTCGGCCGACCGCTCGGTCGATCCGTTCGGGCGGGACAGGGGGCCGGATCCGGCGCCTGTGCAGCTGGGTGCGGACCTTGCGGGAACTGGAACCCTGAACAGCGCGTCGCTGTCGTCGCCACAAGTGGCGCACTCCCACGGGCGTTCCCAAAACCGCGGGCAGCTGGGTGGTCACGGTGGTGGTCGCTTCTCTCCCCGGGTCGTGGCCGTTCCGGCCAGGGCGGCCGGGACGGCGTTCGGGTCTGGTCAGCCCGGCGGCGGTCTCGGCAGCGGGTCCGTGGTGCGCGTCCAGCAGCGTGGTCTGCTGCTGGGTCGGCTTGCCGTCGGTGAGGGCTTTGTCCTGCTTACGCAGCCGCGCGCCGGGCCGGAAGGTGGGATCGCTCTCGCCGCGGGTCCTGTTCGCGGGGCCGGTGAGCCTGCCACCGACGGCGAGACAGCCCAGCAACTGAACTTGAATATGTGATGTCGGTCAGCCGTCCATGAGTAGGCCGGTGCCGGCGAGGCAGCCGTCGACCAGGTCGGGGCGATGCTGGATCTGTTTGAGTCGGCGCTTCACGGCCCGGGTGATCTGGCCGAGGTCGGCGGCGGCGAGGTTGCCGATGTCGCGTTTGACCAGCGACCAGACGCCCTCCTGCGGGTTGAGGTCCGGCGCGTAGGTGGGCAGCTGGAACACGGCGAGCCAGTCTGCGTTCGCAGCGATGAAATCCCGCAGCGGCTTGGTCAGGTGGAGGCGGACGTTGTCCCAGACCAGCACGATCGGGCCGCCGAGCTGGATCCGGGCGCGGACGATCAGGTCCCGGAAGTCGCGCCAGCCGAAGCCCTTCGGCTCGTCCTTGCGGCCCCGGTACTCGCGGATGCGGTAGATCAGCCGGGACCGTTCGCCGGGTTTGTAGCAGGTCATGCCCGCCATCGACACCCGGCCGGAGCCCCGGCCGCGCACCCTGACGACGGGGGTCCGGCCGATCCGGCCCCAGGTCCTGGCACGCGGCGGCGTCATCGACTGCCCGGCTTCGTCGCTGAGTAGGCCCGGGGCGCGGTGTCGGGATTACTCCTGGTCCGTTTCCCCGGACCTCTCGCCGAACCCGCCGTGCGCCTCTCAACGCAACGGGCTCTCCACGGTCTCTGTCGTCAGGCGGTCTCGGGGACCCAGGGGGTGGGGATCTTGTTGCCGCGGTAGCGATACCGGGTGACCGGGATCGCGCTGATCTTCCGCAGTCTGATCTCGCCCGCCGAGATCGGAAGCCACCGCCCGCTGGGGGTGGTGAATCGTCGGCGGAAGTCCCTCCAATTCCAGCGGTGCCGTTCACGTAGCAGGCGGACGAGTCGCCACCAGACGATGTCGTCCACCTTGGTGAATACGTGCTTCGCGACGGCGTGCCGGAAGTAGTGGGCCCAACCCTGTGTGGCTCTGTTCAAGTTGATCAGCACCACAGCCAGGTCCTGCTGCGACGTTCTGTGGGTCAGGGAGCGGATCTTCGCCTTGATCGACCGAAGGGGTCGTTCGGCGATGAAGGTGTAGACGTACCACTTGTCCGTTCCCCTCTTGCGGCGCCACTGGATGTGGAACCCCAGGAAGTCGAACCCTTCGCTCAGGTGCACCACCTGGGTCTTGGCCGGTGACAGCCGCAGCCCCATCGGTGCGAGCACTTGGGCGATCTCCTCGCGCAGTGCCTCGGTGTCCTGCCTGGTCCCGTGGACCAGGACGACGAAGTCGTCCGCGTAGCGGACCAGCCGCCACGAGGGCAGGCCCTTGGCCCGGCCTCGTCCGCGCCTGTACTCGGTGGACAGTTCCCCGCCGCCTTCCCACGCCCGGTGCAGGTGCTCGTCGAGCACCGACAGGGCGATGTTGGCCAGCAGCGGGGACAGGATGCCCCCTTGCGGCGTGCCGGTGTAGGTGTCCTGGAGTTCCCCGAGCTCGTTCAGCAGCCCGGACTTCAAGAACGCCTTGACCAGCGCCAGAACCCGCTTGTCCTTGACCCGCCTCCGGACCCGGTCCATCAACGCGACGTGATCGATCTCGTCGAAGCACGCCGCGATGTCCGCGTCCAGCACCCAGCGGTAGCCGCAGGTGCCATACAAGTGGATCTCGGCAATCGCGTCCTGGGCCCGCCGCTTGGGCCGGAACCCGTAGGAGACCGGCTTGAAGTCGGCCTCGAAGATCGGCTCCAGCACCAGCTTCAGCGCAGCCTGCACGACCCGGTCGGCGACCGTGGGAATCCCCAGCCGCCGCACCTTCCCCGACCCGCCCGGCTTGGGAATCGTCTTCTCCCGCACCGGCAGCGGCCGGAACGCACCCGACTTGAGCTGGGCGCGCAGGTCGTCCAGGAGCCCGGGAACGCCCAGCGTCTCCTCGACGTCTGCGGCCGTCAGGCCGTCCACGCCAGGAGTGCCAGCTCCCCGGTTGCCCGCGACCCGGTCGAACGCCGCGATCAGCGTCGCCGGGTCGCGCACGAGGTTGAACAGATCATCGAACCGGCGGCCGGAATCGGCCACCGCCCAACGGTGAAGCTTGGCCTGCATCTCCGATACCCGCTGGCGCGGCCCCACCGGGACCGTCTCCAGCAGAGCGCCGCTGTTCAGCGGTGCCTCTTTCGGCATTGCAGCCTCCTCCCCTCTCGATACCGCTGCCGCCCTTCCCCATGCACCGGGCTCTCCCCGGCTCGGAGTACTACGGCGGCTCCGCCCCACCCGGCCCGTTCGGCGGTCGATGCGCCTATCCCCGCCGGCGGATTGGCTGTCCGTCACCGGGGAGGTGTGACCGGGTGGTTCCCGTGTTCACTGCATTTCGCTCGACGAAGTAGGAGCCCGACTGTGTCCCTGCGGCATCGCCACGAGTACGCCGTAGTCCTTCCTCGTGGCCTCCCGGCCAGCTTCGAAAGACCGGCCAAGGAGTTCCCCGCCGCCCCGCGACGAGTGCGCACCGCTTCCGGCCCAGATCCGCCAGGTTCGAGCCGATGACATCGTTAAGAGACGTAAAGACGCCGGTTCCTCGCGTACTCCTCTCCATCCCGCTCGCCGGACCCGCGCCATCTGGCAGTACTGGCACGTCCCGGCTTTGTCAGGGCCGCTCCCGCCCTCCCCGGCATCACCCGGATCAGGCTGCCCCCAGCTCCACCTCCCTGCTACGACAGGTCAGCGGTGAAGGTCTCTCACCTCCACACGAAACACAGCGCATCACGGCGCAACTCGAAGACGATCCAGGCTCCGAGGGCCGCCGCACAGCTCTTACCCGCGGCCAGGTCTCCTTCTTCCACACCTCGACCGCCGCGTCGTCGCGCTCGATTGCCCGGCGGGCGGGCTGCTGCCACGACCAGCCGTGCCGCTTGAGCAGCTGCCACGTGCCCTCGACCGTGTAGGAGACGTGGAACAGCCGGCCGATCAGCGTCTTGATCCGCGCGAGCGTCCACCGCTGGTCCGCCCAGCCATGGGCGAGCGGTCCGCGCTCCAACTCCCTTTCCAGCCTGGCGATCTGGGCTGGACCGAGCCTCGGGCGACCCGGCGATCCCTTCGACTGGACACCCGCCTCTCCACGCTCGCGCCAGGCCCGGCGCCACCGCTCCACCGACCGCTCGCTCACCCGCAGCGCGACAGCGATCTCCCGGTTCTTCTCCCCGCCCTCGAAGCGTTCCACGGCCTGAAGCCGGATCCGCTCCCGCGCGGCCCTCTCGGCGTCGGTCAGCCCGCCGCCCTGCGCGTACCTCACGAACCCAGAGCTACCGGAGCCCACCCACCGCTGTCAGGCGAACGGCTCCGACATCACTCAATCAAGTTCAGAAGCACCGGTAGAAGCGGTTCCAGTCCCATGGGGCAGGAGGACGGAAACGGGATACGCACTGCGCTGCCGTTGCGCCGACGACTGCTTTGCCTGCTTGCGGCCAGCACGCGCCGATGAGGACGCTGATCGAGACCAGCCAGGCCCGTTGTCGCCGACACGGGCGGGCAGAGCAAGCGTGGGACCCGCACCGGCACAAGGCCGTCATTCCGGCTCGGTGTCACCCGCACGAGTCGCTGCCGCTGGATCAGGGACGCGGCCGTACGGCACCGGCGCGGTACGCAGCACCATGGCTTGGAGGGTAAAAGCGAGACGCCGAATCTCCTCAGCCATCAGCTCCAGCTGATCTCTGACATCCCGGCGCTGCTCGCCGGTAGTGTGCGGGGAGACGGGGCGTGTGCGGGACATGGGGCGGTTCATCGCTGCTCCTCGGATGATGTGTGCGCCGTCCTCAAGACTCATGTACCGCGTCCGCTCGCCCCATTCCCTCGGAGGTCCGAGCCGAGCGTGGGGGTGCCCTCTACGGCTGAACGTCCTCCAGCATCTCGGTGACGAGGGCGGCGATCGGCGAGCGCTCGGATCGGGTCAGCGTGATGTGGGCGAACAGCGGATGCC
>NZ_JBFBJZ010000140.1:0-7709 GCF_040686255.1 Kitasatospora sp. NPDC085879 | reverse complement strand
CGGGGACAGGATTTGAACCTGCGACCTCTGGGTTATGAGCCCAGCGAGCTACCGAGCTGCTCCACCCCGCGTCGGTAGGCACGACTGTACGGCACGGCGCTCCCGGGTGGGAAATGCGTTCCCGCCGACCCGCAGACCTACCGGCCCGCCGGTCGACGATACGAACGACCGGATCCGACCCGCGCCTGGATGGCAGGACAGGCTCAGAAGCAGTCCGCGGGCATGTCGAGGGTGGTGCGGTCGAGGCTTTCCAGCAGCGCGAACTGCGCCTCCGTCCTGGGCAGTTCGTAGCGGAAGAAGTACTGACCCGCCCGGCGCTTGCCCTCGTAGAAGGCGCCGCTGCGTCCGGTGGCGGCCAGCATCTGCTCCAGCCACATCCAGCCGACCACGACGTGTCCCACGGCCTCCAGATAGACCGAGGCGTTGGCGAGGGCGCTCTCGGCGTCCCCGGCCTCCCACAGGCGCCGCGTCACGGCGGCGACGCGGGCGACGGAGGCGTCCAGCTGCCGTCCGAAGCCGGCGACGTGGTCGTCCGCGGCGGCCGCGCGGGCGGTCGTCATGGAGATGGTCTCGATGAGCAGGCGGAGCCCCGCGCCGCCGTCCATGACGACCTTTCGGCCCAGCAGGTCGAGGCCGTGGACGCCGTGCGTCCCCTCGTGGATGGGGTTGAGGCGATTGTCCCGGTAGAACTGCTCGACGTTGTACTCGCGGGTGTAGCCGTAGCCGCCGTGGACCTGGATGGCAAGGTTGTTGGCTTCCAGGCACCACTGGGAGGGCCAGCTCTTGGCGATCGGGGTGAGCATGTCCAGCAGAAGCCCGGCCCTGGCCCGCTCGTCGGCCGTCGGGGCGGTGCGCTCGTCGTCCAGCAGCCGCCCGCAGTACAGGATGAGAGCCAGCGCGCCTTCGACGTACGACTTCTGGGCGAGGAGCATGCGCCGGACATCGGGATGCCCGACGATCGGGATCTGGGGGGCGGTGGCGTCCCTGGCCGTGAGCGGGCGCCCCTGGGGCCGGGTGCGCGCGTAGTCCAGGGCGTGCAGGTAGCCGGTGTAACCGAGCGCTGTGGCACCAAGTCCGACACCGATGCGGGCCTCGTTCATCATGTGGAACATGTAGGACAGTCCGCAGTGGGGCTCCCCGACCAGGAAGCCGACGGCACCGGGGGCCCCGCCGGGCCGGAAAGCGCCCTCACCGAAGTTCAGCAGCGTGTTGGTCGTCCCTCGATACCCCATCTTGTGATTGAGGCCGGCCAGGGCGACGTCGTTGCGTTCGCCTAGCGTCCCGTCGGCCCCCACCAGGACCTTGGGGACGATGAAGAGCGAGAGCCCCTTCACCCCGGGCGGGCCGCCGGGGATCCTGGCCAGGACCAGGTGGACGATGTTCTCCGTCAGTTCGTGGTCGCCACCCGAAATCCACATCTTGTTGCCGAACAGGCGGTAGGTGCCGTCGTCGGCCGGTTCCGCGCGGGTACGCACATCGGCCAGCGAGGAGCCCGCCTGTGGTTCCGACAGGCACATGGTCCCGGAGAAGCGGCCCTCGACCATCGGGCGGACATAGGTGTCGATCTGCCCGGGGGTGCCGTGGGCCAGCAGCAGGTTTGCGTTGCCCATGGTGAGGAAGGGGTAGGCGGCCGTTCCCACGTTGGCCGCCTGGAACCAGGCGAAGCAGGCGTTGGCCACCACACTCGGCAACTGCATGCCGCCCACCTCGTGGTCCATGCCCCCGCCGATCAGCCCTGCGCCGGCGAAGACCTTCAGGGCCTCTTCGACTTCGGGGATCATGTGCACCCGCTCGCCGTCGAAGCGCGGCTCCTGCGTGTCGTTCTTCTTGTTGTGCGGGGCGAAGTGCCGGGCGGCGATCGTCTCGCTGAGGTCCAGCACCGCGTCGAAGGTTTCGCCCGAGTGGTCGGCGAAGCGGGGGCGCGCTGTCAGGGATTCGACGTCGAGCCACTCGTGCAGCAGGAAGTCGAGGTCTCGGCGGGAGAGCAGGAGGGAGGCCATGGTGCTCTTCTTCTCGGGTTCGGGTTGCTTGTGCGAGGGGGGGGAGGGAAGCCGTCGCCGGTCAGACCGTGGTGCCGAGGCCGCCGTCGACGGGGATGACGGCGCCGGTGACGTAGGCGCCCGCACGGCTGGCCAGATAGACGGCGACGCCCGCCATGTCGTCCGGCCGCCCGATCCGGCGCAGCGGAGCCGCCTCCGCGATCGCCTCGCCCATGGCGTCCAGGGTCGCGGCCATCATCTTCGACTCGAAGGGGCCGGGAGCGATGGCGTTCACCGTGATGCCCTGCGGCCCGAGCTCCTTGGCCAGGACGCGGGTCAGGTGGTGCAGGCCCGCCTTGCTGGCCGCGTAGGAGTAGGCCGAGACCGGGCTGACGTGCAGTCCGTCGATGGATCCGACGTTGATGATCCGCGCAGGGTCCTCCGTCGATCCGCCGGCGCGCAGCTTCGGCAGGAGGGCCTGGGTGAGCAGGAAGGGGCTGCGCAGGTTGAGGTCCATGACCTTGTCCCAGCCGCTGACCGGGAACTCGTCCAGGGGCGCGCCCCAGGTGGCGCCGGCGTTGTTCACCAGGATGTGCAGCCGCTCCTCCCGCTCGCCGATCTCGGCGGCAAGTCGGTGGCACTCCTCCTCGCGCGACAGGTCGGCGGGCAGCGCGACCGCCTGGCCGCCGGGACCGGAGAGCCCGCGCACGGCCTCCTCGCAGGCTTCCGCCTTGCGGGAGCTGATGTAGACCTTGGCCCCCGCTTCGACCAGGCCCCGGGCGATCATCAGGCCTATGCCGCGGGAACCGCCGGTCACGAGGGCGGTTTTGCCGGCGAGGGAGAACAGCGAGGTCACGGTGGACTCCTGAGGGAGAGGGGCGGCTCGGGCAGGCTGTTCCCGGCCCGGAATGGATACTAAGCAGTTGCTTAGTATCTGACCTGAACGAGATACTAAGCAGTTGCTTAGCCGCTGTTCAAGCCTTGCGCCCCATGGAGCCCGGTCCGCGTGTCCACACCTCGAGGGTGCGGAGCGGACCGGCAGCGGACCCCCGAGAGGCGTCGGCCTCACCCGACGCCCGCGGCGACCGGCGCGACTCCGTCAGTGGCGGCAACGTGGCCCTGGGGATCTCCTGGCACTCGGGAGCGTGGGCCCATGCGTCAATGGCAGCCCGACCCAGGACAAGATGATGATCTCGCCGCGATCCCATCGCCGCTGCACGACACCGGCCGGCTAGTCCGCCGCCGGCAGGCGGCCGCCGTGACGGATGAGCACTGCAGACCCTCTTTCGCAGTGTGTTCAGACCGAAGTCCGGGGCGAGGACGAGCGCATTGCCGTACGCGGTATCGGCACTCCCGTGGGCAATCGCGGACGGGACAGGCGTGCACTTGGTGCGGGTCCGGTCGGCCCCCGGACCGATGTGCGGAGCGAGGGTGAGGGTGGCGTCGGCACCCCCCGGGCTTACCGGCCCACCGCATCCTGCCCGCCCTTGGCGACGGAGAGGCGGACGTCCGGCAGCGTCCGCGATCCGCTCCTCGGACGGGACCGCGAAGGCGCACCGGGTACACCGCCTGCCGTCGTTGCCGTCCCCACCCGAGGTGAACCACCGTCGGAAAGGATCTCGCCGACGGAAGCAGCGGTAGGGGCGGCGCCGGCGTGGGTGCCGCCCGCGCCTTCTACCGCCGACTCGGCCTCGCCCTCCACATCGACGGACTCGAGTCCGCCCGCGCCGTGTGCGACCTGTCCGACGGCCTTCGGCTCATGCTCGACGCCAAAAACTTCGCTGCCGCGCCGCGGACATCAGTCGCCGGCCGCCGACCGCTGGCGCTCCCGATGCGCCTGCGCCATGGTCATCAGCCCGGCAAGGGCGTCCCGGGTACGTACGAGATCAGCGATGCGCTCGGACAGCCGGTCGCGCTCCAGCGCCATCCGCTCCAGCGCGGCGTCGGAGTTGTCCTCGCTGGGAGAATCGACGCACGGCAGCAGTTCGACGATGGTACGGCTGGACAGTCCTGCGGCGAACAGCTGCTGGATGAACACGACCCGCTCGACCTCGTGGTCCGTGTAGTGCCGCTGCCCGCTGGCACTGCGGGTGCTGGTGAGCAGCCCCTGCTCCTCGTAGTAGCGCAGGGACCGGACGCTGACTCCCGCCCGTGATGCCAGCTCCCCGATGCGCACGCCGTCTCCCTCCGTGCTGTGAGCTGAGGCACAACCCTTGCCTCTGACGTCAATGTCAGGTTCTAGCGTAACCGCCGCGACCGGTTGCCCGGCGCCGATCACGAAGGAGCCATGACATGACGACCTTGTTCACCCCGTACCAGCTGGGAGACCTGACGCTGCCCAACCGGGTGGTGATGGCCCCGATGACACGGGTCCGTGCCGCCGCCGGCGGTCTGGCGACACCGTCGATGGCGACCTACTACGCCCAGCGGGCCACCGCCGGACTGATCGTCAGCGAGGGCGTGCAGCCGAACGTCGTCGGTCAGTCCAACCCCGGCACACCGGGACTGCACACCGACGAGCAGGTCACCTCGTGGCGCCCCGTCACCGACGCGGTGCACGCCAACGGCGGACGGATCTTCGCCCAGATCATGCACGGCGGACGGATCTCGCACCCCGACACCACCGGTATGCAGCCGGTCGGCCCCTCGGCAGTCGCGGCCGAAGGCTGGAAGGTGTTCACCCCGACCGGGCTCCAGCCGGCGCCGATCCCGCGCGCTCTGGACACCGCCGAGGTGCCCGAGCACGCCGAGTCGTACGCCCGCGCCGCCCGCCGCGCCGTCGACGCAGGCTTCGACGGCGTGGAGCTGCACGGCGCCAACGGCTACCTCATCTCGCAGTTCCTCTCGTCCAACGCCAACCTGCGCACCGACCGCTACGGAGGCTCGGTGAGCAACCGGATCCGCTTCGCCGTCGAGGCGGTGTCCGCAACCGCCGAGGCCATCGGCGCGGCCAGGACCGGAATCCGTCTGTCCCCGGGCGTGACCTTCTGGGGAGTCGAGGAGACCGACGTCCCCGAGCTCTACATCGCGCTGCTGACCGAACTGTCCCGCCTCGGGCTGGCCTACATCCACCTCGAAGCCACCACCGAGGAGGAGGTGCTGGCCGGCCTGCGCCGCGCGTGGCAGGGTCCCCTGATCATGAACCCGGTGCTCCCGATGGGACCGAAGCACACCGGCCGGGACGATGCCGACCACTGGCTCGACCTGGGGGCCGAGCTCATCAGCTTCGGCCGCGCCTTCATCTCCAACCCCGACCTGGTCGAGCGGCTGCGCACCGGAGCGCCGCTCGCTCCCGTCGACGAGGCCACGTACTACCAGGGCGGCGACGCGGGGTACTTGACCTACCCGGCATACCAGTACACCGTCTGACACCGCCCCCTCGGCGTCCGGCAGCGGGTCGCCTTCGGTCGAGGCGGTGTCCTGTGCCTCGATACCGCCGAGGCACAAATACCGCAGTGGGACGAGTGGGGCGACCGGCCTACGCCCCGGCGGCAGAGCATCACCTACTGGTCGTCGACCTGCCAGATGGGGCCCGCACGGTCTCTCCGGTGCCGCAGCCGCCCGGGCCCTGTAGTCGGTCACATGGGCACCCGAGAGAACGGCACCACCCGTGCGGGCGGTCGCCGCCCGGCCCGGGTGGTAGACGAAGGTCGCGCCCGGGTCAGCCGTTCATGCTCGAGCTGCAGACCGACCGGCGGCACCGGCGGGCTGCCGTCGGCCAGCAGCACCTCAGGTCCTCGCAGTCCCAGGCATGCGCCCGAGCGCGGCGGAGCGTTCGCGTGCTGATCCAGGAAGCGGTCGGCCGGAAGAGACCCATAGGGGCCCCGTTCGATGACGGCGGCCCCCATGCTCGTTTGTCGGTCAGTCGAGGTAGTAGCCCCGGATGTCGGCGGCGATGTCGATACGGCCGAAGGCGTTGTAGATGTCGATGGAGCCGTCGGTGCCGACGGGGACGAGGGCGAGTGCGGGGCGGATGGCGCCTTGGTCGAGGTTGAGGTTGGAGGCGGTGGGGCGGGTGGTGCCGCGAGGGTAGGCGGCGAGCCAAGTGCCGGTGGTGGGGGCGATGCCGGTCAGGTTGACCAGGACGGCCTTGGCGCCGGCGGGGATGCCGTTGGTGCCGGCGACCTTGACGGTCACGGCGGAGCCGCCGGGCAGGGCGGACCTGGGCGCTCCGGCGCCGTTTCGGGTGTCCAGGACCCGCGTCGGGGCGAGGGGGAAGAACGGCAGGTCCTGGCCACAGCCGGCGACGCCTTGGAAGTCGGCGATGAGGTGGACGTGGCCGTAGGCGTTGTACAGCCGGGCATCGCCGTACTGGTCGAAGGTGACGACGACCTGGTTGGCGCTGGTCTGGCCGGGTGTGAAATTCACGACAGAGGTGGTGGGCATCGTGGTGCTGTCGGGTCGGACGCCGACCCAACCGGCCGCCGTGGGCTGCGTCTCGGTCAAGTTGATCACCGCGGTGCGGCAGCCTGACAGATCGGAGGGGAGGGCGAGCTCGACGGATTCACCGGGGCCGATCGCTGCGGCAGGGTTGCACGAGATGGCACTGGACGACCCCTCAGTTGATCGATCGAGTGCGCCACATGATGGACCCCCCGTCCCGCCACCGAGGACACCGGGTTGGACCTGCTGAGCGGCTATGCGCCTTCGAACGATCCAACAGAGACGGTGCAGAGAAGGGCGTTCCAGCTCCGAAACCAGACAGCGGATTCACCAGCCTCTGCCGTATCGTCACCACCCCTGCCGCCGCGAGCGCCTCGACCCCCGCGTGCGCTGCGCAGCCGCGGGTGAGAGCTGGATGTCGCCCGACAACGCTGGGCCGTTGAAGGCACGGACATGGCGTTGCCGCGCCTTGAGTGGGCGAGGCAGTGGGCTTGTCTCCGGGATGACGCGAAAGGCGGGTCATCGTTGAGAGGGGTTCGGTGCAGGTCCTGCCAGGGTCGTTCAGGACGAGGACCACGGAAGCTGACACGGGTTCCCCGGCACCAGATCCGAGATCCACTGCACCCAACGGCGACGCCTCACTGGTGGTGGGATGACCACTATGCCCGTCACCCGCAGCGTTACCAGGCGCCCTTCGCCGCCGACCGTACCGGCCCACCGACTTCTCGCGCTGGCCTTGACCGCCCTGACCACCCTGACCGCCGGAGGGTGCATGTCCACCCCGGGCAAGAACGACCCGCTGCCCGTCACGGCCAAGACCGACGCCCAGGCGTGGGCGCAGCACATGACCGAATTCCTCGCGCAGAGTGCCGGAGTATCACTGTCGCCGACCACCGCGAAGCCGTTCTTCAGCAACTGCGTCGGAAAGAACGACGAGGTCGTCAACGACGGCCGCTACACCCTCAGCTACGCGGTCGACAGCACCGTTTCCCTGCAGCAGCACCCTGAGGCCGTCAGGAAGATCCGGGCCGCACTCGAGCAGCAGAAGTTCACCATCGACGGCTACCGGGAGACCTGGAACGGCAAGGCGTCCGCCCTGCTGGACGCCACCAACACCGACGGCCGCTACCTGGTCAGCGTCGAGACCGCCGGCGGCACCGATCGACTGCTATTTCGAATCAACACCCGTTGCCTCATGCCCCAGTCCACCATGTCTCCGACCCAGCACTGACACAGGACACGGGACAGGCCGCTAGGGCCTGTGTGAGGTTGTGATCAATCTTCCGGGTTCTGCCCCGTTCCGGGGCGGAACCCGGTAGAACTGCTGGGTGTGACGCGCAGGCAACT
>NZ_JBFBJZ010000139.1:0-8095 GCF_040686255.1 Kitasatospora sp. NPDC085879 | reverse complement strand
TCGACGTCGATGTCGATCGCCTCCGGGTCCACCCCCGGCAGGTCGAAACAGATCACGTACTCGTCGCCCACACGGCAGGCGTCCAGCGGCATCGGGGCCGGCCGCGACCAGGTGCCGGTCGTGCCCAGGAACTGCTGGGTCAGACGGTCCAGCTCGCGGAACGGGTCAGTGCGCATCAGCATCGCGAAACACCTCCACTGATCGATGGGTGCCAGTGCGCTTCACCTGAATCCGTTCTAACATGTCATCCATCCGATGACAAACCCCTGAGTCGCCGAAGGAGTGACACCTATGGGTAGACGGCCCGACCCGCCCGCCACCGGCGGCGGCCAACCGACGGGACCGGCGTCCTTCCTCGCCGCCACCGCCGCGCTCGCCGCCATCGACGACGCCGTCCGCACCGCCCAGAACACCGGCCCAACCGCAGGCTCCGGCCCCGGCGCACCGGACGAGGGACCGCAGCCCGCCCTGGCCGCACTGGTGCTGCTGCGCGAACTGCGCACCGAACTCGCCGGCTGGGAAGCCGGCCTCGTCGATGCCGCCCGCGCCGGCGGCGCCACCTGGGCCGACCTCGCCCAGCCCATGGGCGTCGCCAGCCGCCAAGCCGCCGAGAACCGCTACCTCCGCCTCAGACCCGCCGGCAGCAGACCCGAAGACGCCGCGACCGGGGCGGAGCGCGTCAAGGCCGTGCGCGACCACCGGGCCGCCGAGCGCGCCGTCACCGCCTGGGCCCGCAACAACAGCGCCGACCTACGCGTCCTCGCCGCCCAGATCACCGCCGCCCCCGGTCTCACGCCCCCAGCCCGTCCGGCATTGGCCGCGCTCACCACCGCCCTCGGCGCCCTCGACCCGGCCGACCTGATAGCGCCACTCGCCGGCATGCGCCCCCACCTCGCCACCCACCCCGACCTCGCCGCCCGCCTCGACGACCTCACCCGCCACACCGACCGCCTCCGCCATGACAGCGACCAACGACGCACCTGACACCACCGCCGCAGACCGCTGGCAGCACATCGAAGACCGGCTCGCCGCCATCGAACGCCGCATCCGCGAACAAAGCAGCACCGCCATCGCCACCATCGACGCCTGCCTGACCAGACTCGACGCCCTCCGCCACGACCTGGCCCACGGGCCCTGGCCCCTACGCGTCTTCCCCACGCCCGCGAACCCTCCGGGCATCGCGCCGCAACCGGAGCGAGCTCCCACGGAGAGCCAACCTGCAACGGGCCACCGGCACTCACCGACCGGCCCGGACACACCGCAACGCGGCGCGGCAGTCGGCCACCAGGCGGTCGTCCGGGTGCCCGCGTGACAGAGAGACACGCGGCGGGGCGCAGCGGAGCGCGCGCCCGGTCGCACGCGCGATTCCAGGCCGTGGGAAAGCAGCAGACCGTCGAGTACCCCGACCGTCTGCACCACGCTGCACCGCTGGTGGCTCTCCGACGAGCTGTACCGGTCGACCGACGGCGGCTCGAGTTGGGTCCGGATCAACGACGACCAGCACCGGTTCGGCGGCAGCGCCATCCACATCGTCGCTGGCGACCCGAGGTGTACGGCCGGGTATACCTGGGCGGCTACGGCTGTGGTGTGGTGTGCGGCGACCGGTCCTGACCGTGGTGGCTCGCGGGCGGTGCGGCGGGACTGCGCCGTTCGGCCGTCGGGCCGGCCGCACGGTGGCACGGAGAAGTCGCGGCCGGAACGGCAACCTTCCCGTCCTCCGCGGCCGCTGAGTGGTGCAACGTCGACTCGACCTTCCGGATTGGACGGGACATGAGGGCACCGAAGCACGCCGTCCCGCAGGCGTGGCGCGGGCGAGGGCTGGGCGTGGGCATTCCGTCGGCGCTGGGGGCGATCGGGGTGCTGGTGTGGCTGGCCGTCGCGCTCTTGCCGGGGAGCGTAGGCGGTTCCCGGCAGCCGGCCGCAGCAGCCGTCGAAGCCACCGATCAGGGCGCCGCCCACCGCCGGCACCCCTGCCGATGCCACGCCGTCAGCGGCTCGGCCATCGGTCACGAGCCCCCGGCCGGCACCGGCCACGGATACTCCGTCGCCCTCCGCGGCCCGGAGCGTGCGTACGGCGTCCACCACGGCGCCCCTGACCGGACGGATCAAGCCCGGGACGAACTACCGGGGCGTCGCGACCTCCTACGACGCGGCCGACGGCAACGGCGCCTGCCTGTACGGCCCGTCCGGCGATCTCATGATCGCCGCGATGAACCACACCGACTACGAGTCGTCCAAGGCGTGCGGGTCGTACGCGCTCGTCCTCACCGCCAACGGAGCGAGCATCACCGTGCGGATCGTCAACGGATGCCCACTGCCCTGATTGGGCCACCGGAACCCGGTGGCGGCGCTGGAAGTCCGGGCCGGCGGCGGCTGGCGGCGCTTGTCCCGCGCCGACTACAACTACTTCCGCTCCCCGACGGCAGCGGGTGCGGCGGACCCGATTCGGGTCACCGACATCTACGGGGAACGGCTGACCGTGGACGGGATCGCGTTGCGGCCGGGCGTGGCCCAGCCGGCCGGAGTCCAGTTCGCCCGGCATTGACCGTGCCGCCGGCCACCGGGCCGCGCGGGCGGGCCGGCGATCCCCTGTGGGGACCCAACGAAGGCATCCGCGCGGATGAGCAGGCGCCCGCAACAGGCTCGGATTCCGGCCTGCCGTACCGCCTCGGACGCCGCTCACGAATCGCCGGACAGGGCGGCGATCGGCCCCTTCTCGGCGACGGCCGAGTCCGGAGCCACCGGGGAGTCGCAGGTTGCGGCACCGGTACTCCGGGGCGGTCGCGTGCGGGCTCTGCCACTGCCTTGTGAGCGGTACGCGGGCTGGAAGCCTGCGGCGACCCGTCGTCAGGCCGGGGCGGCTCCGGTTCCCGCGATCACCTCGGGCCGCAGCAGGGAGGAGAGCGTCTCGACCGGTAGCAGGCCCTTCTCCAGGACGAGTTCGGCCACGCCCCGGCCGCTGGAGAGGGCCTCCTTGGCGATGTCGGTGGCGGCCGTGTACCCGATGTGCGGGTTCAGGGCGGTCACCAGGCCGATGGAGTTCTCGACGGTCGCGCGCAGGGCCTCGGTGTTGGCGGTGATGCCGGCCACGCAGCGCTCGGCGAGGGTGAGGCAGGCCGCGCTCAGGTGCGTGACGGACTCCGACAGCGAGTGCAGGATGATCGGCTCGAAGGCGTTGAGCTGGAGTTGGCCGGCCTCGGCGGCCATGGTGACGGCGACGTCGTTGCCGATCACCTCGAAGGCGACCTGGTTGACGACCTCGGGGATCACCGGGTTGACCTTGCCGGGCATGATGCTCGAACCGGCCTGCACCGGCGGCAGGTTGATCTCACCGAGGCCTGCGCGGGGGCCGGAAGACAGCAGGCGCAGGTCGTTGCAGGTCTTGGACAGCTTGACGGCGATGCGCTTGAGCACCCCGGACATCTGGACGAACGCGCCGCAGTCCTGGGTGGCTTCGACCAGGTTGGCCGCCGTCACCAGGGGCAGCCCGGTGATGTCGGCCAGGTGGCGGCGGGCCGACTCGGCATATCCGGTGGGGGCGTTGAGGCCCGTGCCGATCGCCGTCGCGCCGAGGTTGATCTCGTGGATCAGCTCGACGGCCTCCGCCAACCTGCTGCGGTCCTCGTCGAGCATGACGGCGAAGGCGGAGAACTCCTGCCCGAGCGTCATCGGAACGGCGTCCTGCAGCTGGGTGCGGCCCATCTTCAGCACGTCGCGGAACTCGACGGACTTGCGGGCGAAGGCCTGCTGGAGGACGGCCATCGCGTCGAGCAGGCCGTGTACCGCGTAGACGGTCGCGATCCGGACGGCGGTCGGGTAGACGTCGTTGGTGGACTGGCCGAGGTTGACGTCCTCGTTGGGGTGCAGGTGCCGGTACTCGCCCCTGGCGTGGCCCAGCAGCTCCAGTGCCCGGTTGGCCACGACCTCGTTGGCGTTCATGTTGGTCGAGGTGCCGGCGCCGCCCTGGATGACGTCGACGACGAACTGGTCGTGCAGCTTCCCGCCGCGGATCTCGCGGCAGGCGGCGACGATCGCCGCGGCCTTCCCGGGCTCCAGCAGGCCGAGTTCCTCGTTGGCGAGGGCGGCGGCCTCCTTCACGGCGGCCAGGGCGTCGATCAGGTGCGGATAGGCAGAGATCGGCGTGCCCGTGATGGGGAAGTTCTCGGTGGCGCGCAGGGTGTGGACGCCCCAGTAGGCGTCGGTGGGGACGTCCCGGTCCCCGAGCAGGTCGTGTTCGCTGCGGGTGGCGGCGGTCATGGCGTGCGGGTCCTCTTCCTGAGCTGGATGAGCGAGGTCGTGGCGTGGTTCGGGTCGAGCGGGGGTGAGCACGGTGTGCGGGTCCAGCGCCGCCACCGGCCGGATTCCGCCGACGGTCCGGCCGCCGCCGGTCATCGGCTCCCCGGCGAAACCGGCCAGCAGCCGCGGGTCGACCCCCGCCCACGCCAGGGCGGCGGCCGCGACCGGAACACGCGCCCGGCTCGCCCCGTCGGCAATCTTCACGGCGACGGCGCGGCCGTCCGGCAGTGCGGCGATCTGGACGCCCTCGAAGCCGTCCTTGGCGAGCAGCCCGGGCACCGCGCGCATCAGCTCGGCCCCGTCCCGCCCTGCACCGGAGGCCATCTCCGGGTGGCCGCGCAGCGCATCCGCCACCCGGCGCTCGGCCGTGCCCGGCGGCGCCGCGGCGATCCGGGCGGCGGCGCGGGCGAGGCCGTGCAGGGACACCGAGAACAGCGGGGAGCCGCAGCCGTCGACGGTGACGGTCGCGATGCGCTGGCCGGTGAGCTCCTCGACGACCTCGGCGATCGCCGTCTGGAGCGGGTGGGCCGGGTCGAGGTAGGTCTCCAGCGGCCAGCCGTTGAGTGTGCAGAGGTACAGCATCGCAGCGTGCTTGCCGGAGCAGTTCTGGGCGAGCCGGGATGGGGGGCGGCACTCGCGCACCCAGGCGTCGCGGGTGGCCTGACCGTACGGCAGGTCCGGGACGTTGCGCAGGTCGTCCTCGGTGAGGCCGGCCAGTTCGAGGATCCGGCGGGTGCCGGCGAGGTGGCGGTCCTCACCGGAGTGGCTGCCCATCGCGAGGGAGAGCAGGTCGCCGTCGAGCGGAAGCCCGGCCCGCACCATGGCGACGGCCTGCACGGGCTTGAGGGCCGACCGCGGGTAGCAGGCCGCCTCGATGTCGCCGATGCGGAACCTGACCTCGTCGTCGTCACCGAGGACGACGACGGAGCCGTAGTGGATGCCCTCGACCACACCGCCTCGGGTGACGTGGGCGACGGGTGCGTGCAGGGGTTCACGGATCGCGGGCGCGTCCGCGGGGAAACTGCTGTGCATCACTGCCTCGTTCGATGGTTGGTTGCTGCCGACCGCGTCGCGGGCACGCGGCGGCCTGGCTGAAGGGGTGCCCGGCCGGATCGGTCGTGCCCGGCCTCGCCGGCTCAGCCGTCGGTCGCGGCGGCGGCGCGCGCGAGGCGGGCGCGGATCGCGTACCAGCCGGCGACCAGCGCTCCGGCGATCAGCGGCACGCACAGCACGGTGGTGCGCGCGGCCCCGCCGTCGGCGTACATGAGGACCAGGACCGAGGCGAGGAAGGCCAGGGTCACGAGTTCGGTCCACGGGGAGCCGGGCAGGCGGTAGCCGGGGCGGGTCAGTTCGCCGTCGCGGGTCTTCCGCCAGAACAGGAGGTGGCAGACCATGATCATGCCCCAGGTCGAGAGGATGCCGATCGCCGCGAAGTTCAGCACGATCTCGAACGCATCGGCCGGGACCACGAAGTTGAGGCCGACGCCGAGGACGCAGATGCCGCTGGTGAGCAGAATGCCGCCGTACGGCACCTGACTGCGGCTCATACGGGCGGTGAACCGCGGGGCGGAGCCGTTGACGGCCATGGAGCGCAGGATGCGGCCGGTGGAGTAGAGGCCCGAGTTGAGCGAGGACATGGCCGCGGTGAGGACGACCAGGTTCATCACGCCGCCCGCCGCCGGGACGCCGATGTGGGAGAGCACGGTCACGAACGGGCTCTGGCCGGCGCCGTACCTGTTCCACGGCAACAGCATCGACAGGAGGACGACCGAGCCGACGTAGAACAGACCCACGCGCCACATGATCGAGTTGATCGCCTTCGGCATGATCTCCTCGGGGTTCTCGGTCTCCCCGGCCGTGACGCCGACGAGTTCCACCGAGGCGTAGGCGAAGACGACGCCCTGGATGATCAGCAGCATCGGCATCAGGCCGTTGGGGAAGACGCCGCCGTTGTCGGTGATCAGGGAGGGGCCGGGTACGGCACCGTCGACCGGGTGCCGGGTGACCAGCAGGAAGATCGCGATGCCCATGAAGACCAGCAGCGCGCCCACCTTCACGATGGCGAACCAGAACTCCAGCTCACCGAAGATCCGCACCGAGATGAGGTTCACGGTGAGCACCACGGCCAGGGCGACGAGCGCGATCACCCACTGCGGGACCTCGGAGAACAGCTGCCAGTAGTGGGTGTACGTGGCCACCGCGGTGATGTCGGCGATGCCGGTGGTGGCCCAGTTGAGGAAGTACATCCACCCCGCCGTGTACGCGCCCTTCTCCCCCAGGAACTCCCGGGCGTACGACACGAAGGCGCCGGAAGACGGCCGGTACAGGACGAGCTCGCCGAGCGCGCGCACGACGAGGAACGCGAAGACGCCGCAGACGGCGTACGCGACGAACAGGGAGGGCCCGGCGTCGGCGAGGCGTCCGCCCGCGCCGAGGAAGAGGCCGGTGCCGATCGCTCCGCCGATGGCGATCATGTTGACGTGCCGGGGTTTCAGGGACTTGCTGTAGCCGGTGTCCCCGGCATCGACGTGACGGGTCGTGGGGCGCTTCTCGTCCTTGAGGAACTGCTCGCTCACGCCTCGGGTATGCCTTCCGTGGGGGACTCCGTGCGCTTGGGGCGCACGATGTCGGTGAGGGTGGTCTCGACCCGGTGGAGGTGGTGGGACATGGCCTCGACCGCGTCGTGTTCGGAACCGTCGATCAGCGCCTCGACGATCGCCCGGTGCTCGCGGTTGGACTGCTCACGCCGACCGCCCAGCTCGTTGAGGAAGGTCGACTGACGCGCCAGTGCGTCTCGGATCTCCTCGATGACCCGGCGGAAGACCGGATTGCGGGAAGCCTCGGCCACCGCCAGGTGGAAGACGGTGTCCAGCGCGACCCATGCGGTCGTGTCGGCCTCCCGCTCCATCCGGTCGAGCAGGTGGGTCAGGTGGTCCAGGTCCTCCGGGGTGCGGCGTAGCGCCGCGTAGCCGGCGACCGGGATCTCGACGTGGCGGCGCACCTCGAGCAGGTCGCTCGCGGCGTAGTCACCGAAGGTGGGGTCCTCGACCGTGTTCGCCACGACAAAAGTGCCCTTGCCGGTCTTGGAGACGGTCAGGCCCATCGCCTGCAGGGCTCGGAGTGCCTCCCGCAGCACCGGCCGGCTGACCTCGAGGGTCCGGCACAGCTCGGCTTCGGACGGGAGCTTGTCCCCCACGGCGTACTCACCGCGCTCGATGGCGCTGCGCAGGTGGCCGAACACCGCTTCCATCGCACTGACGCGCCGCGGGACCGCACCACTTGTCTGGCTGTCTGACAGGTTCACGGGGCGATCATGGAGGTTGCGGCACAGCGGTGTCAAGACACCGGCGTCGGCAGGACGACTCCCGGGCGGGCTCCGTCCCGGGCGTGTCCTCCGCTCGACGGCAGGATCCAAGAGGATGACGGGAGCGCAAACCGAGGTGCCCGGGCCCGCCAGTACCACTCCCGGCGCCCAGTCCGGCCGTGCCCTCCAGCCGCCACGTCTCGTGCCGGGCGGGAGTCTGCCGCCCGAGGCGACCAGGCCGTGCAGCGCGAGGTCGTCCGCCCCCGTCCGGCCCCCCGCGGTGGGCGGCCGTACGGCTGGAAGCAGCTGCAGGGGAGGTTGCCGGTCCGGTCAGGTGTCCGCGGTGGGCTCCTGGTCGTGCCGGGAGCGGCGGAGTTGTTCGTTGAGGCGTAGGGCTTCTTCGAGTTGGTCTTCGAGGATGACGATGCGGCAGGCGGCTTCGATGGGGGTGCCCTGGTCGACGAGGTCGCGGGCGCGCATGGCGATGCGTAGTTG
>NZ_JBFBJZ010000138.1:6915-8282 GCF_040686255.1 Kitasatospora sp. NPDC085879 | reverse complement strand
ACGTCCACGCCGACCATGGGTGAGTTCGGGAAGCAGGCCGCGGCCCGCTCGGCGGTCTCCAGCAGCCGCCCATGCCGACGTCGTCGGGCGCCCCGCCCCTGTGAAGTTCGACCGAAAGCGGCGGAGTTGAGGCGGCTTCTCCTCTACCGTGAGGGCGTGACGATCCTGATCATCGGCGGCAGCGGGTTCCTGGGCACCGAGCTGGTCCGCCAGGCGGCATCGGGAGGTATCCCGGTGGCCGCGACCTTCGCCACTCGGCCCAGCGACGTCCCGAACGTCCGCTGGCACGCGCTCGACCTGCGGGACCCCGGTGACATCGACGCCGTCATGGCCGAGGTCGAGCCGCAGGCGATCATCAACGCCGCGAGCGGCGGAGCGGACTGGGCGGTCACCGCCGAGGGGCCCATCCGGGTAGCGATGGCCGCCGCCCGGCACGGCAGCCGCCTGGTCCACGTCTCCAGCGACGCAGTGTTCTCCGGCACCCGCATCCACTACGACGAATCCAGCCTCCCGGACCCGCTCACCCCATACGGCGCGGCCAAGGCCGCGGCCGAGACCGGGGTACTCCTCGTCCACCCCGGTGCCATGGTGGCCCGAACATCGCTGATCATCGGCGACCGCCGCTCCGGGCACGTCGCCCTGGTCCACGACCTCGCTGCCGGCACCCGCGACGGCGTCCTGTTCCGCGACGACATCCGCTGCCCCGTGCACGTCACCGACCTGGCCGACGCCCTCCTTGAGCTCGCCGCCCGCCACGTGGCCGGCGGCGTTCACCACCTCGCAGGACCGGATGCCGTGAGCCGCTACGAACTCGGCGTTCTCATCGCCCAACGCGACGGACTCGACGCCGCCCGACTCCCGACCGGCCTGCGCGCACACAGCGCGCGCCCCGGCGCCCTCGACGTCCGCCTCGACAGCCGAGCCACCCAGGAGCGGCTGCACACGAGACTGCGCGGCGCCTGCCAGTTCCTGACCGGGAAGGTTGCCAGCCAGCCGGCATCCGGATGATCCGTCGTCGGCGACTGGCCCGCCTCCCCCGCCGGATGTCCTCGCGGTCGGCAGGCGAAGGAGGCTGCGCGCCGCAGCACTAGACACACTGCCCGTCGGGATCAACTCCCGGCACGTCTCCCAGACATCGGGCCCGACCATCTCCCGACCCATTCACCCATCGCCACGGAAACGAGTCTGGCGCCGCCCGCGCGGCGGGGCCAGAACCCAACATCTTCATCAGTCTTCTAGTACTGGTCCCACCCTCCGCCGCCGTCGGTCGGCTGGTCGAGGTAGGTACCGTTGCCGCGGCCCCAGTAGACGACTGCGTGGCCGTCGGACTTGCGGCGCGCCATCAGGTCGGGCACACCGTTGTTGTT
>NZ_JBFBJZ010000138.1:0-6818 GCF_040686255.1 Kitasatospora sp. NPDC085879 | reverse complement strand
GTCACCGATACCGACGATCGCGTCGTACTGGTCCCACCCGCCGCCGAAGTCGGAGGGCTGGTCGAGGTAGGTACCGTTGCCGCGGCCCCAGTAGACGACTGCGTGGCCGTCGGACTTGCGGCGCGCCATCAGGTCGGGCACACCGTTGTTGTTGATGTCACCGATACCGACGATCGCGTCGTACTGGTCCCACCCGCCGCCGACGTCGGAGGGCTGGTCGAGGTAGGTACCGTTGCCGCGGCCCCAGTAGATGACCGCGTGCCCATCCGACTTACGGCGCGCCATCAGGTCGGGCACACCGTTGTTGTTGATGTCACCGATACCGACGATCGACGTCATGTCCAGGTCGTCGACGACGTTCTTGTACCGGAGGGCCTTGTAGTCGCTGTTCGGGTGGGTGTCGAAGGTGGCGGCGTTGATCGACACCCCGGTGACGTGCTTCACCGGGGTCGAGCCGAAGGAGTAGTAGGAGAAGGTGGTGTGCTCGGCGTCGTCCCACTTCTCGAACAGAATGACGTGGTCGACGAAGCTGTTGAGGATGTCGCCGGCCTTGAGCTCGCTGCGCGGGATCTCGTAGGAGTAGCCGGGGAGAGTCTGCGTGTTGGCACTTTCGCCGAGATGCCACGCCATCGAGACGTATCCGGAGCAGTCCGTTCGGTAGCTGCGTCCGTCCTGGTCCGGGTACCAGCCGCCCTGGTTGTAGGGGATGGACTTGCCGAGCCAGTACTGGGCGCGCTGAATGATCTCGCTGCGGGCGATACTGCCGTCCACGGACGATGCCGTGGCGGCGTGCGCGGTGGTCGTTGCGAAGGCGGTGGTGGCGATCGTGCCGGTGGTGGCGATCGCGGCGGCCAAAGCGACACGGACGAGCCTGGACGTCCTGGAGTGCATGGTGATCTCCCCGAGTGATGCAAAGAGGGTGGACTGAGGCCGGTGAGCGGCCTGACCAGGGGTATTTGTCACCCGTGGCACTCGCCCGACCGGCGAAGTCGATCGTCTCGGCAAGTGATCACACATGGCTAAGATCTGAATCACATACACATCTGATGTACAGCCACAACGGGGGACGAGTGAAGACGCGGTTCGGCCTGCTCGGGCCACTCGCGGTGCATCGCGATGCGCAGCCACTGCCCGTGACCGGTCCCAAGGTTCGCCTTCTCCTCGCTGCTCTGTTGCTCCGGGCCAACCAGCCCGTGTCCGTGGACTCGCTGATCTCGACCCTGTGGGGGGACAGCGCGCCGAGCTCCGCGACCTCATCGCTGCACAATCACGTTGCCCGGCTTCGGCGGTTCCTCGGGCCCGACGTCGGCAGTCGGCTCCGTGCCGTCCCGCCCGGCTACGCGATGGAGGTCCGTGACGGCGAGCTCGACCTCGAGGTGTTCACTGCCAAGGTCCAGCAGGCCCAATCCGCTTACCGCAAGGAGGACTGGCCCGTGGCGGGCGACCTCGCATCACAGGCGCTCGCCCTGTGGCGCGGCCGGCCCTTCGACGACCTGCCGGCGCTGACCGACTCACCCGAAGCGGCCAACCTCCTGGAGCTGTACCTCAGAGCGCAGGAGTGGCGCGTCGAGGTCGAACTGCACCTGGGTCACCACCACGACGTGATCGCGGAACTCACCGTTCTGACCCAGCAGCACCCCGTGTACGAGGAGTTCCACCGACAGCTGATGCTCGCCCTGCATCGCGCCGGACGCCAGGCCGAAGCACTCGCGGTCTACCAGGAACTGCGCCACACGCTGATCGACGAACTGGGCGTGGAACCCGGCCAGGCAGTGCGTGAGGCACACCAGGAAATCCTGAGCCCTGCCGCAGAAGTAACGGCTACCGCGGCTTCCCGCCCATGCCGCAACACTGCCGAACTAGCCCGGAGCGGCCCGAATCAGCTCCCGGTAGACACCGTTGACTTCACCGGACGCGCCGACGAGCTGCGTGTACTCACCGACCAGCTCGAAGCCGCCGCCTCCGGCCGCGGCACCTGTGTGGCGGTGATCTCCGGAATGGGAGGCATCGGCAAAACCGCACTCGCGATCGCCGCCGCCCACAGGGTCCGGAAGCACTTCCCCGACGGCCAGCTGTTCGTCGACCTGCGCGGATTCGGAATAGGCGAACGCCGCGGTGCCCACGGCGTGCTCGCGGCGTTCATCACCGCCCTCTCGCATCCAGGCAGCAATGTGGCACAGGGCCACCCGATCCCCGAGGACATCGACGATCGCGCGGCACTCCTGCGTACCATCCTGGCCACCCGCCGGGTGCTGCTGATCCTCGACAACGCCAACAGCGCCGAGCAGGTGCTGCCCCTCCTACCCGGCCATGGCCAGTGCGCGACGGTTGTCACCAGCCGCAACACGCTCACCGACCTGCCCGGCGCTCGCCACACCCGCTTGGAACCCTTGGACCTCGAGGAACAGCGCCGTCTGCTGTCGACGGTCTGCGGCCACGACCGTGTGAATACCGACCCGGACAGCGCGCTGCGTGTGCTCGCGGCCTGCGCCGGGGTGCCGCTGGCACTGCGGATCGTCGCCGCCCGGCTGTCCGCCCGTCCGGTCTGGTCGTTGAGCACCATGGCGGGACGTCTCGCCGCCCCCGGGAAACGCCTGGGATCGCTGTCGATGGGACACCTGAACGTACGGGACACCTTCGCCTCCAGCTACCTGGCCCTCCACGGCAGCAATGATCCGGTGGAGCGTGAGGCCGCTCGTCTCTTCCGGCTTCTGGGCCTGTGGCCCGGTCAGGTGTTCGGGATCGAACAGGCATCCGCTTTGGCCGAGCGTCCCACCGCCGTCACGGCAGACCTGCTCGAACTGCTCGTCGACTACCACCTGCTCCAGAACCCGAATCCGTGGCGGTATTCTCTCCACGACCTGCTGAGCGAGTACGCGGCCGAACGCGCCGAACAGGAGGACGCCTACGAGAGCCGCGACGCGGCCCGAGTCCGCCTCATGATCTGGTACGCCGCGGCACTGGCACGTTCGAGAACGGTCATCAACGTCGGCATGTCGCGAACTACCGTCCTGGAAGACGAGCCTTCCGCGCCGCTGCCCGTATTCACCGACGGACAGCACGCAAGCCGGTGGTGCACCGAGGAGATGGCCAACATCAAGGAGGCGGTCCGTCAAGCCGCCCACTCCTCACGCCCGGACCTCGCCTGGCGGATCGTGCACGGCCTGGCCGGATACGACACCACCTACTCCTGGACCCGCGAGACCGACGATCTCAAAGCCATCGCCCTTACGACCGCGAAGCAGCACGGCGACCTGGTCGGACAGGCCTTCATGCTCCAGCGCATCGGCATCTCCCACGTCATGACATACCACCTGCAAGAAGCCGTCCATGCGCTTCAGGGCTCCCTCGACGCGGCCGAGAAGGCCTGCCACGAAGACCTCGTCCTCACCGTTCTGCAGAATCTCGCCGTCGCCTACAACCATCTCAACGACAGCACAGCAGCCCTCACGTACGCGAGGCAGGCGATCGACCGCTCACACGGCGCCCTAGGGGAGAACGGCGTCCTCCTGAATATCATGGCCGCCTCGCACCTACACACGGAGGACTTCGCAGCAGCTGAGGAGGGATACCGCCGAGCGCTCGAAATCTGGCGAACCCACGGCAACACCAACAACATCGCCGTCACTCTCACCGATCTCGGCGATGCCCTTCGGGGCCTGGGCCGGCGCGAGGAAGCCTTGGCAGCCCTCCGGGAGGCCCGCGATCTCAACGAACGCCTCGGGAACCGAATCACCCTCGCCGAGTGCCTCGTGATCACCGGCCGAACGTACCTCCAGTTCGGCCAACGGGAGGACGCCAGGGGGTGCTTCCAGAGCGCCGTCGACATCGCCCGCGAAAGCCATCTTCCGGCCTGGATCCAACAAGGCATTGACGGGCTCAAAGCGCTGGACCAGCCCGAAGATGGGGCGGTGTAGGTGATGCCGAGGTCTCCGGCGGAGGCGGCAGCCAGGGTGCGACCCTCCAGATAGCGGGGGACGTTTCTCTCGGGGGCCGTCGCACGCCTCGGTGAGCAGGTCCACGGTCACGGCCGTGGCCTTGCCACCCGTTCCCTTGACCGCGAATGTGACCTGCTGCGCCGACCAGGGGTCCTGCTGGACGCCGGCGAACGTCACCGAGGCGTGGCATGGCTCGTAGGCCCTGCCGCCGTAGGGGAGGGCGAGCGTGCCGGCCGCAGGCCGATTCCGACCTTGACCTGGGTGTCCTCCTGCACGACGACGGGCTCGCCGGTGGCGCTCAGGTCCATGGGTTGATCCTCTCGTTGGTGCTCGTGGTGCGGCCAGTCTTCGGTTCACTCGCGCTCATGTCGGATTGCCCTACTGTCCGACTCGGTCGAGCAGCCACTGGGCGCGGTCGAATGCCGTGACCTTGTGTCCGTAGCTCGGCCACTTCAGGTGGGTGACCTCGTGCGCCAGGACTTGGTCGGCCTCGGTGCGGGTCGCGAGGGCGGCCTGCTGCAGGTACAGCAGCGGCACCGCGAGACGGGCACTCTCCGGCCCCCGGTAGGCCCTGCCCACCACCTCGGCGCCGATCTGCTGCCCCGTCAGCCGCGTGTACTGAGCCGTGTCCAGGACCAGCAGAAACCGCAGCCCGGCCGCCCGGGCGAACCGCTGTGCCCGCGCGCGCAGCCACGGCACGTCGGCCGGCAGGTCCGCCTCGCACGCCGGCAGCGGGCTGCGTAGCGCCTGGGTCCGCGCGATCGTGATGGCGCTCCCGCGCTCGGTGCTCACTCTCATCCCCTCCGCTCTTCGTCCTGGATGGTCTCGATCAGCTCTCGCAGCTCGTCGGGCGTCCGATCCAGGTGGTCGGCCAGGCGCTGCAGCGCTCGCTCGGTCAGCCAGATCGGCGCCGTCGACCGGGCGGACGCCACGCTGCGCTGGTGCGCCTGGCGAACCTCCTCCTCGCTGGTGGCGTATGCCGCGGCCAGGGCCGCGGCGACGCTGTCCTTCAACTCGGCTGTGCGGCCGGCCTCCAGCATGGCCAACGCCCCGCGGGAGATCTGCGCAGCCGCGGCCGCCGCGCCTGGTCCCAAGCCGCTGGCCTGCTCGCGCAGGGTCCGCAGGTCCGGCTCCTCGGCGGGATCGAGGAGGTCCTTCGTCCGGCATCCGACTGCTTCCGCGAGGCCGGCCAGCATCTTGGCGTTCGGCGTGCGCAGGCCGGCCTCGTAGTCGTCGAGCACGGCGGGGCGGATGCCGGCCCTGTGGGCCAGCTCCTGGCGGCTCAGGCCGGCCTTCGTCCGCTCGGCGGCCAGGCGGTCCGCTCTGAAGCTGCTCATCCCGCGGCGCATCTTGCGGTCCTCCCCATATCGGTTGCGCACATTATGTCACTACGACATTATGGACTTTGCCGAATTTCTCCCAGGACGCCCCGGCCTTCAGGCCGGGGAGGAATGGGTCCTTGGCTCGGAGCCGCGAAGAGGCGGAGTCCTCTGCGCTTCTGCTCCGGGCTCTCTCTCGTTGTCGGTGGGGCCGGGTAGGTTGACCGACATGACGGCACGACAGGTTTCGGAGGACGCCGGGCATGCCCGGTGGACGTTCCGCCTGCGCGTGTCCAAGACCGCTTCCGTGCTGCTTAAAGCGGAGTGGGGGCGGAGTCGGTGGCTGTGGAACGAGTGTGTCCACATGTCCCGCAAGGTCCACGTTCACAACCGGGCGAACCCGGAGAACAAGCGCACCTGCGGACCGGCGGACCTGGACAAGTTGCTGACCGAGGCGCGGGGCGCGATGGCGTGGCTGCGTGCGGGTGCTTCGGTGCCGCAGCAGCAGACGATCCGGGACTTCGCCACGTCCCGCACGAAGGCACTCAAGGACATCAAGGCGAAGCTGCCGGTCAAGCAGCGCGCCGGACTGCCGAAGCCGAAGCGGAAGCGGGATTCGCGTCCGTCGCTGAACTACACACGACGAGGTTTTCGGATCAAGGAAGGCCGGCTGCACCTTGCGGGCGGCATCAGTCTGACCGTGGTGTGGTCCCGCGGCCTTCCCACCGATCCGTCCTCGGTCCGCGTGTACCAGGACTCCATCGGGGACTGGTATTGCTCGTTCGTCGTCCGGGTTGAGCCAGAGCAGTTGCCGGCGACCGGTGCGGTGATCGGCATCGACTGGGGAGTCAAGGAGCTCGCCACCACCACCAGCGACGGCCACGACCTCCCCCATCCGCGGCACGGCCGCACCGCCTCCCGGAAGCTCGCGCACTACCAGCGGCAGATGGCCCGCCGCAGGCAGCCGAAGGGGAAAGCGCAGTCGAAGGGCTACCGCAGGGCCCGGCGGCAGACCGGCAAGCTGCACAGGAAGATCGCCCGGCAGCGGCAGGACACCGCCCGAAAGTGGGCGAAGTCCGTTGTCCGCGACCACGACGCCCTGGCCGTCGAAGACTTCAAACCGAAGTTCCTTGCCAAGACCACCATGGCCAGGAAGGCGGCCGACGCCGCCATCGGCGCGACCAAAGCGGCCCTGATCGAGATGGGGCGCAAGCACGGCCGCGCCGTCCACCTGGTCCACCCCGCGCACACCACGATGGACTGCGCGCACTGCGGTGTGAGAGCCAAGCACCGCCTCCCCCTCTCCGAGAGGATCTATTCGTGCACCGCGTGCGGAGCCGTGTCCCCCAGGGACAAGAACTCTGCCCGCGTGATGCTCGTCCGGGCTGGTCTCAACCCGGCTGGTGCCGATCGTGGAAGCCCGCACCGTCCGACGGACGCTGCGGCAGCGTGAGCCAGAAATCCCCGTCCTTCAGGACTCCGTTGGGAAATCCGCAAACCGGGCCGGGGATCAGGCTGCCAGGTCGAGGGCGGCGAGATGTGAGGTGCGGGTCTTGCCGAG
>NZ_JBFBJZ010000137.1:0-8523 GCF_040686255.1 Kitasatospora sp. NPDC085879 | reverse complement strand
GCCGCGGGGGCCCCCCCCCCGCCGGGGGCCGCCCCCCCCCCCGGGGGGGGGGGCCCCCCCCCCCCCCCCCGGACCGCCATCACCGCACCGGACAGCGGCGGATCAGTGGTGGTTGCCCGCCCGACCGCGCCAACCCGTCACCGGCAGCGCGAACTTGGCCACCAGCCGGTCCGTGAACGGCGCCCGGTGCAGCCGCGCGAGCCGCACCGGCGTCTTGCCGCGGCGCACCTCCACCCGTGCCCCGGCCGGGAGTTCGACCGAGCGGCGGCCGTCCAGCCAGAGCACGCCGTGCGGCGTCTTCTGCTGCACCTCGACCGCCAGCACCGACTCCGGCGAGGTCACCAGCGGCCGGGCGAACAGCGCGTGGGCGCTGATCGGCACCATCAGCAGCGCCTCCACCTCCGGCCACACCACCGGCCCGCCGCCGGAGAACGCGTACGCGGTCGACCCGGTCGGCGTCGCGCACACCACCCCGTCGCAGCCGAAGTTGGACACCGGCCGGCCGTCGACCTCGGTGACCACCTCCAGCATCCGCTCCCGGGCCGCCTTCTCGATCGACGCCTCGTTCAGCGCCCAGTCCTCGTGGATCACGTCCCCGTTGGTGCGCACCAGGACGTCGATCGTCATCCGCTCCTCGACCTCGTAGTCGGCGTCGACCACCCGCTCGACCACCACGGCCAGGTCGTCCCGCTCGGCCTCCGCCAGGAAGCCCACCCGGCCCAGGTTGATCCCGAGCATCGGCAGCCCCGACTCGCGGGCCAGCTCCGCCCCGCGCAGCAGCGTGCCGTCGCCGCCCGCGACGAGGATCAGCTCGCAGCCGTCCGCCGCCCCGTGCCCGCCCGGCACCCGCTCGACACCCTCCGGCAGATCGAGGCCGACCGCCTCCGACGCCAGCAGCCGGATTCTGATCCCCGCCTTCAGCAGGCCGTGCACCAGCCCTTCCACGCTGCGCAGCGCAGCCTCGCGGCCGGTGTGCGCGATCAGGAAGACCGTACGTTCCTCGCTCATGCCCGCTGCCCTCTCCCTAACGTCTGCCGGATCGTCCTCGATCCGTACGGCCACCACCACGCTGCGGCGGCGGCAGGACGTCCGCCGAGCACCCTACCGGGGGCCCTCGGCGACGGCCCGGTCCGCCTCGGCCGGGTCCAGCTGCGGCGCGTCCCGGCGCAGCCACAGGAAATACTCGACGTTGCCGGACGGCCCGGGAAGCGGGCTGGCGGTGACCGCCCGCACCCCGAGCCCGAGCTGCCACGCCTGCCCGGCGACCTGACGGATCGTCTCCGCCCGCAGCTCCGGGCTGCGCACCACGCCGCCGCTGCCCAACCGTTCCTTGCCGATCTCGAACTGCGGCTTCACCATCAGCACCAGGTCGGCGTCCGGCGCGCAGCAGCCGGCCAGCGCCGGCAGCACCAGCCCCAGCGAGATGAACGACAGGTCGCCCACGACCAGGTCGACCGGTGTCCCGCCGATCCCCTCCACGGTGAGTTCGCGCACATTGGTGCGGTCCATCACGGTCACCCGGTCGTCGCTCTGCAGCGACCAGGCCAGCTGCCCGTAGCCGACGTCCACCGCCAGCACGTGCGCCGCCCCGGCCCGCAGCAGCACATCGGTGAAACCGCCGGTCGACGCTCCCGCGTCCAGCGCCCGCCGCCCCTCGACCACCAGGCCCTGCGGCACGAACGCGGCGAACGCCCCCGCCAGTTTGTGGCCGCCGCGCGACACGTAGTCCGGGTCGCTGTCGTCCTTCGCCACCACGACCGCAGCCGAGGTCTCCACCTGCGTCGCCGGCTTGGTCGCGGTGCTGCCGCCGACCGTCACCCGGCCCGCCGCGATCAGCTCGCTCGCGTGCTCCCGCGACCGGGCCAGCTTGCGGCGCACCAGCTCCGCGTCGAGTCGGCGTCGTGCCACTGCCACTGCTGTTCCATCTCCTGTACGCCGCTCCGGTCGGCAGAGCCGGGCCGGGCGGTCACTCGTCGTCGAGGGCGGCCAGAATGTCGGTCAACCGCTGGTGAACATCTTCGTACACCGCGGGGTGCGCCTCGGTCTCCGCCCCGTCCAGGACCTCCAGCCGGTCGAGCGCGTCGTCCACGGCCGGGTGACCGGTGAGGGCGGACTCAGGCACCGCCGTCCTCCTTCGGGGCCGGGCGGCGGGTCACCGTCTTCTTGACCACCGTCTTCTTCGTCGCCGCCTTCTTCGCCGTGGGCGGCTGCGCGACCGTGCGCTTCGCCGTCGCCTTGCGGGTGGTCGTCTTCTTCGCGGTCGTCTTCTTCGCCGCGCCCTTCTTGGCGGCGGACGGCTGTGCCGCGGTCTTCTTCGCCGGGGGCTTCTTCGCGGCAGCGGGCCGCGCGGCCGCCGGCTTCTCCCGCTGCGGCTCGGTCCCGGTGTCCGGCTCCGCCGTGCCGGCCGGCTCCGCCGTGCCGTCCGGGGCCGTCGCCGGCGCCGTGTCCGGCGCGAAGTGCACGGGCTCCGGCACATCGTCGTCGTCCCACCCGGCGTCGAACAGCCCGTCCGCCCGGTTCGCGGGCTTCGCGCCCGCCCGCGGCGCCGGCGGCTCCTCCTCGTCGACCGAGCGGAGCTTGCCCTCCAGGTAGCTCAGCACGACGCCGACCTTCACCATCTGGTCGCCGACCCGCTCGAAGACCCGCTCCACCTCGCCGCGGGCCACACCGACGGCGAGATCGACACCGGCCCGGCCGACCGTGACCGCCTCCGTCGCCAATATCTGCAGCGACTTCACCGAGGGCGGCAGCTGTTCGCCGACCCGCTTCTCCACCGCCGCGACGTCCACGCCGCTGCGCTCCAACAGGTCGGACGCCGCCCCCACCACCCGGCGGCCCGCCTCCTCCGCGATCCCCGCCGCGACCACCACCACGCCCCGCACCGCATCACGCAGCATCCGAACGCCTCCTCCGCTTGCCCGGGTCCGCTCCGACGCTACCCCGTACCGCCCCCGCACCGCTGCACCGCACGACCGGCCGGGTTTCCGGCTGGGTTAGCGTGGGGGCGATCGGACGGCGCCCGGCCCTCCGACCGCGGTCGACGGAAGCGGGACGGCGATGGCCGACATCGAGGAGTGCCGGACGGCACTGGAGCAGCTCAGCCGCAATCTGGCCGGCTCCGAGGGCGACGTCCGCAAGGCGGCCGCCATGGACCGCTCGCTGACCTGCCACCTCACCGACCTCGACCTGACCTTCTCCGGCCGCCTCCGCGACGGCCGGATCACCGACGTGACCGAAGCCCCCGGCAGGCCCGCCGCCAAGGCCGACATCCGGCTCGCCATGACCGGCGACGACCTGGTCGCCCTCGTCGGCGGCCGCCTCAACTTCGCCTCCGCCTGGGCCGCCGGCCGCGTCCGCCTGGAAGCGGGCTTCCGCGACCTGCTGCGCCTGCGCACCCTGCTCTGACCCGGCCCGACCCGGCCCGACCGGCAACGGCCCCCGCTCAGAAGCCGAGCTCGGCCAACGCCTTCCGGCCGTCGGCAGGGGCACCGTCCGCGGACGCCGCCGTCCAGGCCGCCGCGCACAGCGCCCGCAGGCCGTCCCAGCGGTCGCCGGTGCCGTCCAGCACCAGCACGCCGTCCGCCGAACGCGCCGTCCAGCCGCCGCAGCGGTACCCGCCGTCCGCCGCGGCGACCTCCGGCTGGCCGATGAGCAGGCCGCGCAGGTCGGCGGCCAGGTAGGTCGGACGGTGCTCGGGCGGCGCGGCGAGCAGCTGCGCGGGCGTGGTGACCCCGGTGAACACCAGCAGGCTGTCGACGCCGCCGTTGTGGGCGCCCTCGATGTCGGTGTCCAGCCGGTCGCCGACCACCAGGGGCCGCCGGGCACCGGTGCGGATCACCGTCTCGCGGTGCATCGGCGGCAGCGGCTTGCCCGCCACCTCCGGCTCCTTGCCGGTCGCCGTGCGCACCGCCGCCACCAGGGTGCCGTTGCCCGGCGCGATGCCACGGCCGGTGGGCACCGTCAGGTCGGTGTTGGAGGCCACCCAGGGCAGCCCGGCCGCGACGGCGTACGCGGCCTCCGCCAGGTCCTTCCAGCCGACCGACGGGTCGAAGCCCTGCACCACCGCCACCGGCTGCTCGTCCATCGAACGGACGGCCACCAAGCCGTGCTCGGCCAGCGCCTCGACCAGCCCGGCGCCGCCGCACACCAGCACCTTCGACCCGGCCGGCACCTTGGCCGCGACCAGCCGGGCCGCCGCCTGCGCCGAATTGATCACGTCCGCGGCCTCGGCCGGGACGCCGAGCTCGGTCAGGTGCTCGGCGACCACCCGCGGCGGCCGGGAGGCGTTGTTGGTGACGTACGCCAGCCGCATCCCGGCCTCCCGGGCGGCGGCCAGCGCGTCCACGGCGTGCTCGATCGCGTGCGGCCCGGCGTAGACGACGCCGTCCAGGTCGAGCAGCGCGGTGTCGTACGCCTCGGTGAGCGGCTGCGCCGAGCCGCCCGGCGCCGTCCGGGCCGGGCCCGTGCCGGGGGTCGTCGCTGCACTGGCCCGGCTGGTCGCGGTGTCCGTCATCGTCTGCTCGTCCTCGTTCCGTCCGTCGTCACTCGTACCCGCGGCGACGTTGCCGCGCCTCACCCTCCGTCGCGGGGGTCCTCCGGCGGCGCCAGGTAGCCCGGCGCCCCGGGCAGCAGCGGCCCGAACGCGCCGGACCGCGCCGCGAGCGTCGCTCGGGTCTGCCTCAGCGCCGCCCGGTAGTGCGCGTTGTCCGGCCGCATGGCCACCGCCAGCGCGAGGTGCACGGCCGAGGACTCGAAGTCCCCCAGCCGCGCCGCCGCCACGCCCCACCCGAACTGAGCGTAGTCGTCGGACGGATCGGCCAGCGCCACGGCCCGGAAGCTCTCCAGCGCCGCCGCGTACGACCCGGCGTCGAACTGGGCCCGGGCCAGCGCCTCCCGGATCGACCGCGAACCCGGCTCCGCCTCCGCCGCCCGCGACAGCAGCTGCACCGCCGCCGCCGGGTGCCGCTGGTCCAGCAGCTGCACGCCCCGCCGGAACCAGTCGTACACGTCTCCCCCCGGCACGCCCGTGCCCTCGGTCCCGTCCACCCGCTCCTGGCCACCGCTCATGCCGTCCTCGCTCCCCGGTCGCGGCCCGGCCCCGGTCCCGGCACCGGGCCCGCCGGCCTCTCCCACCGATCTGCCAACACACCCCACCCGGTGAACATGCCCCGATCCGCCGGCGTGATCACGTCCTCGGGGTGTCCCGCGCCCCGTGCACCGATACCGAATCAGGAGGGACGCCGCCGCCCCTGCTGCGATCCTGTACGTGAACACCGGCCGCCCGATCGGAGGCAGGGGTTTCCACGCGAGGAGATTCGATGAGTTCACCCAGTGCGGACAGCGGAGCCGTGGCTCCGGCGGGCGGCCCCGGCGACCCCGGGCACGTCGCGACCGCAGGGCTGTCCCTGTCCCCCTTCCGCGGCCTGCGGTACGACCCCGACCGGGTCGGTACCCTCGCCGCGGTCACGTCGCCGCCGTACGACGTGGTCGACCCCGGACGCCGGCTGGACCTGGAGACCGCCGACCCGCACAACGTGGTCCGGCTGATCCTCCCCCGGCCGGAGCCCGAGGACGCCGGGGACCGCCCGGACCGCGACACCCGCTACCGGCACGCCGCCCGGCTGCTCACCGAGTGGCAGCGGGAGGGCGTCCTCGCCGCCGACCCGGTGCCCGCGCTGTACGTCTACGAGCAGCGGACCCACGACAGCGGCGGCGGCACCCTGCAGCGCGGCCTGATCGGCGCCCTCGCCGTCAGCGGGCCCGAGGCCGGCGTCGTCCTGCCGCACGAGGACGTGATGCCGCGGCCGGTCGCCGACCGGGTCGGCCTGATGCGCACCACCCGCGCCAACCTCGAACCGCTGCTGCTCACCTACCGCGGCAGCGGCGGCGCCGCCGACGTGATCGAGCGCGCGGCCGGCCGCGAACCGCTGCTGGCCACCACGACCAGCGACGGCACCGACCACCGGCTCTGGGCGGTCACCGACCCCGCCGACTTCGCCGAGGTCACCCGCGACCTGGCCACCTGCCGGGCCCTGATCGCCGACGGCCACCACCGCTGGGAGATGTACCTGCGGCTGCAGCGCGAGCACCGCCACCTGCCGCGCAGCCCCTGGGACCGCGGACTGGTGCTGCTCGTCGACACCGCCCGCTACCCGCTCAACGTGCGGGCGATCCACCGCGTCCTGTACCGCCTGCCGGTCGCCCGCGCCGTCGCCGCGCTCGGACCGCACTGGCAGGTCAAGGAGGTGCCCGGCCCGCTGGAGGCGGCCCTGCAGGCCCTCGCCGAGGCCAAGCAGCACGGCGGCAACGCCTTCCTGCTGACCGGCGGCGACCAGGTGTACCGGCTGGTCAGCGAGCCGGACGAGGAGCGGATCGCCGCCACCGTCCGCACCGACCGGCCCGAGGAGTGGCGCCGGCTGGACGCGACCGTCCTGCACGAGACGCTGCTGGAGCACACCTGGCAGGTCCCGGACGCGCCGGACCACATCGGCTACCTGCACACCGCGAGCGCCGCCGAGCAGGAGGCCGCCCGCAGCGGCGGCACCGCCGTCCTGCTCCACCCCGTCGAGGAGCGCGTGGTCCGGCGGCTGGCCGAGCAGGGCGTCACCATGCCCCGAAAGTCGACCTCCTTCGGGCCGAAGCCCGCCACCGGCCTGGTGCTGCGCTCGCTCGCGCTCGGCTGAGGCCGGCCCCGGAAACGCAGGAGGGCCCCACCGCTGCTGCGGTGGGGCCCTCCGTCACTCCGGTCCCTCGCGGGACGCCGGATCAGGCGCGCTCGGACGCGTCCTCGCCGCCGTCCTCGGGCTCGGCCGGGTCGACGTCGTCGATCTCGAGGTCGTCCTCGTCGTAGTACTCCTCGACGTCTTCCTCGTCCTCGTAGATGACCCGGTCGTCGCCGATCTCGTCGTGGGCGATCTTGCGGGCGGGGGCCTCCGACTGCTCGGCAGCCTCCTCCGCCTCCTCCTCGTCCATCGCGTCGACGAACTCCAGGCCGTCGATCTCGGCCAGCCGCTCGGAGGCGTTGGTGGCGCCGTCCGAGTCGGCGTCGGCGGCCTTGGCGAACCAGTCGCGGGCCTCCTCGCCGCGGCCGGCCGCGATCAGCGCCTCGGCGTAGGCGTACCGCAGGCGGGCGGTCCACGGGTGGACCGTGCTGGACGCCAGCTCGGGGCTCTGCAGCGTCACCACGGCGGCGTCGAACTGCTCCATGTCGCTGCGGGCACCCGCGGCGACCAGGCGCATCTCGACCTGGCCGGCCTTGTCCAGCTGCTTCACCTCGGGCTCGCCGGCCATCGCCAGCGCGCGCTCCGGGCGGCCCAGACCGCGCTCGCAGTCCGCCATCACCGGCCACAGGTCGGCGCGACCGGTCATCCGGCGGGCGGCGCGGAACTCCGTCAGCGCCTCCGAGTAACGCTGCGTCATGTAGGAGGCGAAACCGGCCGCCTCACGGACGCTCGCCACGCGCGAGGCCAGCCGCAGCGCGACCCGCGAGTAGTTGTAGGCCTCCTCCGGCTCACTGTCGAGCATGCGGGCGACCATCACCAGGTTGCGGGCGACGTCGTCGGCGAGGGTCTTCGGCAGGCTCTTCAGGTCCTGGCGCACATCGGCGTCCAGCTCGAACCCGGTGACATCCTCCGGGATCGGCAGCCGATGCACCGGCTCCTGCGTGCCGCGACGGTCGTCGTAGTCCCGGCGGTCGTCACGGCGGCCCTCGAACCGGCCACCCCGGTCCCCGCGGTCGCCGTACGACGGCCGGCCGCCGCGCGCACCGCGGTCCTCGCGGCCGCGGTAACCGCCACCGGACGGACGGTCGCCGTAGGAGGGGCGGTCGTCACGACGCGGACGGTCCCCGTACGACGGACGGTCGTCGCGGCCGCGGTAGCCACCACCGGACGGACGGTCGCCGTACGACGGACGGTCATCGCGACGCGGACGGTCGCCGTAGGAGGGACGCTCGTCACGGCGGAAGTCACCGCGCGGACGGTCGTCCCGGCGCTCACGGTCTCCGAAGGACGGGCGGTCGTCGCGGCCGCGGTAGCCACCACCAGAGGGACGGTCGCCGTAGGAGGGGCGGTCGTCACGACGCGGACGGTCACCACCGGGCGCACGGTCCCCGTAGGAGGGGCGGTCATCGCGACGCGGACGGTCGCCGTAGGACGGGCGGTCGTCACGACGCGGACGGTCGCCGTACGAGGGGCGGTCGTCGCGACCGCGGTAGCCACCACCGGACGGACGGTCGCCATACGACGGCCGGTCGTCACGACGCGGACGGTCACCACCGGGCGCACGGTCCCCGTAGGAGGGGCGGTCATCGCGACGCGGACGGTCGCCGTACGAGGGGCGGTCGTCGCGACCGCGGTAGCCACCACCGGACGGACGGTCGCCATACGACGGACGGTCGTCACGACGCGGACGGTCACCACCGGACGGACGGTCGTCGCGACCGCGGTAGCCACCACCGGACGGACGGTCGCCATACGACGGACGGTCGTCACGACGCGGACGGTCACCACCGGACGGACGGTC
>NZ_JBFBJZ010000136.1:0-9049 GCF_040686255.1 Kitasatospora sp. NPDC085879 | reverse complement strand
CCGGTGAGGGCGACATCTACTACGCCGCGCCGCACACCGGTGCCACCGCGTGGTACCTGCTGGCCGGCGCGGGGGCGAACCCCTTCCGGCTCTGAACGGTGACGCCCCGCGCCGCGCCCGGTGGCGCGGCGCGAGGCGTTCGCCGTCCTTGCGCAGGCCACTTCCGGCTGCACGGCTCCGGCAACACGGTCGACGGCCACCCGAACAGCTACGGGGAGAGCGTCGACAACGTCGTCCCGCGGTGGCTGCGCACCGCCCCGGGGGCGGTTTACGCGGTGCGGCGGATCGTCCTGCCGGTGCCGCCGCCCGTGGCCTGGGTTGCGCGCACCCAGACACGGTGGAGGTGCGGGGGAGCACGGACGGCGCCGCCTTCAGCCGGCTGCTCGCCCCGGCCCTGGCGTTCATCGCGAACACCGGTCGGCCCGCCGGTCAGGTCGCGGAGCTCTAGGGCGCGTATCGAGTCGTGATCACCGGGTGGTCCTGGTGGGGTCTTTGATCCAGATCATCGAGGCGTGCAGGTGGAGACTGGCGAGGTAGCTGTCGGGAGTCTTGTCGTATCGGGTGTCTCACCGTCCCAGTTCCGGCCTCCTGGTACATCACGCTCTGGGGCGGGTGAGGCACGTGGAGCCGACGTGAGCCGACCGGCGCACTGATGTCCGGGCGGGGACTCATGGGACATGGCCCGGCACCCGGCTCAGGTTCCGGGGAGGATACGGCGCGTTTCGTAGGCCCACATCGCGATCTCGACCCGGTTGCGGGCGCCGAGTTTGGCCATCAGGCTGGCCAGATGCGTCTTCACCGTGCTGAGGCTGATGTGCAGTGCATCGGCGATCTCGGTGTTGGTCAGCCCGCGAGCGACGGCGAGGAGCACCTGCTCCTCGCGGGCGGTGACGGGTGAGACCGGCTGGGCCGCGGGCCGGCCGGCGGGCAGGTCCGCGAATGCCTGGAGCAGACGGACGGTGACGCTGGGCGCGATGAGCGCCTCACCGCCGGACGCCGACCGTACGGCCTGGGCCAGAAGGTCTGGTCCCGTGTCCTTGAGGAGGAATCCGCGGGCGCCGGCACGCAGCGCGCCGTAGACGTACTCGTCGAGGTCGAACGTGGTGATGACGACCACGGCCAGCGGGTCGGCGACGCCCGCGCCGGCGACCAGCCGGGTGGCCTCGAGCCCGTCGAGTACGGGCATGCGGATGTCGAACAGGCAGACGTCGGGGCGCAGTTCGCGGGCCAGACGTACCGCTTCCTGTCCGTCGGCGGCCTCGCCGACCACCTCGATGCCGGGCTGGGCGTTCAGCATGATCCGCAGCCCGGTGCGGATGATCGTCTGGTCGTCAGCGACGAGGACGCGTACGGACACCGCTCTCGCTCCTCGCTCTCGGCAGCTCGGCTTCGACATGCCAGCCCCGGTCGGTGCCCGGGCCGGCTCGTAGTGTGCCGCCGATCAGGGTCGCGCGCTCGCGCAGTCCGGTAAGTCCGTATCCGTCGCGACCCCGGCCGGTGCGCCGGCCGTTGTCCCGCACGCTCACCCGTACCGTGTGCCGTTCCGCGGCGACCCGGACGACGACCTCGGTCGCGTCGACCGCGTGGCGCAGCGCGTTGGTCACCGACTCCTGCACGATCCGGTAGACGGCGGCGTCCACGGCCGGGGGCAGAGTGTCCAGCTCGCCGTCGAGCCCCAGGTCGACCCTGATGCGACCGCCGGGGGTGCGCACCAGGCGCTCCAGATCCGCGACGCCGGCAGGGGGCGCCAGCTCGGCGCCGACCCCGCGGTCGCGCAGCGCGGCGACCATGGCGCGCATTTCCTCCAGCGTGCGCGCCCCTTCCTCCTCGACCCCCTCCAGCGCGTCGACCGCGGCGGACGGGTCGGTGCCCGCGAGCACCCGGCCCGCCTGGGCGATGATCACCATGGCCGACACGTGGTGGGCCACCGTGTCGTGCAGTTCCCGGGCGAGCTGCTCCCGCTCGCGGGAGCGCACCTGCTCCAACTGCCGCTCGCGAGCGGTCACCCGGAACCGCACCGCAGCCCCGACCACGCCGGGCAGCAGCCCGAAGAGGAAGCCCACGACCTTTTCGACCACCCGGGTCTCGTCCGTGAAGGCACACAGCGCGCACGCCGCGACGATCATCGCGCCGCCCAGCACGATCTCCCGTCCCGATCCCCACCGGGGCAGCGCGTACACCAGCACGAGCACGACCGCGCCGGTGTACAGGCCGACGGGCTCGCGCGGTGCGGCGACGAGCGCGGCCACCTGAAGCAGGATCACCGAGCCGAACGCCAGCGTGACCGTCGCCAGCGGGCGGGTCCGGCGCCACAGGGGCAGCAGGCACAGCCATAGGGCGAACACCACCGCCACCGGACGCCACACGAGGTTCTCGCGCAGGGTGGCCTCCAGCGCCACACCGGCAAGGCCCGCGGCGAGCAGCGCCCAGTCCCGCCGCACCCGGGCGGGCGCGTCGGGCGGCCGGGGTTCGGTCCACAGGGTTCGCAGGTCGTCTCGGAGCACGGTTCTCAGCTTAGGGACCGCGGCGTGCCGCGCATCGGCCGAAAGGACGGGTCGTCACTCCGCCCCGGGGCCGACGGATCCGCGGCCCGCGGGCCGATGCCGCGGAGCGCCGTGGCGAGGAGCCTCGGCATCGGCGGCCGTACAAGGACGGCCGACGAGGTGGTTGGAGGACCCGATGCTCTCGAAAGCCCTGTTGCGCCTGGGCGCAAGCGCCGCCCGCCATCCCTGGCGGGTGATCGCGGCATGGCTGGTCGCCGCCACGCTCGTCGTCCTCGCCGCCGTCGCCTTCGGCGGGCGGAATGCGGATTCGATGACCGCTCCGGGACTGGACTCCCAGCGGGCCGCGGAACTGATCGAGCGGGCCGGCACCGGCCAGGAAGGGATGACCGCCCAAGTGGTCGTCACCCCCCTCGACGGCGCTGCGACGTTCTTCGACCACGACAGTGCGCGCACCGCTCTCACACGGCTGCAGACCGAGGTGAAGCGGCTGCCGCACGTGCTCGGCACGAGCGACCCGGCGGGGGCACTCGACGCAGGCGGGGACACCGCCGTGCGCGGCGGCCTCGTCTCGGTCGACGGGCGGATCGCGGTCGTCCGGGTGCAGTACCCCGACCAGAGCCGGCTGTCGGCCGAAGACCTCGACGCCCTCGTCGATCTCGGCGACCGGCTGCGCGCCGAACTGCCCCTGCGCATCGAGATGGGCGGGAGCCTCTTCTACGCCTTCTCCGACCCCGACGGCGGCGCGAGCGAGTTGATCGGCCTCCTCGCCGCGGCCGCGATCCTGTTCCTGGCGTTCGGTTCGCTCGTCGCCGCCGCGCTGCCGATCGGCATGGCGGTCTTCGGACTGACCGTCGGGGTCGCCACGATGACAGTACTGGCGGGGGTGACGGACGTCCCCACCTTCGCACCGGTCCTGGGCAGCATGGTCGGGCTCGGAGTGGGCATCGACTATGCGCTGTTCGTGCTCGCCAGGCACCGGGAGTACCTCGCGCGCGGGCTCGATCCCCGCGAGGCGGCGGGGCGAGCGGTGGCCACGGCGGGGAGGCCCGTGGTCTTCGCCGGCGGCACCGTCGTCGTATCGATCCTCGGCCTGGCGGTCGCGAACGTACCGTTCATGACGGTGGGCGGGCTCGCCGTCTCGATCGTCGTTCTGATCATGGTGGTCGCGTCGGTGACGCTGCTGCCGGCCTTCCTCGGCGCCGCCGGCCCACGCCTGGCCCGGGCCGGCCGGATCGGCCGGGCTCTGCAGATCAGGAAGCCGGGCCGACTCGCACGGCGGCGGGACCCGGCGGCAGGCGCCGCCCACGCCGCCGGGTGGCGTCGTTGGATCGGGCACGTCAGCCGGCACCCGGTGTTGTACGCGGTCGGCGCGGCGGGGCTGCTGCTGACCGCCACGCTGCCCGTGCTCGGCCTGCGCGTCGGCCTGCCCGACGACGGCTCACTGCCCCGCAGCCGTACCGAGCGCCGGGCCTACGACCTCGTCGCCGAGGGGTTCGGCCCGGGCACCAACGGTCCCCTCGTCATCGCCGCGGACCCCGCCGGTGATCCGGGAGTGCTGGACCGACTCGTCGCAACGGTCGCGGCGGATCCGGGCATCGCATCCGTCGCGCCGCCGCACATCGATCTGGCCACCGGCATCGCGACCCTCGTGGTGTTCCCGACCACCAGCCCTCAGGACAAGGCCACGGCCGACACCATCGCCCGGCTGCGCACCGACGTGCTGCCCACGGCGATCGGGCACGGCCCGGCCAGGGCCCACGTCGGCGGCGCCGCCGCGAGCCTGTCCGATGTGGGCCAACGCACCAGCCGACGCCTGCCGGTGCTCGTCGCCGCCGTGCTGGCGATGTCGTTCCTGCTGCTGATGCTGGTCTTCCGCTCGGTACTCGTACCGCTCAAGGCGGTACTGCTGAATCTGCTGAGCATCGGCGCGGCCTACGGCATCATGGTCGCGGTCTTCCAGTGGGGCTGGGGAGGCGCACTCATCGGGCTGGAAGCGACGGTTCCGATCGTGTCGTTCATCCCGATGTTCCTCTTCGCCATCCTGTTCGGCCTGTCGATGGACTACGAGGTGTTCCTCCTCTCCCGCGTACGCGAGGAGTACCTGCGCACCGGCGACAACGGCACGGCGATCGTCGAGGGCGTCTCGCGCACCGCCCGGATCATCACCTCGGCCGCCCTCATCATGGTGGCGGTCTTCCTGTCCTTCGCCGTCGCCGAGGACCCCTCCACCAAAATGTTCGGGCTCGGCCTGGCCACCGCGATCTTCATCGACGCCACGGTCGTACGCATGGTGCTGGTACCGGCGACCATGACACTCCTCGGCCGGACCAACTGGTGGCTGCCGAAGTGGCTAGACCGGATGCTTCCCCGCGGCCCGGTCGGCACCGACGACACCGACGCTGAATCCACGGGTGAGGCCCCGCGTCCACGGCTGGTTGACCGTTGACTCAACTCCTGCCCGCCCTTGGCGTCCGGCACCTCAGCGCGTCACCTAGGGGCATATCGAGTCGTGATCATCGGGTGGTCCTGGTGAACGGCCCTTGCCGTCCCAGCCCTGGCGGACCTGGATCGTGTGCACGAGCTGCAGGTCCTCGGGCTCAACGAGCAGGCTGGCCTCTCCCCGGAGCTCGCGGGCGGCGGCCTCGTCGAGGCGCTCGCCGATCTCGACCTTGCCGCCAGGGATCGTCCACGCTGGCATCGTGCTCCAGCTGTCCACGGCGTATTTGATCGTCGCAACGCTCCCCCGGTCCTGGTCATGGACGATGACGGCCACAACCTGCCGCAGGCTCTCCACAGCACTACCTCCAAAGGCATTCATTAGAAGGGGACTTCACACGGTCGGCGCGGGACGGCGAAGCAGCTCCAGGACGGTGCGGGCATAGCCGAGGATCTCCTTGTCGCGGTGGTGGTCCAGGGCCCAGCGCAGGGCGGCGGGGCAGTCGATCGCGGCCCAGGCCCGGCACGCTGCCCGCTCCTCGGCGGTGAGCTCACGCCCGTACCCGGTAAGGAATGCTTCGCGCAGGTCAGGCCGGTGCGGGGTGAGCTGGAGCATGACTCTCATCAGGTCGCGGCGCACCGGCTCTTCGATCTGGCTGCGCTCGAAGTCGATCACGCTGACCACCGGCTGGCTCCCGTCGCGGCGCAGGATCCAGTTGCGCGGGCCGAAGTCGCCGTGGCAGTAGGCGGGAGTGGTGGGCGGCGGCTCGGTGCGGGTGACCTCTGCCAGCACGGCGATGTCTGCTTCCGGGAGCCGGGCATCGCGGGCCCGGGCGAGCGCGCGTTCGCGCTCCTGGCCCCAGGGCAGTTGCTCGCCGATGGGGCCGCCGTTCACCGGCTGGGCGTGGATGCGGGCCGCGAGCTGCCCGGCCTGCTGGTACACCTCGCGTTCCTCGGTTTCGGTGAGGGTGGTGGTGATGGCCGGGGTGCCGGGCAGGGCGGTGGTAATGATGAGCAGCGACCCGGAGGTCCTCGGCCAGCAGGGTCGGGGCTCGGCCGGGGCCGAGGGCAGGTGTGAGGTGCCGGTAGGCGGTAGTTTCGCGCTGGTGCATGAGGTCGTTCTTGTGTCGCTTGGTGAACAGGCGGTGCCCGTCGCTGGTCCGGATCTCCCATACCGTTGGCAAGTCGTCGCGATCCTGCGAGTATGCGCCCATCAGCTCGTATGGACCTGCCGTCCTGCGAAGCAGTCGGTCGGTGTCGTCGGGGAGGACGGGCCTGGTCATGCCGGCCAGCCGACGGTGGAGAGCGGGTTGCCGCGGGTGATCTCGGCGAGGGCGTGTGCGGTGTAGGGCACGATGTCGGCCGGCAACCGGTAGAGCGGCCACCGGCGCAGTTCCTCGCACTTGTGCGGCTCAGCGTTCCGTACCTGGCCTTCGGAGTGGGTGGGATGGAAGAAGAGCTGGAGGCGGCTGCGGCCGTCGTCGGCGTCGAGGTGGTGCAGCGTGTGGATGAGTACCAGGTTGTTCTCCGCGATGGTGATGCCCAGCTCCTCCTCGGCCTCGCGGGTCATGGAGCGGGTGACCGGTTCGCCGGGTTCCATGTGTCCGGCCGGCAGGTGCCACATGCCGTTCGCGTAGTGTTTTGGCGGCGCCCGAGCAGCACCGTGTCGCCGTCGGTCAGGACGAGGTGGACGCCCACGACCAGGGTCAGCGGATCTGTTCCGGACGTTTGGGGCGCCGCGTCGAGCGGGTGATCGGTGTTGTCGAGCCAGGTCACGAGGTCCTCCCGGTGGGCCGGTCGGTCGCCGCGGTGAGCAGCGGCAGGTAGTGGTGCATGTGGGGCGGGACCTTGAGGTCGAAGACCTTGGCGAGAGGGACCATCCGTACGGCCAGGCCCTCGCCGCCGAGCCGCAGGTCGCTCTCGGGTCCGTCCCAGACGGCGTGCAGGACGCGGATGAGCGGGGAGACGAGGTCGTGCCGCGGGCCGGCCAGCAGCCGCATTCGGGTGATCGTGATTCCGGCCTCCTCGCGGACCTCACGTGCTGCGGTCTCCTGCGGGGTCTCGTCGCCTTCCCGCCACCCGCCGATCGGGGTCCAGTGGCCAGGCCAGGCGATGCCGGACTTGTCGTCGCGGTGGTGCATCAGCAGCCGCCCGGCCGGGTCGGTGACGAAGACCGTGATGCCCTCGAAGTCGTCGGCCGGGCCGGGGCGTTCGAGGTAGAGCGCCCGGCCGCTGCGGTGGGCACGAAGGATCTGCAGGAGCCGCTGGTACCGGGCCGGGTTCATGTGTGCGTGCCAGTCGTGGGCGGTCTCGAACCGCCATTCGGTGTGCTCGGCCGGATCGAGGCGGATCCGTGCCTGCTGCTCGGCGGTGAGGACGCCACCGTCGAAGACGTAGCCGCAGACGGGGACCGGGTACTCGGTGCCGGCCTGCTCGTGGATGACGGCGACCAGGCGCCGCCGGGCGACCACCTCGGGGTTCTCTGCGGCGAGGTCAATGCCCAGTTCCTGCTCCGCTTCGCGCAGGGCGGCGGTGAAGGGCGTCTCGCCGTGCTCGACGTTGCCGCCGGGGAAGTTCCACACGCCCGGGTCGATGGTGGAGCGCATCCCGAGGGTTCGGCCCTGCGGGTCGGTGACCAGGAAGCATCCGTGGCTCGTGGGCCGCGCGATGGTGGTGAGGTAGCCGCCGACCGGTCGCCAGCCGGGAAGGTCCAGGCGGCCGGTGAGCCACTCGATCACCGTGCGCTGCCCGTCGCTGGTCGGCGGCAGTCGGTCGGCAGGAGCCCACTGGTGGTCGTCGTGGTCCGGCGAGAGGACGACCGGGGCGCCGTCCGGCACGACGGCGGTGAAGACGAACTGCCGCACCCGCATGCCGCGCTGGTTGGTGAAGTCCAGGCTCCGCGCGTACTCCAGTGACAGGGCTGTGGATCAAGGTGACTGTGCCTACCTTGATGCCGGTTCGAGTGACCTGTCTCAGCTTGCCGTTTTACCTCCGGTGATCATCTTCTGCCGTGTTCGGGGTTCTCGCCTGCCTGTTCGCTATTGGTCGGCGACCAGGGCGAGTCCGACGTCGTAGCTGGGGGCTCGGCGGCGGTTGGGCCGGCCGGGTGGGCGCCCGGGCCCGGGGCGGGAGGGTCTCGCAACAGAGGAGGGGCAGGCCAGGCGCGTGCGGATGTTGCGGAACCCGCGCCGGACCCGGGCGGGGGTGAGCCGTTCGGCGGGCTGGGGCCGCTCCCAGGGTCGGCGGAGGTCGGCGGCCAGGGGTCTGGCGAGGCGGAGTTGGGTGTGGGCGGCCAGGACCAGGCAGGTCCAGCGGTCGGCCGCGGCGGGATCGCGCAGGCGGGGACGGGTCCAGCCGAGGGTCTGCTTGAGGAAGCGGAAGGTGTGCTCCAGGTCGAAGCGCCGCAGGAACGCGTGCCAGGCCGTGTCGGTTTCCTCACCGCTGGGCGTGGGGTCGGAGAACCACAGCCAGACCGGCTTCGGGGCGCCGCCGGAGGGCAGGTGGTCGACGTCGATTCGGATCAATGTCCCTTCGATGACGGGGAGTTGGCCCTGGTGGTCGCTCCAGGCGGAGCGTCGCCAGATCCGCGGGTGGAGGCGGTGCCAGGCGCGGACGCGGGCGGTGCCGTAGCGGCGGGTGGTGTGCTTGCTGTCGTTGTCGGGATCGCGCCAGGTCGCGGGGTCGGCCAACGCGAACCGGATTCCGTGGCAACGGGGTTGGCCGCCCTTGGGGCCCACCCGGTAGTCGTCGGGCACGGGGTTGAAGAAGACGCGGTCGGAGCGCATCCGCACCACGATCTGGACGGGTAGGTCCCGCAGCAGCCAGGCCAGGCGCGGGCCGTCGTAGCCGGCGTCCGCCACGATCAACACTGGTTGGTCGCCGAGTTTCCAGTGTCCGGCGTTGAAGATGCCGCGCAGGACCTCGCGCAGCTGGGCGGCGGTGACGGCCGCGGTGTCCGCGCCGGGTTCCAGACGCTGTGCGTCCAGCAGGGCCGTCCACGAGGTCGAGCCCGACTCCAGGGCGGCGACGAAGACATCCGATGCGGTTAGCGGGTCAAGCTGCGACCGCCAGGGTGAGTTTGGTCTGCGTGGGGAAGGCGGTGTTCTCGT
>NZ_JBFBJZ010000135.1:0-9071 GCF_040686255.1 Kitasatospora sp. NPDC085879 | reverse complement strand
TGTGTGGGTTGTGTTTTGGGGGGGGGGCGCGCCGGGCGCGGGGGGGGGGGGGGTTCTCCCCCCCCCCCCGGCCCCCCGCCGTGCTGCTGGGGCGGTCAGGCCGCTGCGGTGTTCTCCCGCCGGGCCCGCTCGTAGCCGTAGGCGAGGTAGTCGGCCCAGACCTCGGCGGCGTCGCCGTCGGGGCACAGCCGGTCCAGGGCGACCAGGCCGGCCATGATCGCCGCGCACATCTCGTGCTGCGCCTCTCGGCGGGTCGCGGTGACCGGGCCGTCGGTCCCCCAGCCCTTGGAACGCCGGTACAGCTCGCCGGCCTCGCAGGCCTCCTCGGCGACCTTGGTGACCAGCAGGAGTTCCTGCACGTGGTCGGGCGCGCCGCTTCGCCGCTCGTCGCGGAGGCGCAGTTCGCGGATCTGCTGGAAGAGGTCGTTCACGGTCTTCTCCCTCTGGGGTTCGGGGGTCAGGCGTCGGGGGTGCGGGTGGGGCGGCCCAGCTGGTGGACCGTCCAGCCGGTGGCGAGCCACGGGCCGGCGTCCAGGGCGTTGCGGACATCGACCACGGTGCGGTTCTTCACGCGTTCGGCAGCGTCCGCAGGCAGCTTCGGGTCCGTCACGAAGGCGGGCCACTCGGTGGCGACGACCACCAGGTCGGCTTCGTGGGCGGCGTCCAGGGCGCTGTCGGCGAAGGCGAGGTGGGGGTGGGTGCGGCGGGCGTTGTGGAGGGCCTCGGGGTCGAAGAGGCGCACGGTGGCCCCGAGCTGGTACAGCAGATCAGCCAGACGCAGCGCGGGGCTGTCGCGGACGTCGGAGGTGCCGGCTTTGAAGGCGCCGCCGAGGAAGGCGATCGTGCGGCCGTGGAGCTCGCCGTGCAGGGCTGCGGTGATGAGGGCGGCGGCGGCGTGCTGGCGGCTGCGGTTGACGGCCTGGACGGCGTCGAGCAGTCCGGCTGCCGCCGCGGCTCCCATCTCTTCGGCGGCGTAGGCGAAGGCTGCGACGTCCTTGGGCAGGCAGCCGCCGCCGTAGCCCAGGCCCGGGCGCATGCCGGCGTGTCCGATGCGCTTGTCGATGCCCATGACGTGGGCGACGTCGTCGACGTTGGCGCCGGTCAGGTCGCAGATCTCGGCGACGGCGTTGATGTAGCTGATCTTGGCCGCGAGGAAGGAGTTGGCGGCGGCCTTGGCGACTTCGGCGGTCTGCGGGTCGGTGACGACCATCTCGATGTCGCCGCGGGCCATGATCGGCGCGTACACCTCCTCGATCGCGGCCCGGGCGGTCGGCGAGGTGAGGCCGACCAGGATCCGGTCGGGGAAGAGCGAGTCCTGGACGGCGTGGCCCTCGCGGAGGAACTCCGGGTTCCATACCAGCTCCACACCGACCCGGGCCCCCGCGGTGATGACGTTCTGGAGGGTGGCGACGGTGCCCACGGTGACGGTGGACTTGCCGACGATGGTGGCCGGGCGGTCGATGAGCGGGACCAGGGTCTCGACGGCGCTGATGACCTGGGAGGCGTCGTAGCCGCGGCCGTCCTCGCGCAGCGGGGTGCCAGTGGCGATGAAGTGCAGGTCGGCGAGGGCGGCTGCCTCGGCGGGGTCGGTGGTGAAGCGCAGCCGGCCGGTCGGGACGTGGCGGGCGAGGAGGGCGTCCAGGCCGGCCTCGTAGAACCAGGACTTGCCGGTGTTGAGGATGTCGCACTTGCCGGGGTCGATCTCGACGCCGATCACCTCGTGGCCGAGCTCGGCCATCGCGGCGGCGTGGGATGCTCCGAGGTGGCCGCATCCGATCACGGAAACGCGCATGCTGGTCAATCTCCTTGCTTGGGAGGCAAATTGGGGGTGCGGCCCGGGAAGCCCGGGCCGCACCCGGACGCTAGCGGGTGATCATGCCGTCACTGGCCTCGTCCGACACCGTGACTCCGGCCAGGTCGCACAGCCGCCGGAGCGCCTCGATCGCGCCCTGGCGCACGATCACGTCGCCGTCCCGGGCGCCCTCGATGGGGTACTCCTTGAAGACGCCGTTCTCCTCCAGGCCCTCGGGGTCGACGTAGAAGATGCGCATGCCGCGCTCGCGGGCGCGCGCCTGGACCGCGCGCCGGTCGGCGTGCAGTCCGATGACCAGCAGCGCCTTCGCGCGCGGGTCGAAGGCGACCGGCGGGATCTTCTGGTCGTAGCGGCGCAGGAACAGCTCGGTGAGTCCGGCCCGGGCGGCCAGGAGGTCGAAGTTGTGGGTCAGCACGGGGCCGACCAGCAGGCCGGTGTCCGCGAGCGCCTTGAGGGCGCGGTGGGCGTAGGTCGGCTCGGCCAGGAAGCAGGCGCGGAACATCGCCACCAGGTCGGGGGCCTTGAGGTCGGCGCCGACCACCATCTCGCGCACCAGCGAGTCGGCTGCGGGCGAGAGGGTGAAGGCGTGGGACTGGGTGAACTCGTTGCTGCGGCGCTGCGTCACCCGGTACACCTCGTGGAGGAAGTGCAGCGGCGGGATGCCGGCCTCGATCGAGGTGCCGCAGCCGACCTCGACCATGAACGGCCCGGCCTCCAGCAGGCCGGCCAGGTCCGGGGCGATGGTCGGGTTGCCGCGCTGGTCCTTGATCCGCATGCCGCCGGTCAGGACGTCCCAGGGCAGGTTGCGGACGGTGCGGTGCAGCTCGTGGCCGTCGCTGGTGAACACCGCTTCCAGGGAGCGGAAGCCGTCGGGGGTGGGGCGACCGGCCCGCAGGTCCTGCGGGTGCTCGTCGAACTCCGCCAGGTGCAGCACCAGGTCGCCCTTCTGCCACGCGTCTTCCTGCAGCTGGCGCCAGCGGCCCTCGGCGAGCCACCGCTCCAGGTTCGAGCGGTACTCGGCGATCTCACCGGCCGGGGCGAGGTGGGACACCATCAGGTAGAGGTTGTCGAGCGTGAGGCGCGGCTCGGGGAACACGTAGTTGATCCCGTAGCTCAGGTGGTAGTGGACGACGCGGCGGCGGCCCTGGTCGTCCTGGGACCAGCCGGACTGCTCGGCGTTCGCGGGCTCCTGCGTGCGGCGCCAGATGCCCTCCTCGACGCTGCGCGGGCGCTCGTGCCGGTCACCGGCGAAGTGCTGCTCCCAGAGCTCAACCTGTGCGGGGGTCAGCTGCTCGATGACGGGGTGCGGGAAGAACATGCTGTCCTCCAGGTTCAGGGGGTGGTGGGGTGAGGGAACGGGAGCCCGAGGAGCAGCTCGCGGTAGGAGCCGTCGGCGAGCGCCTTCGCGCACTGCTCGATGCGTGTGCGTTCGTGGTCCACGGCGAGCTCGACGGCCTGTTCGACGGTGACCCAGCGCAGTTCGACGTAGCCGGAGTCGGCCGCGAGCTGGACGTCGGCTTCCTCGGGCACGAGGACGTGGTAGATCTCGTTGGTGCCCTCGTACTGGCCGGGCTTGGCCGGGGCGTAGTCAGTGGCGAGCTTGCGGTTCGGGGTGAGGCGCAGGCTGAGCTTGGCCGCGAGGACCAGCGTCAGTGCGGAGCGCGGGTGGTGGTTCGGCGGGGCGGACCCGCCGGGCAGGCCCCACTGGGAGATCGTGCTCCAGTAGGAGCGGCGGATGACGGCCAGGTGTCCGTCCGGCCTCTCCAGCCAGCCGAGCGCCCCGACGCGGCGCGGCGGCGGATTGCGGAAGTAGTCAGGGTTGGTGGTCACAGCACCTTTCCCTCCTTCGGGTCTCCCGGTCGGCGCCGCCATCACTCCGCCCGGGCACGCGATGGCGTGCGGGCATGGCAGGGAGACTGGTGGCGATGGCCGGGGAACAAGGGATGTGCACCTATCGCAGGACCAGCAATAGGACTAGGACTATTCTGCCTCGCGCCTGACGGGGTGTCAATAGACCTAGCCCTATATGGTTCTGCTGACGCAAGCAAGCCGAGGAGGACCCAGATGACCGACCCCGCCTACCGGCAGGTCGCCGCCGAGCTGCGCGCCGCCATCGAGCGGGGCGACTACCCCGAGGGCAGCGTGCTGCCGAAGCTTGAGGAGATCGCCCAGACCTACGGCATCGCCAAGCAGACCGCCCGCGAAGCCGTCGCCGAGCTGGAGAACGAGGGCCTGGTCGAACCGGTCCGCCGGCGCGGCACCGTGGTCCGCCCCGTCCCCGCCCGCCAACGCCTCGTACGCGCCCGCCAGGCCTTCCGCGACGAACGCGGCTACTACTTCGACCCCGCCGCCCAACCCTGGATCGCCTTGGAGCAGCCCACCGTCTCCTTTGGGCCCGCCCCGCGCCACATCGCCCCGCTGCTCGGCAACCGCCCCGGCGAGGACGTCCTCATCCGCGACCGGCTCATGGGCCGCCCCGACACACGCCAGGCGACCCAGCTCGCCACCAGCTACCTGCCCGCCGACCTCGCCCGCGGCACCCGCCTCGCCGAGGCCGACACCGGCCCCGGCGGCATCTATGACCTGCTGGAGCAGATGGGCCACGGCCCCCTGCAGTGGAGCGAGAGCATCAGCGCCGCCATGCCCACCCCCCGCGAGGCCGAACACCTCGACCTCCCCCGAGGGGTCCCCCTGCTGCGCATCACTCGCACCACCACCAGCCCCGCCGGCATCGTGCTGGAGGTCAACGACACCCGCATGTCCGCCGAAGCCTTCGAGATCGGCTACACCCTCACTCGCCACCCGTCAGCCGAGGCGGCGACGTAGTCCGTCGCCGCACGCTCCCAGGGTGTTGCGCCGGCTGTTACCAGTCCAGGAGCGTGTGCTGGTCGAAGCGGACGGGGCCCGACTGGCGAGCGACGCGGGCGGGGGCCGGGGGCCGGTGTCCGCCGAGGCGGTAGACGGCCTCGTACAGATCGCGGTTGTGGTCCAGCCGCCACCACCCCAGGGCCGTATGCACGTCTGCGAGCGCGTCAGCGGGACTCTTGCCGGTGAGCAGGTAGCTGTACCGGGCGGCGACGGCGGGGGTGCGGCTGCGCCCGGCCACGCAGTGGAGGAACACCCGCTTCCCCTCCTGGCGCAGCTGCTGGACGATGCGCGCGGCCTGGTCGACGACGAACGCGGTGTCCGCGTTGGCTCCGGCGCGGTCGACCAGCCAGACCCGGATGTGCTCGACACCGGCCTGGGTCAGGATCGGGCCGGATCCGACGCGGCAGAGGCTGACGACTGCGTCGACCGGCGCGGGGCCGCCGACGGTGGTCTGGGCGAGGTTGCCGATGATCAGTCCGGGGTCGTCCGGGTGGAGGACGGCGAACGGCTGTCCGCCGATCTGCGGGTGCGGCATCCGCTCGACCCTCGGCCAGCCCTTGGAGTCGTCACGGCCTTTGTTCACCGTCAGGACCGCGAGGCTGACCAGGTCGGGGGCATCCTGGCTGGGCCATCCGTGGATCAGGCGCTGCCAGTTGAGCGGCACTGCCGACCCGCCCCAACGTGCACCGAGAAGCGCTCCGGCGATCGCGGCGACGGTGTCGGTGTCGTGGCCGATGCGTACGGCATTCTCCAGGGCGAGCTGGAGGTGCTCGCCGGCGAACGAGCCGTTGGCGGGGTCATCTGCGGGCACGGGGGTCTGGGTGATGGCGGCCCAGGCGGCCTGGAGCGCCACGACAACGAAACCGTTCTTGCTGGCGAAGCTGCGCGGGGGGCCGGTTCTCGGCCTCGTCGAGCCAGGCGGACCACTGGGCGCGGCGGTTTGCCGGGAGCAGGGCCAGTCCGGCGCGGACTCCGTCGACGGTGCCATCGAGGACGGCGGTGCGGATGCCGGAGCACCACAGGATGCATGCCTCGGCACTCAGCGGGTCGCCGTGGGTCAGGTCGCTGACTGCGCGGGCGGCGCCGGCCATGGCGCGCGGGTCGGTGTCCAGGTAGGCGAGGGCGACGATTCCGGTCCGCATCAAGGCCCCGTTGCCCGCGCCGAGGCCGGTCCGCTTGTACTGGGCGGCGGCCTGGCGGGTCATCACCTGGTGCAGCGGCTCGTCGGACTCGGCGTGCGCCCGCTCGGTCATGCCGAGGACGGTCCGGGTCTGCATGCCGACGTCCGTGGCTCCGTCGCGCAGCCAGATCAGGAAGTTGTTCGCGATGGCGTCCAGGGCGTTCGGGTTGCGCAGATCGGCGCCGGTGGCGGCGACGTCGGCGATGCACCACTGCATCTGCGTGTCATCGCTGTACTCGCCGGGCCGGTACGGGCCGTAGCCGCCGCCCAGCATCTTCGGCAGCTGGTCGGGGCGCATCGTGCCCTTGCCCTCGTAGTGGACGCCGAGAGCATCGCCGGCCGCAGCGGCGAGAAGGACGCCCGCGGCGCGGTCGGTGCGGATCTCGGTCAGCAGCGGCCGCGGCATCGGCGATGTGGAACGGCGGGTGCTGGTGCGGCGGTTCGGCATCAAGTCTCCTCGTGGATCCGACGGGTGTGCTGGACGTCGTTCGGACGGAGGTCCGGTGCCCGCACCACCACGTGCATTTCGTCAGGGTGACGTCATGAGCGTAGACTCTGCATTGCAAGATGGCAATTAGTGATGTAGATTGGCTGTTATTCGGCGGGGCTCCGTGCCGGACCGCACCGCACCGCAGTGGGCGAGCAGCCCCGCGCCCCCTCCACACCAGTCGACCCGGCCGCCCGATCCGGCTTTCGCATCGGCGCCGGGACCCCGGAAGGACTTCGCAGACCATGAACTCCCCCGCCTGGATGCGCATCAGCATCAGCGGCAGCCCCACCTACGCGCGCATGCACACGTCCACAAACGACGACCGGGACCTCGGCTACCCCTCGGGGGACGCCTCCTGGACCGACGAGCTCAGGCCCACCGAGCAGCGCCCTGACGCGCTGGCCTACGCCCGTGAGCTCGCCGGTGTCTCCCGCGTCGGCATCAGCGGTATCGAGGTCGAGGTCTTCGTCAACGGAGAGCGCGTATGAGGGCGTCCACGGCTCCCGGCGAGCGCGCGATGCCGGCGCAGCAGCGCCTGGATCAGGCAGAGGCGGCCGCCGGCGCCGCGCACCAGGCGTGGCGGCTCGCCGAAGGTGGCGACGCCGAGTGGGACGCGCTGGCTCTCGTCCGTGCCCGCTCTGTCGTGGCTGCCGCCGCCCGCCAGACGGTCCGCGCCGATGGCACGCATCAGGACTGCGGGATCACCGACCCGCGCACCTTGAGGGGGACAGCGCTCCTGGCGCAGGTGACCGCCCCGGGCTACGAGATCACCTGGCACGGGAAGGGGGCTTCTCCGGTTCCGGTGTCGTGGAGTTCGGTACCGTCAGCCGCCGTCAGGCTCGCCGGTACCTGGCCGCGCGCGGTGCTGATGGCTTTCGGTTGTTGCGCGACCTGGGCGGCGCGTTCTACGCCGTCAGCGCGGCGAGTTGGTACCGGCTGCGGGCCACCGCCGCCCCGGCGCCGACCGAGGCTCACGTGCTGCACGCCGCCTTGCGGGCGTACGGCGTCACCAACTCCTTCACGAACAGCGGCGGCGGCACCCACTACGTCGTCGTGCCTCTTGGACCGGTGCCGGACGAGCCCCTCGCCGGCTGCCACATCGGCATCGCTGCCGGGGAGCACACGCAGCGGCACCCGCAGGACCACGAGGAAACCTTCACGGCCTGGCTCTGCGACGACGCCGGACGCCCCGTCGGTGAACCTCTCTACCTCGGCCTCGGCGCCGACTGCGCCACGGATGCCGCCCTGTGCGCCAAGGCAGTGGCCGGCTGGCTCGCCCGGCGCTGACCTCGGCCTCCAGTCGGCGTCTCCCACCCTGCTCCCCTGGAGCATTACCCATGGAGAGTCCCGTGTCCGATCCCGTCCAGACGCTGCTGGACCAGCTCAGGCTGGGTATCCAGACCAGCGGTGCCGTGCGCACCGCCCGCAACGCGACCCGCCGGCAGCCCAAGGCCGGCCATGACCCCCGCACCGACCACGCCCGTCTGCGCTCTGCACGGAGCAGGGCGAAGGCGCAGCAGGCCGCCTGGCGGGCGGCGTGGCGGACATGCCGCAGTGGCGCCTTCCGGGGTTCCGCGCGGCTGGCTGCCGATGCCGTCCTCGCGGAGCTCGCGGCCGACCCCGCGGAGCTGATGCGGCGGGCCGACGCAGTGATCTACCACAGCTCGGCCGGCAAGGACTCGGTCGTGGGACTGCACCGGGCGGTCCAGGCCGCGAAGCGCGCAGGGTGCCTGCACAAGCTGGTCGTCGTCCACGCCGACCTCGGGCCCGACACCGAGTGGCCTGGTGTTCGGGAGTTGGCGCAGCGGCAGGCCGAGCGCTACGGCCTGAGGTTCCTGGTCGTCGCCGCCGACGGCGGCTTCGTCGGGATGGTCGAGAAGCGCGGCATGTTCCCTGACGCGAAGCGCCGGCTGTGCACATCGTCGCTGAAGCGCGACGAGCTGGCCCCCATCTACACGCAGATCACGGCCGCGCTCGGGTTGGACGACCAGGCGCTGATCGTGTCGATCTACGGCGTCCGCGGGGGCGAGTCGGCGGCCCGGGCCAAGAAGGCTGTGCTGTCCCTCGACTCCCGCGCCAGCAGCGGCAAGCGCCTCGTGCTGACGTGGAACATCATCCATCACCTGTCCACGACGGACGTGTGGTCGGAGATCAGCGACAACGGCCTGGAGTACCACCCGATCTACGACACCGGCCTCGAGCGTCTCTCGTGTGCCTACTGCATCTTGGCGCCGGACGCCGCGCTCGTGCTAGCCACCCGGGTGTGCTTCGCCCTCGGCCTGCCCATTCCCACGGTGTACGTGGACCTGGAGCGCCGGATCGGCCACACCTTCAAGCCCGGCCAGACCCTCGCGGGGGTGGTCGCCGCCGCTCGGATGCTCGACGCCCTGGACGGCCCGCTCACCTGGCGCCGCGGCGACGCCGTACGGCGCCACCTCGGCGAGGAAGCCTGCCTGCGCTGGGAGCAGCGCCTGGCCTCGGCGGTCTGATCCCTACCCGGCCCCCGCCGACCGGCCGCGGCGCACCCCTCCGATGTCGCATGGAGCGGTGCGCCCGCGGCCCCTCCCACCCAGCCACCTTCAACCGAAGGATCGCCATTGGCTCCCGCGCCTCCGCATGACCAGCGCCGGCCCTGCCGTGGTGGCGGCGCCGGGCAGAAACCCGCCGAAGTGGACTCCTACACCCTGGATTCCGGTCATGGCCTGGCCGTTACCGTCTGG
>NZ_JBFBJZ010000134.1:0-9444 GCF_040686255.1 Kitasatospora sp. NPDC085879 | reverse complement strand
GATTTTTTTTTTTTTTTTTTTGTGGGGGGGGGGGGGGGGGGGTGTGGGGGGGGGGGGGGGGGGGGGGGGGTCCGGGGGGGGGGGGGGGGGGGGGGGGGGGGGGGGGGGTGGTTGTGGGGGGGGGGGGGGGGGGGGGGGGGGGGGGGGGGGGGGCGGGGGGGGGGCCATGGCCTTGGCGCGGCGGATCTTGTCGCCGAGGTCGTCCAGCATCTCGGCCGTACAGGCCTGCTCCATCATCGGGAACAGGTTGTTCTCCTCGTCGCGGACGTGGGCGGTGACCTCGTCCATGAGTTCCTGCAGCAGCGGCCGGAACGAGGTGTCGCCGGTGTCCATGCCCTCGAGCTGCTTGAGGATCCGCTCGACCCGGCTGTGGTCGTCGATCTCCTTGTCCGCGATCCGGTCCCCGCCCGCGAGGTGCTCGCGCACCGCCGGGTAGAGGTACTGCTCCTCGGCGACCGAGTGCCGCACCAGCTCGATCGTGACCTCGTCGACCATGTCCCGCAGCTCCTGGCCGCCGGTGCTCATGGCCTTGATCCGGCCGAACATCTCCTCGACCTCGCGGTGGTCGGCCCTCAGCTCCGCGACGACATTCCCGCCGTGTCCCATCTCTTCTACCTCCTGCGCGGGGCGGGCCTGTCCCGCCCAGCCCACAAACGTTCCCGCTCCGCCCCAGACCTCCGGCCCGCGCTGCTCCTTCCACTCCAATGGCCCGCCCGCCGAACCGGAGCACGCACGGCGCTCGCGCATCCGCTTGGCCGGGGTCGGGAGCCCGAGCGGATACGCGGATGTGACACGGCCCGGCTTGAAGCGGGGCCGGGGCGCCGCCGACCTTCTGCGCCTGCGCGGGGACCAGCGCCCCGTTCGCTGCGACGACCGTCGCTGCGGCGGAGTCTGCTGCGGTGCGACCCGTCCACCTGTGCCTGCAGCTCGCCGGCAACCGGGACCGGGGGTGGGCGTGGCGCGCGGGGCTCGGACAGCGACGTTGCCGTCCCAGGGCGGGGCATCGGGGCGTGCCTGCGCGGGCGGGCCGGGACGACCTCGCGCCGGTGAGCGCTTGGTGTGTGGCTATGAAGGTTCGCCCGGGGGCAGGCCGAACAGGGGGCCGGTTTCTGTCACCGCGAGTAGGCGTTCGACCTGGCGGCTGGCCGCGGTGACCTTGACGGTCCGGCCGGTCTTGGCGGCGTGGTTGCGCAGGCGGAGCATGATGTTCAGTCCGCTGCTGCCGCAGAACGTCACGCCAGCCAGGTCGAGGTCGAGGCCGCCGGTGCTGGTTTGCAGGGCGTCGGTGAGGGTGCGGTACAGATCTTCGGCGTTGTCCAGGTCGAGTTCCCCGCGCACGCGCGCCAGTGCGCGGGGACCCGCGGCCAGCACGACCGAGTGTGGTGGACCGTCCTCAGGCCCCGGCTGGCGCGTGACGCTGCGTCGGGTGCTCGATACGCCTGGGCGGACGTGGGCAGGGGTGCGGCCGAGGGAGGGGCGTGCGGTCACTGCGTGGCTCCCGAATTGGTCTGTCTAGCGGCCGGGCCGGCGGGGAAGTCCGCAGGCCGGGTCGGGCAGAGCGGGGGGTGCGGTGGTGTTGACCGGCCAGTGCCTAGGCGACGCCGGCGGGGTCGTCCGCCGGGGCCGTGATCGGCGCTGCGCGATGAGCCTCGGCTGCGGACGGCCGGGGGTGGTCGTCCACGAGCCGCAGGAGCCCGTCGATGCCGAGGTGCGCCTCGGCGGGGTGCCGGAAGAGGGTGCCGGGGACGATGCGGTAGTGGTTGCGACGTCCCGCGCGTTCGCGGATCAGGTATCCGGAGGTCTCGAGATCGGTGACGATCGCCTGGACGGCGCGCTCGGTCAGGCCGCACGCGGCCGCGAGGTCGCGAAGCCTGGCCTCCGGGGTGCGGGAGATCAGCAGCAGGATCCGGGCATGGTTCGTCAGAAACGTCCAGCCGCTACGGGGTTGACGTGGCTCACTCAAACTCACGCCACCAACATACGCCCTTCAATTCCGGTATTGCAACAGTGGAATCGGAAGGGTGAAAGGACTTCAAGATGCTTGGTGATCCGCAAGCGCGACGGCGCGACTCTGGCGTGCCGGGCACCGAGCCGAGGCCCCGGGGCCCCGCCACGCGGTGCCGGTCGGCACGTTGGTCGTCCACCGGCAGCTGCAGTCTGGGGTGGGGAGTGAAGCCCGCCGGTGGCGCCCCGAAGCCGTCTGGGCCGTGCTGGAGCGCCTTGCGAAGCCCGTCCGTGCCTGTGGTGGCGCTGGGCGGCGCGCTGACCGGCCCATAGGACTCTCCGCTCCTGACCGTGAGTCGGGGGCGCGTGTCGGTGATTCAGCACCGGCGTGTAGTCCATCAACCTGTGCGGTGTGCGGGCGTGCGTGAAGCACTAACTGCGCCGCATGCGCGCTCAGGGCAGCGGATCGGCGTCCCCGGCCGCGGTCGTCCTGGGCGTAGCTCACTTGAGCTAGCGGTCGTGCGGGGAGGGCGTGTCGTTCTCGTCGGGCCAGGTGCGGGTGTCGCGAGGTTGGACGTAGGGTTCCTCGGCGTTCGGCCGGCCGGTGCGGATGGCTTGTTCGCGGGCGAGTTCGGCGTCGAGTTCGAGGCCGAGGAGGATGGCGAGGTTGGTCAGCCAGAGCCAGATCAGGAAGACGACGACGCCGGCGAGGGTGCCGTAGGTTTTGTTGTAGGAACCGAAGTTGGCGACGTAGGCGGCGAAACCGGCGGACAGTGCGAGCCAGAGCAGGACGGCCAGCAGGCTGCCGGGGGAGGTCCAGGCCAGGCCGCGGCCGCGGACGTTCGGCGCGGCCCAGTACAGCAGCGCGATCATGAGGGTGACGAGGAGGACCAGGACCGGCCACTTCGCAACGGCCCAGACGGTGAGCGCGGTGTCGCCGAGGCCGAGCAGGTTCCCGGCGCGCTCGGCGAGTCGGCCGGTGAAGACGACGATGACTGCGCAGGCGACGAGCAGGAGCATCGTCAGCAGCGTGAGGCCGATCCGCAGGGGGGTGGTCTTCCACATGGGGCGGCCCTCGCGGATGTCGTAGACGGCATTGGCGGCGCGAATGAACGCGCCGATGTAGCCGGACGCCGACCACAGGGCGCCGGCGAGGCCGAGGACGGCGAGCAAGCCGCCCGTGGCGCGGCCGGACTGCAACTGGGTGATCGCGCTGTGCAGGATGTCGCGGGCCGACCCCGGCGCGAGGGACTGCAGGTTGTCGAGGACGGTGTCCGTCGCGGAGGTTCCGGCCAGGGCGAGGAGGGAGACCAGGACGAGCAGGGCGGGGAAGATCGCCAGGATGCCGTAGTAGGTGAGGGCGGCGGCCCGGTCGGGGAGTTCGTCCGCGAGGAACTCGCGGCCGGTGCGTTTGAGGACCTGCCACCAGCCGTGCGCCGGCACTTGGAGCGGGCTGTCCGGTCCAGAACCGCCGTTCGGTGCGGAAGCCGCGGTCCGCGGGCCGTGGTTGCCGTGCTCATCTGCCATGCGTCCCCGTCTGCCCGCGCGCGGAGGTCCCCAACCGGCCCGGATACGCCTATATCGCCCGGTCGGCTCCGCGGCGGGCAGCCCGACGTTCACCCGCTGTCCCTGGTGGCTTCAGCCGTGTTCGGTTGGGACGGCGGTGCCGGTGGGAACGGCTGGCTGCCCACGCGCGGAGTCTGCTGGGCGGTGGGCTCGGCGAGCCTGGTCCCCCGGCAGGAGCCGGCTGGCTCCCTCGGCGGTGGCCGGCTGTGGGCCCTGGCCGCTCCGGGTGCGTGCGGGTCGGCCACCGGCCGGGGCGGCGTTCGGTACCCGGTGCACGGGGTGATGTGTCCCCCGAAGGATCGCCGGTCGGCGCTGCGGGCTCGCGGTCGCCGTGTCGGCTCTTGGTGGGTGGACCGTGCTGTCGGGAAGGTGTGGTCGTTGGTGGGGTGTGACGGGTGAAAACGGCCACCCTGCGCTCCGGTGTTGCCCAGACCTGCTCATCCCTGCTCCCCACCCACAGGCAATTGACCTGGGGGAACGCCATCCCCGAGGCCGCCCGTCAGTCAGACGTCAGCGACGCCGTGGGCGCCCTTGACGGGGCAGGCCGGCCGGACAGTCAACGGACGGGCGGTTCCGCGACACTCGCTCGCTGAACGTCCTCACTTGCTTCAAGAGGCAACGAGCTGGGGAACCGAGAGCGTGGGTGGGGAAAATCGCGGGTTCTCATCAGGCGCCGGCTGGCGCACTGGCCGCCCGGCTCCGGAGAGAGGGCCCAGACGGCCTGCATTGCACGTGCGGGCGGCGGGCAGGCGCCGCAGACTCGGGTGGTGGCGGGGGCTCTGCCGGTCCGGAACGGTGATGCGCGATGTGGTGAGGAGGACGGCGGATGGTGTCGAACGATCAGTAAACGCCGCAGAACCCGGCCGAGCAGTACCCGCGGCCGCCCATGCCGGAACAGATTCAGCCGCATCCCGGCAGCGACGAGCGGATGCGGCCCGAGCCGGACTACGGCGAGACCTCCTACCGAGGCTCGGGCCGCCTGACCGGACGGGTGGCACTGGTCACCGGAGGCGACTCCGGGGTCGGCCGTGCCGTCGCCTTCGCGCGCGAGGGCGCCGACGTGGCGTTCTGCCACCTGCCCGAGGAACAGGACGACGCCGGCGTCACCGCCCGGCTGGTCGAACAGGCCGGACAGCGGGCCCTGCCCGTCGCGGGCGACCTGCGCAGCGAGGATTTCTGCACCGGCCTGCCCGGCCTGTGTTTTACCCGCCTCGGCGCTCTCGACATCCTGGTGAACAACGCCGCCTACCAGATGTCGCAGCCCGACGGAATCGCGGCGATCAGCACCGAGCAGTTCGACCGGGTAATGAGAACCAACCTGTACGGCATGTTCTGGTGTTGGCGTGCCCGCGACCGCCGCTCTCGCAGGCCGCGACCTTGTTGATGCTCTGCCCGGCGGCCGGCGCCGCGTTCGCCGCGTCCCGGCGGTGGGGGCCGCGACGGCGGCGGACCGCTGCGGGGCTGCCTGCGCGGGGCCCGGGAAGGCGGCCCACAGGCCGGCGGCGCAGGCGAGGGCGAGGAGTAACTGCAGGATCCGGTGGGCGATGGACACGACGGAGTCACTCCCCGAGAGGTCCGCGATCGGGCGGCTGGCGCCCCGGGGCACCGCCCTTCCACCGTTGCCACACCCCCCCGGCCGCACCCGGCCGACCCCGCCGGGAAGTCACCCGCCCGGCCACCCACCCGCACCACCACCCGCCCAGGAGCAGCCGCCCGCGGCTGCCGCTGTCCGGCCCCGTTCGGTCCGGGGTCGGGGGAGGGGCTGGTGTGCCGGGCCGCGGCGTGAGCAAAGGGGTGTACGCCGGCGGGTGTGTGCGGCTTGGGGGGTATCAGAAGCACCGGTGCCCGGTGGGCGGCCCGGTCCAAGAGCGGCCGGTCTCCGGGTCGCGGTCCCGCATCCGCCGCGGCGTCTCGCGGGTGCCGGGCCGCCATGGCGGTGCCCACGGTCGGGGACACAGATCGGGGCACCACCGCCGCGCGAAGCCCGGCGACAGGACGGTCGCCGCCCGGGCGCGGGTGGGCTACGGCAGGTCGGGCGGCGGCTGTGCGCCGGGGCGGGGGGTCTCGGTGACGATCTCGTACAGGCCGGGGCCGGCCTTGCGGAACCATCCGCCCACGGCTTTCGCGAGCCGGGCCCGCTGGACGTCCAGGCGGTCGATAGCGACCCCGGGCGGGATCTCCACGTACTCGTGGACCAGGGCGATCTCCTCCGGTGTCAGTTCGGGATCCGGCACGGCAGCCCTCCACGCAGGTTCGGCAAAATTTCAAGCAAAACACCCAAACCCGGCATATACCCAAAAAGGACATTGCATGCAGGGTCTGCCGAGTCCGGCCCATCCGCGGGGGACTGCGCGTCTTGTCCGCACGGCCGTACGTCCGCGTGGATCCGCCGATCCGCCGATCCGCCGATCCGCCGATCCGCCGATCCGCCGATCCGCCGGTTCGCCGCGGGCCCGGGGCGCCGTCAGGGGAGGGGTTCGGCGTGGAGGGGGCCGTGGTGGAGCGGGGTGGGGGTCAGGAGCCGGGCGGTGCCGTGGTCGGTGATCTCCACTCGCAGGCGGCCCGTCTCGTCGGCGTACACGGGGTGGCCGCCGGGGCCGGTGCGGCCGGTGGCGGTGACGACCGTGCTGGACTGCGGGGCGTGGCAGCCCGGTCGGCCGGGGAGAACGATCAGGTAGCGGTGCACGAGCGCCATCACGACGCTCCTTCCAGGTCATGCTGCAGCCGCACGTGTGGCGGTATCCAGACACTACGCCCGCCCGGGCCGCCCGTGAGTCTGTGCCGGGGTGCGGGCGGGCGTTCACCCGCGTGGCCCACCGGTGCGGCCGCCGCAGGCCTGCCGCCGCAGCCGCGCACAGGAGCCCGCGGCGGGTTCCCGCGGTCCGGGTTCGAGGACGTCTGCGGTTGCGGGCGCTCCGGGACGCGGGCGGGATGGGTTACGGCCCCCGTGTGCGGGCCTGCCGTGGGGGCAGGCGCCCGGGGCCCGGTGAACCAGACCACCAGGAAGTGGGTCCGTGATGAGCAAGGTGCAGGAGACGATCGACGTGGATGTGCCGGTCAGCACCGCGTACAACCAGTGGACGCAGTTCGAGGACTTCCCGATGTTCATGGAGGGCGTGGAGGAGATCACGCAGATCGACGACCGGCACAACCACTGGAAGACGAAGATCGCCGGGGTGTCGCGGGAGTTCGACACGGAGATCGTCGACCAGGTCCCGGACGACCACGTCAGCTGGCGGACCACCAGCGGCGAGGTGAAGCAGACCGGCATGGTGTCGTTCCAGCCGCTGGACGCCGGCCACACCCGGATCGTCATGTCGATGGACTACCAGCCCGAGGGGCTGGCGGAGAAGGCCGCCGACATGATGAACATGCTCGACCGGCAGGTGAAGGGCGACCTCAAGCGGTTCAAGCACTTCATCGAGAAGCGCGGAACGGAGACCGGGGGCTTCCGCGAACACCTGTGAGCAGGCGCGCGCACACCGCGGTCCCCGGCCGCACGGCCGGGGACCGCGGTGTGGTCTGCAGGCCGCGGCGGACGCGGCACCGCCCCGCGGAACGCCCACGGCCTGGGCCTGCTGCTCCTCCCGCAGGCCGGGCGCACCTCCGGCAGCGGCAGGGTGGAAGCCGCCGCGCGGCTGTGGGCGCCTGCCCCCGCCGCTGCGCCTGCGCGAGCCCACCGATCCGGACCACTGCCAAAGGCGCGGGCATTTCCTGTGCTGCGGCCGGTCAGTGCGGTCGGCGGATGCGGGCGAGCATGGCCGCCAGGTGCCGGACCGCCCTCTCGGCGTCGGTGAGTTCGCCCGCGGTCGGCAGGACGGCGCCGAAGGCACAGCCGTCGGGGACGTCCAGGGCCCGCCAGTGGAGGACGGGCGCCAGTTCGCTGCTGCACTGGGCGAGGAACCAGGCGAGGCGGCCGTGGGTGCGGGCCACCGTCACAGCGGAGCGGCAAGGGCCTCGCGCAGCCCGGCGAGCCGCTCGACTGGGTCATCTCCCGGCCGTCCGCGGCGCCCCCACAGCCCCCCTGGGGCCGCTGTCCGGGTCGCCGATGCCCCGTCACCGCCTCTGCCGCCTGGCCGATTTGCGGGGCCCAGCGCCAGACACCGCCTCCTGCGGGGCACGTGCCAGGCGTCCTTCAGCTCCGGGAAGTCCTGTGTGGGACCGCGGTCGGACTGGCGGGCGGATCGGTCGCAGACGAGCGGGCGATGTCGCTCCTCCGCCACTTCAGGCGCCGTTCCTGCGGGCGAGGTGCCGAATCCTGTGAACGGGCGCGGCGCGCGGCTCTGCTTGCCGCCCGGGCCCCAGGCCCCGGCCCAGACACATGCATGCCTCTCCTCGGCGCCTCGTGCGGGCATTCGGGGGCGGTGGTCGTATGGCTGTCGGGTGCGAGGAGGCGGGGCGCCCGGGGTCTGCTCGGGGTTCAGACAGAGCCTCTGACGGGGCGACTGAGTTACGGATCAGTGAAGGTGCCGGATGGACTCGCCGTGAGCTGTCACTCTCGAGCCGGGGCGGCTGGGGCGAATTCGCGTGTCTGCTGCCCGCCATGGTGCCGCCAGGCTCTTCTCGCGGATGGCCGCCTGAGGCGTCGGGTTCAAAGCGGGCGGGGCACTGGGCGGATTGCGGACTTTGACTCTCATGGCGGGGCGGTGTGGTCGGTGTAGGAGACGAGGTGGTTGAGGCCGTTGTCGTGGAGGGTGCGGCGGACGGCAGGGCTGGCGCCGTAGACGGTGACGGGCACGTGGTCGCGGGCGGTGGCGATGAGCGGGGCGGTGCCGGTGCGGGAGACGGTGGTGACGCTGGTGACGTCGATGGTCAGTCCGCTGGCGGTAGCGGCCCTGAGGGCGGAGTCGAGCTGTCGGCCGGTGCGGTCGGCGGTGCGCGCGTCCAAGTCGCCGCGGAGTTTGACGACGACTGGCCGCCGGCGGGCGGCGAGGCTGAAGCGGCGCCACAGTTGCTGCCCGGCGATCCGGGTCTCCAGGACGGCCTGTCGCAGGACAAAGGGGATGCCGATCACCACGGCGTACTGGAACCATCGGCTCTCGGCGTAGTGGACGCCGATCCAGGTGGTGGCGAGGGTGACGGCGCCGAAGGCGGCGGCGAATGCGGCCTTCTCGGTGCGGGACCTCATCGCGTGGCCGGATTCGGGTCGGTCCCGTTCTTCGTCCGCCGGCTGTCGGCGACGAACAGGACGACCAGGCCCGCGAGCACACAGGGACCGCGGCGGCGGTGCACCACAGCACGATGCCGGGTGCAGCGCCATCGGGGGATCGCGCTGAGCGGTGCGGTGAGGTAGCACGCGAGCAGGAACCAGCCGCGGGCGGGCACGGGTTCCAGCCGCGGCCGCAGGCGGAGCGGCGCCCAGCCCGCGGCCAGGGCGAGCGCCGGGGGCAGGAACAGCACGGTGGCCGAGGCCAGGACACGCGGCCGCCGCCGGTGAGGACCAGGCTGACGAGGACGACGACGTCGACTAGGAAGCGGAGTCCTGGACGGACAGCCGCCTGTAGCCGACCCGCTCCCGGCGGCGGGTCGGCCCTCGCCTGAGGACCGGCCCGCCATACCCAGCCAACCGCGCCCACCCACCACCGACCGGCCCGGCCCGGTCCGCACCCCAGCGGGCCGGACCGACCCGTCAAAGGGAGACATCGCAGATGACGACCAACCCCGCCCTGACCCAGGCCAGCCGCCGCGGCCTGTTCACCACCGACCCGGACGACCGGCTGCGCACCGGAACCCTGGTCCGGTCCTGGGAGCTGTGGCTCACAGGTCCGAAGACCTGGTTGACGTCACAGCGGGACGCCGTTGTGGCGGGCGAGGTCATGAAGCGCGGTCGTCACCATGCCGGCGAGCGCGGCGACGAACGGTACGAATTGGCGGGCGTCCGCGTGCTCGCCGATGCGGAGGGTGAGGTCCTTCGGCTGCCCGGGGCCGCGATGG